>JAMFTA010000109.1 GCA_026225565.1 Caulobacter sp. | reverse complement strand
GCTATTTCGGCCGCGAGACCGAACCCTTTCGGCTGATGACCAACGACCAGCAGGCGCGGACCCTGGACGAGCTGGGCGTCGAGCGTTTCTACATCCTGCCCTTCGACGAGGAGATGGCCCACTTTACCGACGAGGCGTTCGCTCACATCGTCCTGGCCGAGGCCCTGGGCGCCCGGCACGTGGCCGCCGGTTTCGACATCTCCTTCGGCTGGGAGCGCACCGGAAGCCCCGAGCGGCTGCGACTGTTCGGCCAGCGCTACGGCTTTGGCGTCTCCATCGCCGAGCCGGTGGCCAGCGAGGGGGGTGAGAAGTTCTCCTCCTCCGCCATCCGTCAGGCCCTGCGCGACGGCGAGCCCGAGAAGGCCGCCGCCATCCTCGGCCGCCCCTTCGCCGTGGAGGGGGTGGTGGAGCACGGGGACAAGCTCGGGCGCACCATCGGCTTTCCCACCGCCAACATCCCGCTGGGCGATTACCTGCGCCCCAAGTTCGGCATCTACGCCACGCGCACGCGCCTGGCCGACGGGCGCGAGATCGCCGGGGTCTCCTACGTCGGGCCCCGCCCGATCGTGAATGGGACCGAGGAGCGGCTGGAGGTGCATCTGTTCGACTTCGACGAGGACATCTACGGCGAGACCCTGGAGACCTATTTCATCAAATACCAGCGCGGCGACCAGAACTTCGACAGCTGGGACGCCATGCTGGACCAGATCAAGCTGGACGCCGCCCAGGCCCGCGCCATCCTCTTGCCGGCCTTCTAGAAACGTCGAAGCGGCTGCGTCGCGCGCCGGGCGTGCTAGAGTGGAAAGGGGGTGGAGCGCAAACGCCGCGGGGGCATTGCCGCCGCCTCCCTTTGCTAGATCGGCCCTCCATGCGCGTTTCCACTCTTGCGGCGGTCGCCCTGGCCTTGCTGACGGCCGGCGCCGGCGCCGCCCGCGCCGAAGATGTGGCCCTGACCTTCGACGATTTGCCGCAAATATCCCTCAGCCACGCCACCGCCTACGCCGAGGTCACCACCAGGGAGCTGCTGGCGGGGCTGAAGCGTCACCGCCTGCCGGCCATCGGCTTCGTCAACGAGAGCAAGCTCGAGGGCCCCGACAAGCCCCGCCGCATCGCCCTTTTGACGGCGTGGCTGGACGCCGGCATGGACCTTGGCAACCACAGCTATTCCCACGGCTCCCTGAGCACCACGCCGGTGGCCGACTACATCGCCGACGTCGCCCGGGGCGAGACGGTGACCCGCGCCCTCCTGGCCGCCCACGGCCGCTCGCCCCACTGGTATCGTCCCCCCTATCTGGAGACCGGGCCGACGGCGGAGGTTCGCCAGACCTTCGAGGCGTGGCTGGCCGCCCACGGCTATCGCACCGCGCCTGTGACCATGGAGAATTCCGACTGGATGTTCGCCCTGGTCTACGACAACGCCGTCCTGCACCACGACAAGGCGCAGGCGGCGCGGGTGCAGGCCTCCTACCTCGCCTTCACCGCCGCCATCGTGCCCTGGTATCGCCAGGCGGGGCTGGAGCTCTTAGGCCGGCGGCCAGCCTTCGTCTTCCTCTTGCACGCCAGCCGCCTGAACGCCGACAGCATCGAGCAGCTAGCCGCCATCCTGACCGCCAACGACCTGCACGCCGTGACCCTGGATCGGGCGATGACCGATCCAGCCTATAGCCTGGTCGATACCTATGCCGGCCCAGACGGCCTGGAGTGGCTGACCCGCTGGTCGCTGGTGCTGAACAAGGAGTTGCCCTGGGCGACGCTGCCGCCCGAGCCGCCGGGGATGGAGGCGGAGGACGCGCGGTTGGACGCTATGCCTTAGGGGCTTTGCTCTCCCGCCACCCCAACACCTGTCATCCCGGAAAGACGCGCAGCGGCTTATCCGGGACCCAGCATTCCACCCACAGTCCTGGGTCCCGGATCGGCTTCGCCGTCCGGGATGACAATGAGGGATACGAGTGGCGTGCGTTTATGAGGGAAGGTCCGCTCGCTTCAGCCGCGCCCCCTCCGACCCGATCCGCCCTTAAGTCCTTGGAGGAAATTGTCGCCGAGCGTTTGCGGCTGTCAAGGACGGCCCCGCAGGGGCCGCCGCGGAGCGGCGCTTCGCGTCCTCGTATGATGGACAAGCGGTCGGATCTTGAGGTTTGATCGTGGCGGTCGCCAGCTCGTCGCGTCCCTGGGACCCGATCCCGTGTCAAGCTTGGGCGGCGACCGCCTGTGTTGTGTCACTCCGAACAGCTGATTGAGCCGGCCGGAACGGCTGAGCTCGCATGCACCAGGTGGGAGCCCATGACTGAACAAGCCCTCTATGCCGGTATCGACGTCTCCAAATATCGCCTGGACGCCGCCCTCGCCCCCTCTCTCCCAGGCAGGGCCGGCGAGCACATCACCGTGGCGGCGTCCGATCTGCCCAAGCTGGTCGCCTGGCTGAAGCGCCATGGCCCCGAACTGGTGGTGCTCGAGGCCACCGGCGGCTATGAGCGCGAAGCGGTCGCCGCCCTGGCCGCCGCGGGTCTGGCGGTGGCGGTGGTCAATCCCCGCCAGGTGCGCGACTTCGCCAAAGCCACAGGCAAGCTGGCCAAGACCGACAAGATCGACGCGCGCGTCCTGGCCGCCTTCGCCCTGGCGGTGAAGCCGCAGGCCCGGCCCCTGCAGGACGATCAGGCCTATGCCCTGCGCGATCTGGTGACCCGCCGCCGCCAGCTCCTGGACATGCGCAAGGCCGAGAAGACCCGGCTGCAAACCCGCCTGTCAGCCCCCGTCCGCGCCGGCTTGGAGCGGCATCTGGCTTGGCTGGACGCCGAGATCGCCCAGGCGGACGACGATCTTGACGGGACGATCCGCATGAGCCCGGCCTGGCGCGCCGACGAGGCCCTGATCCGCACAGCCCCCGGCGCCGGCCCGGTCCTGGCCAAGACCCTGATCGCCGAACTGCCGGAGCTGGGCCAGCTCAGCGGCCGGCAAATCGCCGCCCTGGTCGGCGTCGCCCCCTTCAACCGCGATTCTGGCAAGATGCGCGGCGCCCGGTCCGTCTGGGGCGGGCGAGCCAGCGTGCGCAACGTGCTCTTCATGGCCACCCTATCGGCGGTGCAGCACAATCCTCTGCTGAAGGCCTCCTACAACCACCTGCGCAAAGCGGGAAAACCACCCAAGGTCGCCCTGGTCGCCTGCATGCGCCGGCTCATCGTCATCCTCAACGCCATGCTCAAGCATCGATCCGCGTGGAGCGCAGACTTGACCGCCATCACAGCTGCTCGACACCCGCAGACGCCATCGCCGTATCGTTCCACCATGGGCCTTAGGGGCTATTGGAACTGCGGTTTCAGAACTCTTCGCTACGCCACCGGCCGCCTTTGAAGCTCAAGCGTGCCGTTCCGCAAGGGCGCTGCTGATCGCCGCCTGCAGCTCGACGGCGAATTCGGCCAGCTCGGCGGGCCCGAGCGCCGCGCCGACGGCCAGGGAGCGGCGGGCCAGGCGCACCCGCACCCGCGCCACCCGCTCGTCCTGCCTGTCGATCTCCACCCGGGTGAAGACGGTGGGAGAGGTCCATAGAGTCTGCCGGCGCTCTCCAGCCTCGCGCAGCACCGTCACCGCGTCGTGGCTGACCTGCACCCGCTCGCCCCGCTGGGCGCGGGCGTTGGAGACGGAGAAGGCGATCAGCACCCCCAAGACGTCCAGCCCCAGAAAGATCGGCACCGGAAACGCCCCGATCGCCAGCATGAAGACGGTGAGGATCAGGTTATAGGCGATCAGTACGCCGAGGATCGCCGCCATGCCGCGCTTGGACAGCGACCGGTGCGGTCGGATCGGGTGGTCCATGTAGAGGATCGGCGGATCGGACATGCCCTGGAAAGCTAGGCGTTCGCACGCGGTTGCGCTACGGCCGAAGCATGAAGATCGCATCCCCCCGCCCCAAGCCCGCCAAGCGCCTGTCGCCCAAGGAAAAGGCGCGGGTGCAGGAAATCTTCGATCGGTTCGCCGCGACCAGCGCCCATCCGAAGACCGAACTCCACTACCGCAACCCCTATACCCTGGTGACCGCCGTCGCCCTCTCGGCCCAGGCCACCGATGTGTCGGTCAACAAGGCCACAGGCCCCCTCTTCGCCATCGCCGACACCCCGCAGAAGATGCTGGCGCTGGGCGAGGCGGGGCTGATCGAGCACATCAAATCCATTGGCCTCTATCGCACCAAGGCCAAGAATGTGATCGCCGCCGCCCACATCCTGGTGGACCGGCACGGCGGCGAGGTTCCGTTGAACCGGGAGGCGCTGCAGAGCCTGCCCGGCGTCGGCCGCAAGACCGCCAGCGTGGTGCTGAACGAGTTGGACATCGAGCCGGCCATCGCCGTCGACACCCACGTGTTCCGCGTCGCCCACCGGCTGAAGCTCGCCAGCGGCAAGACGCCGGACGCGGTGGAGGCCGAGTTGATGGCCATCGTGCCGGCCCCCTACCTGACCCGCGCTCATCACTGGCTGATCCTGCATGGGCGCTACATCTGCATCGCCCGGCGGCCCAAGTGCCAGGCGTGCCTGATCGCCGACCTCTGCCCATCGCGCGAGCTGTTCATCGGACAGTAGCCGCCGGCCCCAACAACCGCCGGGTTGACGTTGCGGCGCACGCGGGCGAGCTTGCGGCCAAGCTGGAGCGACTACATGAGCATGACGTCTGAATTTCGCGACTTCATTGCGCGGGGCAATGTGGTGGATCTGGCGGTCGGGGTGATCATCGGCGGGGCCTTCGGCAAGATCGTCACCGGCCTTGTGGACCAGATCGTCATGCCGCCGATCGGACTGATCACCGGCGGCATCGATTTTTCCCAGCTGAAGATCGTTCTGAAGGCCGCCGACGCCGCCGCCAAGAAGCCGGAAGTGGCCATCGCCTATGGCGCCTTCATCAACACCCTGATCCAGTTCTTCATCATCGCCGTGGTGATCTTCCTCATCGTCAAGCTGGTGAACAACTTGCGCAAGAAAGAGGCCGAGGCCCCCGCCGCCCCGCCGGCCCCCACCACCACCGAGTCGCTGCTGATGGAAATCCGCGATTCGTTGAAGACGCGGGGGTAAACTGCTATCTTAGTCAGGGCTGACTAAGGAGCCGGCGCCATGCGCATCGTCAACATGCTCGAAGCGAAAACTCACTTCTCAAAGCTCGTCAGTGACGTCGAGAGCGGAGCGGAGAGCGAAATCATCGTCGCTCGCAACGGCAAGCCGGCGGTGCGGATAATGCCCATGGCGCCCAAGCGCGGCGGAATGCTGATCGGTTTGGCGGAAGGTGAGTTCAAGGCGCCTGAGGATTTCGACGCCTATAACGAGGAAGTCCTGGAGATGTTCGAGCCATCGCAGGTCTTGGCTGACGAATGAAGCTGCTGCTGGACACCCACATTGCGGTGTGGGCGATTACGCGCGACCAACGCCTGTCACGACAGGCGCTCGACATCCTCGGTGATGAAACCAACGAGCTATTCTTCAGCGTCATCAGCCTTTGGGAAATCGGCGTCAAATATGCGTTGCCGGGCAGGAGGGCCGATCCCATGCCCATATCCGCCGCACGAGCGATGCAACTGTTCGTCGCGTCAGGCCTGACGCCTCTGGACCTCAAGGCCCGCCATACGCTGCACGGGGAAACCTTGCCTCCACTGCATCGCGATCCGTTCGACAGGCTGTTGGCAGCGCAGGCGCTCGCCGAGCCCCTGCGCCTGATCACCCATGATCGGAAGATCGCGGCCTACAGCGATACTGTCATTTTGGTCTGAGGCCGCCTGAGCCGGCTTACGCCAGTTTCAGCGCTTCGCGGTTCATCGCCCGGGTCAGGCGGGCGTTCTCGGCCGGCGAGAGGGTTTCGTGGAAGGGTGGGAACACCGTCTCCTCCTCCTCACGCATATGCTCCTCCACCAGGTGTTGTAGCGCCTTCAGCTTGCGCATCCAGCGGGGGTCGTCCTTGGGCAGGGCGTCCAGCTCATAGAGATAGGTCTTGATCTCGAACTGCTCGGCCGCCAGGTGGGTCGAGGAGGCGCCCTGATCGGACCCCCGCAGGGCCGGATAGATCACATTCTCTTTCTGTAGCGAATGCTTGGTCAGGGCGGCGCTGAGGGCGTCCAGCAAACGGCCGCGCTTCAGACCCTGCTCGTCGCTGGTGGCGGCGATCTGCTTGAACAGGCGCTCGATCCGGCGGCGCTCCACCGACAAGACCTCGAACCAGTCGCCGGTCATGGCGGTGGAGGTGGCCACGGCGGCCTTCTTGGAATTGAGCAAGGCGAAGGCGGTGACAAAACCGACCCCCAGGGCGCCCGCCACCATGGTCCAAGACACCCGCTCGGTGCGGGCGCGCTCGAACGCGTTGTGGGCGCTGTCGTCGGCCAACCGCGCGGCTTCGCGGGTGAGGTTGTTCAGATAGCTGGCCCCGCCGTCGGCCCGCTTGGCGGCCTCCTTGGTCAGGCCGTTCAGATAGGATGCGCCGTCGTCGGCCCGGCGCGCGGCTTCGCGGCCCAGAGCGTTCAACTTATCAACCGCCTCGTCGATCACCTGCAACATAGCACTCCTCTCGCCCTGCAAATCTGGGCGTTCGCCGGTAGGAACGCAACGGCCAAGCCACCCGTTCCGGGCTTGCCTCCGAGGTTTCATCCGGTCATGGCTGCGTTTCATGGCAAGCCTCGTCAAAATCTGCGGTCTATCCACGCCTGAAGCCGTTAATAGCGCGCTTACGGGCGGCGCGTCCTTCCTTGGATTTGTGTTTTTTGAAAAGTCGCCCCGCCATGTGGCGCCGGAGACCGCCGCCCGCCTGTCGGCGGGCGCCAAATCCAGCAACGTTCGCACCGTGGCCGTCACCGTCGATCCCACCAACGAGCGGCTGGACGAGATCATGCGCGGCTTTTCCCCCGACCTGATCCAGCTGCACGGCCACGAGACCCCGGCGCGGGTGCGCGAGGTCAAGGGCCGAACCGGCGCCGAGGCGATCAAGGCGGTCCCCGTCTCCACCACGCTTGAGATCGCCGTCGCCGGCCGCGACTACAACGCCGTCGCCGACTATCTGATGTTCGACGCCAAGGCCCCGGAAGACGCGGATCTGCCCGGCGGCAACGGCGCGACCTTCGACTGGGACATTCTGCACGGGGTGCGGCTGGAGCGGCCGTGGTTCCTGGCCGGCGGGCTCGACCCCTGGAATATCGGCGAGGCCATCAAGCGCTCAGGCGCCAAGATGGTGGACGTTTCCTCTGGCGTGGAGCGCGGGGCGGGGCTAAAGGACCCGGCCTTGATCTCGGCCTTTCTGGCCGCCGCGCGCAGAGATTGATCCCTCCGTTGAACGCTCCCTTCCCAGAAACGACCGCCAAGCCTCCCGGTCTGAAGCCCAACGACTATTCGGCCTATCCCGACGCCGAAGGGCGCTTTGGCGACTATGGCGGGCGCTATGTGCCCGAAACCCTGATGCCGCTGGTTTTGGAGCTGAACGACGCCTATGAGGCGACCAAGGCCGATCCGACCTTTCAGGCCGAGCTCGACGGCTATCTGAAGCACTATGTGGGCCGCCCCTCGCCCCTCTATTTCGCCGAGCGCCTGACCCAGCACTACGGCGGGGCCAAGATCTATTTCAAGCGCGACGAGCTGAACCACACCGGCGCGCACAAGATCAACAACTGCATGGGCCAGATCCTTCTGGCCATGCGCATGGGCCGCACCCGCATCATCGCCGAGACCGGCGCCGGGCAACACGGGGTGGCCACCGCCACCGTCTGCGCGCGTTTCGGCCTGCCTTGCGTGATCTACATGGGGGCGGTGGACGTGGAGCGGCAAAAGCCCAACGTCTTCCGCATGAAGCTGCTGGGCGCCACCGTCAATCCGGTGACCAATGGCAACGGCACGTTGAAGGACGCGATGAACGAGGCCTTGCGCGACTGGGTGACCAATGTGGCCGACACCTAGTACATCATCGGCACCGCCGCCGGCCCCCACCCCGATCCGGCCATGGTGCGCGACTTCCAGGCGGTGATCGGTCTGGAGACGCGCGATCAGATCCTGGAGATGGAGGGCCGGCTGCCCGACGCCCTGGTCGCCTGCGTGGGCGGCGGCTCCAACGCCATC
>JAMFTA010000108.1 GCA_026225565.1 Caulobacter sp. | reverse complement strand
CTTTAAGGAGCCGCCGACCGTGGCGCCCTTGAAGATCCAGTCCTGGGAAAAGCCCCATATTCCCAATCTCACCGGCACCCCCTTCGCTTGGCGCCCGCGCGGCTCGATCCTGCGCAGCGGCAAGCGGGCTGCGGCGGCGGGCGACTATCAGCCCTGGCGTCCGGAGTAGGTCATGGCGCAAGGCGAACAGTGGGCGGAGACCGGCGTCGGCGCGGTGGTGCTGGCCGCCGCCGGGGTGTTTTTGGTCTATGCGCTGAGCCACGCGGGGGCTTTGAAGCACAACAGCGGCTATGAGCTGATCGCCAAGTTCGGCCAGGTGGGCTCGCTGGCCCCCGGCGCCGACGTAAAGGTGGCGGGGGTGAAGGTGGGCGCCGTCTCCACCATCGTGCTCGATCCCAAGACCTTTCAGGCCGAGACCTACATCCAGGTGAACCAAGGGGTGAAGCTGCCTGAGGATTCCACCGTCAAGATCACCTCCGACAGCCTGCTCGGCGGCCAGCATATCGCCATCGAGCCGGGCGGCTCGCCCGACGATATGAAGCCGGGCGCCCAGTTCCAAAACACCCAGGGGGCGGTGGACCTGTTCGGCCTGATCGGCCAGGTGTTGCGTCCGCAATCGGGGGCTGCGCCGGCCGGCGCTCAATCGGCGACCCCGGCGGCCGCCGCGCCGGCGAGCGATCCCTATCCGGCGCCCACGGGGCGCTAGCATGCGCCCCTCCGCCCTGGTTGCAGGTCTGGCCGCCCTCGTGGCTGGGCTGGGCCTCAGCCTGGGCGCCGCGGGTCTGGCCTCGGCTCAGGAACAGCCGCCGGCGCGGCCGGCCAGCCCGCCGGCCCCCGCGGCGGCGCCATCCCCCGGAGCGCCCACCGTGCCGCTGATGCCCCCATCGGCCCTCTCGCCCGAGATCGTCGCCCCCGGCCCTCCGGTGCAAGCCGACGCCGCACCTCGCCCGGCCGCCCCCAAGACGCCCGACGCCCCCACACCCCCGCCTGAGCCCCTGAAGCGCCCCCGCTTCAGCGCCGCCATCCTGCAGGGGGTGGACAAGATCACCGCGGAGACCCTGCGGTTTGAGGCGAAGGTGGGCGAGCCGGTGCGTTATAAGGGGCTGATCCTGACCGTGCGCGCCTGCGAAACCACGGCGGCGGACGAGAACATCAACGACAGCATCGCCTACGTTGAGGTGCAGTCCCAGCCGGAAGTGCTGGCTGGGCGGGCGGTGGCGCCGCCCCGGCAGATCTACAAGGGCTGGATGTTCGCATCGTCCCCGACCCTGCACCCGGTCGAGCACCCGATCTACGACCTGTGGCTGATCGCCTGCAAGACGGCGGCGCCTGGGGGGTAGGGCTCCATGGCGTAGAAGTCCGCTTGTATCGGCAGGGCCGCAGCCAGTCGCCGGCGATAGGTGCGGCGGGAGATCTCCTGCGCTCCAAATTGCGCCAGATGCTCGGTCATGAACTGGGTGTCGAGCAGGGTGTAGCCGCCGACGATGAGCCGCGCGACCAGATGGGCTAGTGCGACTTTCGAAGCGTCGGTCTCGGTGGAGAACATGCTTTCGCCGAAGAAGGCGCCGCCCAACGACACCCCATAGAGGCCGCCCACCAGCGCCCCACCAAACCAGCATTCCACGCTGTGGGCCTGGCCGCGGGCGAACAGTTCGGCATAGAGGGCCTCGATCCCGGCGCTGATCCAGGTGTCCTCCCGTCCCGGCGCCGGCGCGGCGCAGGCAGAGACCACGGCGGAAAAGGCGGTGTCGATGCGCGCCTCGAAGCGGTCGCTCTTCACCGTGCGGGCGAGGCGGCGCGATAGGTGGAACCCATCCAGCGGGATCACGCCGCGCAACTCAGGATCGATCAGCCGCAGACCGATATCGTCCCGGCTGTCGGCCATGGGGAAGATGCCGTTGGCGTAGCAGGCGATCAACTCATCGGGGCCAAAGGTCACGTCCCTTCTCCCTCGAAGGGGGAAGGGACGAGGATGGGGGTGCGCGCGCCGCGGCAGAAAGGTTCAGTGCAAGAGGCCTTGCGCCTCAATCGTCCGTCCGGAAGCGGCGGTGTGTTCACCCCCACTCCCGGCCTCTCCCCCTTCGAGGGGGAGAGGAGATGGGTGCGGCCCATCCCGCTGTCAGCCCTGCGCCGCCATCCAGCGTTCTAGCCAGTGGATGTCGTAGCGGCCGGCGACGATGTCGGGTTCCTTGAGCAGGTCCTGGAAGAGAGGGGTGGTGGTCTCCACCCCGCCGACGACCATCTCGCCGAGGCACCGCTTCATGCGGGCGATGGCTTCTGGCCGGTCTCGGCCGTGTACGATCAGCTTGCCGATCAGGCTGTCGTAATAGGGTGGGATCGAGTAGCCGGCGTAGAGGGCGGAATCCAGCCGCACGCCGAGGCCGCCCGGGGCGTGAAAGTCCGTCACCAAGCCGGGCGATGGGGCGAAGGTGCGTGGGTTCTCTGCGTTGATGCGGCACTCAATGGAATGCCCCTCAAAGACGATGTCCTTCTGGCTGAACGACAGGGGGAGCCCCGCGGCGATGCGGATCTGTTCGCGCACCAGGTCGATGCCGGTGATGGCCTCGGTGACCGGATGCTCCACCTGCAGGCGGGTGTTCATCTCGATGAAGAAGAATTCGCCGTCCTCGTACAGGAACTCGATGGTGCCGACGCCCAAATAGCCGATCTTGGCGATGGCCTCGACCACGGTCTGGCCGATCTTCTCCCGCTCGGCTGAGGTTAGGGCCGGGGAGGGGGCTTCTTCCAAGACCTTCTGGTGGCGGCGCTGCAGGGAGCAGTCGCGCTCGCCCAGGTGACAGACCGTGCCGAAGCTGTCGGCGATCACCTGGATTTCGATATGGCGGGGCTTTTGGAGGTAGCGCTCCATATAGACCGTGCCGTCGCCGAACGCGGCCTTGGCCTCGGTCTGGGCGGTCTGCACCGCTTCTTCCAACTGGTCGGCGGTCTTGGCCACCTTCATGCCGCGCCCGCCGCCGCCGGCGGCGGCCTTGATCAGCACCGGGAAGCCGATGGAGTCTGCGGCCGCAAAGGCCTCTTCCACCGTTTCCACGCCGCCGTCGGAACCGGGCACCACGGGGATGCCGGCGTCCTTCACCGTCTGCTTGGCGCTGATCTTGTCGCCCATGATGCGGATGTGCTCGGGCTTCGGCCCGATGAAAGTCAGGCCATGGGCGCCGATGATCTCGGCGAAGCGGGCGTTTTCCGAGAGGAACCCGTAGCCTGGGTGGATGGCCTCCGCGCCCGTGATCTCGGCGGCGGCGATGATGGCGGGAATGTTCAGATAGCTCTTGGCGGCCGACGCGGGCCCGATGCAGACGCTCTCGTCGGCCAGGCGCACGTGCATGGCGCCGGCGTCGGCTTCCGAATGCACGGCGACGGTGGCGATGCCCATCTCCTTGCAGGCGCGGTGCACCCGAAGCGCGATCTCGCCCCGGTTGGCGATGAGGATCTTCTTGAACACGGGGGCTACTCGAGCACGATCAATGGCGCGCCATATTCCACCGGCTGGCTGTCCTCGACCAGGATTTCGGCCACCACGCCGCCACGGGGCGCGGGGATGGGATTCATGGTCTTCATGGCCTCGACTATCATCAGGGTTTGGCCCTCAGCCACCTTGTCGCCGACGCGGACGAAGGGCGGATTGCCCGGCTGGGCCTGCATGTAGACGGTGCCGACCATGGGGGATTTCACCAGATCGCCCTTGCGCTCGGCAGGGGCGACGGCAACGGCGGCCGGGGCGCTCACGGCGGCGGGGGCCGAGGCGTAGGCTTGGGGTGCTGATACTAAGTGGGTGGGGACGGCTGTGAGTTCGCGGGCTACGCGGATGCGCAGGTCACCCTTCTCGATCTCGATCTCCGACAGGCCAGTGTCCTTCAGGATGCCGGCGAGCTTGCGCACCAGGCGCGTATCGATGCTGTTGTCGGGAGCGTCCGCCGGGGTTTCCATAGACTCGGCCGTATCCTTTAAAGACGTCATTCCTGATCCTAAACGATTCTACGCTTTTTCAGCGTCTTGCGATGCGGCCAGATGGACGGCTGCTTCGATGGCCAGCTCATAGCCCTTGGCGCCGAAGCCGGAAATGACGCCCTTGGCGGCGGGAGACACCATGCTCACGTGCCGAAAAGCTTCGCGCGCCTGGGGGTTGGACAGATGACATTCCACCACCGGCGTGGCCATCGCCTTAATGGCGTCGTAGATGGCGACGGAGGTGTGGCTGTAGGCGGCAGCGTTCAGAACGACGGCGGAAGCGGCGGTTCGCGCTTCATTCAGCCAGTCCACCAGATCGCCCTCGCGATTGGATTGGCGAAACACCACCGCATAGCCGCGCGCCGCCGCCGCGGCCTCGCAACGGGTGCGAAGATCGTCCAGGCTTTCGGCGCCATAGATGTGGGGCTCGCGGGTTCCCAAAAGGTTCAGATTGGGGCCGTTCAGCACGAAAATCGGTTTGGGCATGGGCCGCGATTGGCTAGGGGTTGTGGTTCAAGAGGGCGGACTTGTATCGCTGTGACCCAATCGTCACAAGCGGGGATGGATTTAGGTGCGAGCGCCATGCGTTTGACGATCAACGGCGAAGACCGGACGACAGCAGCGGCCGATGTGGCGGCCCTGGTCATCAGCCTGGGTTTGGATGTGCGCAAGGTGGCGGTGGAACGGAACCTCGAGATCGTTCCGCGCTCTCGCTATGCGGCGACTGCCATGGCCGACGGCGACCGGATCGAGATCGTGCATTTCATCGGCGGGGGGTAGGGAACAGAAGCGGGTCTAGGCCGATGCAAGGCCCTGCTGCTGGGTCAGCGAGAGTTTGTGCACGCCGGCGACCGTTCGCAACAAACGCATCACGGCGCGTTCTGGAAAGTTCGCCGGCTCAAAGGTCGGCCGCCGATCAAGCTCCCCAAGGATCAGCGCGTCGGTTGGCGAGAGTTGACGCGCGCACATGCTCCAAAGCCCGAATTCGCGTATCTGGATGGCGCATTCGCCAAGGACGGTCGCGTCGCGATGTCTGCGATCGGCGCAAATATGTTTGAAAAGCTGGTGGACCTCGTCAGTTGGCCCTTCCAAGGCCTGTAGAAACCATCCTCGATGTGCGATCAGAAGGCCGGTTATGCCTTTGGGCCGATTATTGCCAATCGCCGATGCGAGGATCTGTTCAATATTTTCGCTCAGGTTCGCCATACACTCCGGGGTGGCGCGGCTGGCATAGACAATGCGAATGAGCGGCTGGGTTTTCAAGGATCACCTGTCATGGCCGGATGGGCGCCAAGATAAGGGACCAACCTGCCGGACCCGGTTAATCGCCGGCGCGGCAAATCGCCCCTTAGAAGGCGGCGCAACAGCGGATCATGTCTCCCCACTGGCATCCGGCCAGACTGCGGACGTTCGAGCGGATGCCGCTGCTGTTCAGCTGAGGGCAAGGTGGAGCTCAACACGGCCCTCAAATCGCTGGCGGGACCGCGCACGCGAGCTTAAATACCGCCCATGAACGCGCCCCTGAATATCCCCGCCGTCACCGCCGCCGACACCTGGACTGTGGCAGGCCGCACCTTTCAGTCTCGCCTGATCATCGGCACCGGCAAGTACACCGACTATGCCCTGAACGCCGCCGCCGCAGAGGCCTCGGGCGCCGAGATCGTCACCGTGGCCCTGCGCCGGGTGAACCTGTCCGATCCCTCCAAGCCCATGCTGGTGGATTACGTTAAGCCCGACCGCTACACCTTCCTCCCCAACACCGCCGGCTGCTTTACCGGGGAGGAGGCGGTGCGAACCCTGCGCCTGGCTCGCGAAGCCGGCGGCTGGAGCCTGGTGAAGCTGGAGGTGCTCTCCAACACCCCCCACCTCTATCCAGATATGGAGGAGACCTTGCGGGCCCTGAAGCTGCTGGTCTCCGAAGGTTTCGACGTGATGGTCTATTGCACCGACGACGTGGTCTTCGCCAAGAAGTTGGAGGAGGCGGGCGCCGCCGCCATCATGCCCGCCGCCGCCCCGATCGGCTCGGGCCTCGGCATCCAGAACAAGGTGAACATCCGCCTGATCGTCGAGCAGGCGGGGGTGCCGGTGCTGGTCGACGCCGGGGTGGGTACGGCGTCGGACGCCACTGTGGCCATGGAGCTCGGCTGCGACGCGGTTCTGATGAACACCGCCATAGCGGGCGCACGCGATCCAATCCGCATGGCGCGAGCCATGAAACACGCCGTGATCGCGGGGCGGGAAGCCTATCTGGCCGGGCGAATGCCCAAGAAGCTCTACGCCGATCCGTCCTCGCCGTTGGCTGGCTTGATCTAACCGGCGGCGCGCTCTGCGAGCGCCGCGTCGCACGACGAGCGAGTCTCCACTGCATCGTCCAGGGCGCTTTCCATGGCGGTGATCAGCGCTTCGGCGGTAATGGGCTTGGATAGGTGGGCGTCGGCGCCGGCGTCCAGCGAGGCGTTCACATGCTCGGGCAGGGCGTTGGCGGTGAGCATGAGGATCGGCGTGTGGCCGCGCCCGCCCACATTTTCAGCTGTGCGTATGGCGCGGGTGGCCGTGATCCCGTCCATCACCGGCATCTGCATGTCCATCAGGATGACGTCATAGGCGTTGGTCTCAGCGGCCTCGACTCCCTCAAGCCCGTTCACCGCCGTATCCACGTCGGCCAGATCTTGCAGGATCAGCTGCACCACCCGCCGGTTCACCGGGTGATCCTCCACCAAAAGCACACGAGGACGCAGGCCCGGGGCGGTGTGCTCAATGCTTTCCTTGGTCGGCGCGCGCGCATGGCTGGCGAGCGGGGCGTCGGCGGCGGGCAGGTCGAAAGTGACTGTGAAGGTGGCCCCCGCGCCCTCGGCCGACGTCACGTCGATATGCCCGCCGAGGAGATCGCAAAGGTCCTTGGAGATCGATAGGCCCAGGCCCGTGCCGCCAAAACGGCGGGTGATGGAATCGTCGGCTTGAGCGAAGCGCTCGAATATCCTCAGCCGCGCGGCGTCCGAAAGCCCGATGCCGGTGTCGGAAACGGCGAAGGACACTTGCCGGCGCACCCCGACGGCGACGGTGCGAACCGAGAGGGCGACACCTCCGCGCTCGGTAAATTTCAAGGCGTTGTTGCAAAGGTTGGTGAGGATCTGGGCGATGCGCCCGCCGTCGGTGAGGACAGCGTCTGAAGACGCTTCGTCGACGTTCACAGTGAAGCTCAGGGCCTTTTCCGCCGCCGCCGCGCCGAACAGGGCGGCGACATTGCGCCCTATCTCGGCAGGCGTCACCGCTTCGATATGCAAGTCGATCTGGGCCGCCTCGATCTTGGCCAGGTCCAGAATGTCGGACAACAGGGTCTGCAGGCTTTTGGCCGAGCCGTGGATCACATCCACCATTTCCGCCTGGTCGGCGGCCAAGGGAGTGCGGGCCAGAACGCTGGCCATGCCCAAGACGCCGTTCAAGGGGGTGCGCAGCTCATGGCTCATATTGGCCAGGAAGGCGCTCTTGGCCTGGCTGGCCTCTTCGGCCCGCTGCAAGGCCCGCTCTAACTGAAGCTCTCGTTCGCCGAGGGCCAAAAGGGCGGCCGATTCCGATCGCTGGGTCCTAGAGGCCGCGATCCATAGGATGACTGCCGAGGTGCTCATCATGGCGCCGGCGATGGCCACCGTGCCGACGGTGGCCAGCTGTAGGTGCAGGCCCGAAGCGAGCAAGGCGCCGGCGGTGACATAGATCAGAAATGGAGACAGGGAGGCGATGAAGGCGGGCTTGCAGTCGCGGGTGGTGAACACTGTGTTCAAGATGGCGCCGGAGAGGAGATAGGCGGCGCACACCAGACCCAGCAACCCGCTGTAGATAGTCCACAGAATCGCCGGAAACCCGAAGATGATGCTGTTCAAGGCTATAGTGCCGAGGCATAGCGCGCTGCGCAGCCCGCCGGTCGCTGTTCCGAAAGCGGCCCAAGGCAGGACAAAAAACTCCCAGGCCTGCAGGGCGAGATAGACAATCGTCCACTCCGCCATCACGGCGAACGAGACGTAGCGGCTGAAGAACACCACCATCAAGACCATCATGGCCAGGCGGAACGCGATCTGGCGTCGCCGAATGAGCATGATGTCGCCCAGCCGTTCCGTCGCCGAGGGCGTCGTTGAGGGGCCGTGGCTGACAGAGATATCGGAGGGGGCGTGTTTTCGCGAATGGCTCAGCCTGTCCTCCGTCATTTCAACCTTGCTCAGAGGGTGCCCAGGGCGCCAATACTGTCCGACAACTCACAATAGCGGTCTCGGGTTAAGCTTGTGCAAACAACAAAGAGGCTTCAAAGATCAACAAGAGCAGACGATTCTACGGATCGTCAATAACTCCTCCGGATCGAAACCGATTGGCTTAGATTGGAGGACATCAATGGAGTTGTCCTGCGCGATATTGTCGCAGGGGCAGGATGAGGTTAACCGCTCTGGTTGAATATCTGTATTCGCGCGCACGGCGTACTTCCCTCCCCTCTTGTAGTATTGAAGATCCTGCGGGAAATGTCGTCTTTCCGACATAAGTCGGTTCGCTTGGATCAGCGCGTTCACCTGCCCAGCCTGCAAGCAACGGGCGGGATTTCTCGCTGAACATTGGGATTGATGCGTCGCAAGGGGGCTCGCCCGGTGGCGCACGGCGATTGCTTGTGAGAGGTGTGGGGGATGCTGATCACGCTCGTTGTTCTTCTCGCCGCCGCCGTCTTGATGGTGTCCGTGTCGCGCAAGTTCGGCCTGGGCAGCATCCTCGGCTATCTGGTGGCTGGGGTGCTGATCGGCCCGTTCGGCCTGCGCCTAGTCACGGACGTCTCCAGTATCGGCGCTATCGCCGAGCTGGGCGTCCTGATGCTGCTGTTCATCATCGGGCTGGAACTGCGGTTGCCGCGAGTCTGGTCCATGCGCCGCTCGGTGTTCGGTCTCGGGGCCGCCCAGGTCGGGGTGACAGGGACGGTGCTGACCCTCATCGCCCACTGGCTCGGCGTCCCTTGGGCGGGGGCGACGATCCTGGGGTTGGGCTTGGCCCTCTCGTCCACCGCCATCGTCCTGCCCTTGTTGTCCGAGCGCAAGCTCTTGACCCTGGTCTCCGGCCGCGACAGCTTCGCCGTACTCTTGTTCCAGGACCTGGCTTCGGTGCCGCTGATCGCCCTGGTGCCGATCCTGGCCGGGCAACAAAGCGATGGGCCGATCTGGCTGGGGGTGTTGAAGGCGGCGGGGGCCGTGGCCGCCATATTGATCGGCGGACGCTTCCTGCTGCGCCCGATCTTCGCCGCCATCGGCGGAGCCCAGACGCGGGAGCTGTTCACCGCCACCGCCTTGCTGACCGTGGTGGGGGCGGCCGCTCTCGCCGGGGCGGCTGGTCTGCCCATGTCGTTGGGGGCCTTCGCCGCCGGGGTCGTGCTGGCGGAGTCCGAATATCGGCACGAGCTGCAGGCGGATGTGGAACCCTTCGAAGGCCTGCTGCTGGGCTTCTTCTTCATGTCAGTGGGCATGTCCACGGACGTGGCCCTGGGCATCCATCAGCCGCTGAAGATCGCCGTCGGCGTCGTGGCCCTGGTGGTGCTGAAGACAGCGATCGCCTTCATTCTCGGGCGGGTGCGTGGACAGCTCTATCCCAGCGCCGTCCGCTTCTCCTTGGCCATATCCCAGGGCAGCGAGTTCGCCTTCGTGCTGTTCGGAGCCGCCGGGGCGGTGGGGGCGCTCACCGGCGAAATGACCGGCGAGGCCAATCTGATCGTCGCCCTCTCCATGCTGGTCAGCCCGATCCTGTTCAGCCTGTCTGAGCGCTGGATCCTGCCGCGGCTGCTGAAGACCGTCCCGGCCAACGCCGCCAATATCAACGAAGCCGCGCCGGCGCCGGTGGTCTTGTGCGGTTTCGGCCGCTTCGGTCAGGTGATCGCGCGGGTGCTGATCTCCCGCGGCATCGGCTTCAATGCGCTCGATTCCGATCCCGACAGCGTCGATAACGTCAAGAAATTTGGCTACATCGCCTATTTCGGCGACGCCACGCGGCTCGATTTGCTGCGCGCGGTGGGGGCGGAGACGGCTAAAATCATCGTCATCGCCATTCCCGACCCCACCGACGTGGTGAACCTGGCCAAGACCTGCCGCCAGTATTTCCCCCAAGCCAAGATCTATGCCCGCGCCCGCAACCGCCGCACCGCCCATCTTCTGATGGACGTCGGGGTGGACGATCTGGTGCGTGAGACCTTCCTCTCCAGCCTGCGCCTTTCAGAACTGGTGTTGCGGGGCCTGGATTTCAGCGAGGCGGAGGCCCGCCGCACCGTCGCCAAGTTCCGCGAGCGTGACGAGCAGATGTTGGTCGACCAGCACGCCTTCTATGAGGACGAAAAACAGCTGGTGCAGACTTCGCAAGACGTAGCCGAAGAGCTGAAGAGCCTCTTCGAGGCGGACATGCCCCGCTAGCCCCGCTTCAGGCGGCGGACGACTAACTCGTCCACCTCCAGCCGGCCGATCCTGGCCTCACCGATCCGCACCCGTCCGACGGTCAAACGACCGATGGCCAGATAGCCAACGGCCAGCACACCGATGCTCAAGGCGCCCAGGGCGAAGGCCCCGACGGCCACCGCGCCCGTGGCGACGGCTCTGCTAGCGACGGCGCGGCGAGCCCGAACAGGCTGGAAATCGGTCATGGCGGGCCTCGATGACGGACGCGGGGCGAGACGAAAAGTCTTGGCCGGCAAAGGATCAACCGGTCTATTGCAGCATCTTAGGAGCGAACCGATGAGCTGTCGCCACCTCGATGCCATCAAGACCGTCACCCCCAGCGCCAAGGGGTGCGAGGAGTGCCTGAACAGCGGCGACATCTGGCTGCACCTTCGCCTGTGCCGCACCTGCGGCCACGTGGGATGCTGTGACGATTCCCCCAACCGACACGCCACCAAGCACTTCCACGCCACCAACCATCCGATCATCGAGGGCTACGATCCGCCGGAGGGCTGGGGCTGGTGCTTCGTCGATGACGAGATGTTGGACCTGACCGATCGCATGACCCCTCAGCTCGGCCCCATCCCCCGCTACTATTGATTTTCCGGCGGAGAACCCAAGGTCAAGCTGATGACCCGTCCTCCTTGGTGAAGCGCTCAGGCTTGCGCTCCAGAAGCGGCAGGACCGCCTCCGACGGTCGGCACAGCTTGGTCCCAAGGGGCGTGACGACGATGGGGCGGTTGACCAGAATCGGGTGGGCCACCATCTCCCGCAGGATGTCGCCATCCGTCGCGCTTTCATCTAGCAGTCCGAGCTCCCTTGCGGGAGCGCCCTTTTCGCGGAGCACATCGCGAGGTTCCAGGCCCATGGCGGCGAGCAACCCTTGAAGTTGAGGGATCGTCCAGCCGGTTTGCAGATAGGGGACCACCGTTGGCCTGTAGCCCGCCGCTTCGATCATGGCGAGGACGTTGCGAGAGGTGCCACAGTCGGGATTGTGGTGGATGACGACGGGGAAAAGGGCGCTCATTTGGGCCTCAGGACTGCATCAGGGTCAGCCGCAGCGCCAGCGCGCCGAGAGTGACGAGAAGAATCGGCGTGGTCAGCAAAATCCCGACACGGAAGTAGTAGCCCCAGCCGATCTTCACTCCCTTTTGAGCCAGGACATGGAGCCAAAGCAAGGTCGCCAGCGACCCTATCGGGGTGAACTTCGGACCGAGATCGCAGCCGATGACGTTGGCGTAGACCATCGCCTCGCGAAGATGGGGCGTGACGTGAGCGCCCTGGATCGCCAAAGCTCCCACAAGGACCGTCGGCATGTTGTTCATGATAGACGAGAGGACGGCGGTGGTGACGCCCACGCCATAGGTCGCGCCCCAGGGGCCGGCCTTCGCAAACTGTTCGAACAGGTGGGATAGGTAGGCGGTCAGGCCGGCATTCCGCAGGCCGAACACCACCAGATACATGCCGAGCGAGAAGATGACGACCTGCCAGGGCGCTTCCCGCAGCACGGCCGCTGGGTTGACGGACCTGCCCCTGGCCGCCGTCGCCAGAAGGATGACGGCCCCCGCCGCCGCGACGGCGCTGGTCGGGACGATGTGGCCAAGGGCGAAAAATCCGATCAGCAGCAGAGCCAGCACGACCCAGCCCATATTGAAGACGGCCCGATCCCGGATGGCGTCGGCGGGGGGCTTCAGGGCGGTGACATCGTAGACGTTCGGGACATCGCGCCCAAAGCGCAGCAACAGCATCGCCAGCGTCGCCGCCACGGTGACCAGAACCACCGGAACCATCACCAGGGCATAACCGCCGAAATCGAGATGGAAGACGTCGGCGGAGACGATGTTGACGAGGTTGGAGACCACCAGAGGCGTAGAGGCCGTGTCGGCGATGAAGCCGGCGGCCATGGCGAAGGCGAGCGTCGCCTTGGCGCTGAATTTCAACTCAGCCAGCATGGCGATGACGATGGGCGTCAAGATGAGCGCCGCGCCGTCATTGGCGAAGATCGACGCCACAGCCGCGCCCAGCAACACGACCGCGACGAACAGCAGCTTGCCTCGGCCGCCGCCCCAACGAGCGACGTGCAAGGCCGCCCACTCGAAGAAGCCCGCGCGGTCCAAGAGGAGGCTGATGATGATGACCGCGACGAAGGTCCCCGTCGCGTTCCAGACAATGTCCCAGACCGTCGGGATGTCGCCCACGTGCACGACACCGAAAAGCAGGGCGAGGGCGGCGCCGATACAGGCCCCCCAGCCAATCTTCAACCCCTTGGGTTGAGCGATAACGAGCGCCAGGGTCAGCGCGAAGATACCAAGAGCTAGGATCATGAGGCCGGCCCTACGCCGGCTCGGAAGCGTCTTGGGTCTTGCCGATGGCGTCCATCTCCCGCTTGATCGACAGTCTGTCGAGCTTGGCTATGGGCAGGCTGCAAAACAGGCGGATGCGGTTGCCTAACATGCGGAAGGCGTCGGCGAACGCCAGGCTGATGTCGGTGTCGGAACCCACGACGGCGGCGGGATCGGGAACGCCCCAGTGCGCCCGCACCGGCTTGCCCGGCCAGATCGGGCACACCTCGCCAGCCGCGTTGTCGCAGACCGTGACGATGAAATCGAACACCGGCGCGCCATCGGCCTCGAACTCGTCCCAGGACTTGGACCGCAGCCCGTCAATGGGGAAGTTCAGGCTGGTGAGCAGCTTCAATGCGGCCGGGTGGACCTCGCCCTTCGGATGAGATCCGGCGGAATAGGCGGTGAACTTATCCGCTCCCACCCGGTTCATGATCGCCTCGGCCAGGATCGAGCGGGCGGAGTTGCCCGTGCAAAGGAAGAGGATGTTGTAGGGCGGACGCTCGGTGGTCATGCGGGTTCCTTTATGTCGGTCGGGCAGCACGCGGCCTGATTGAGCACCGCGACTAGCGGGGTGCAAACCTCGGGCGATCCGTTGCAGCAGTCCTGGATCAGGTAGCTCAGGAGCGCGCCCATCTGGTCAAAAGCAGCGGCGTAGATAACGGAGCGCCCCTTCCGCCGGGATGTCACAAGGCCCGCGTGGGAAAGCACCGACAGGCTGGCGGAAAGGGTTGTCGGCTGCACGCCGACGCGCCGGGCGATCTCCCCAGCCGCGATGCCTTCGGGTCCGGCGGGCATCAGTTCTCTAAAGATCGACAGCCGACCCTCATGAGCGAGGGCTGACAGGGCTGAAACGGCTTCAGACGATTTCATAATTCATAGATACATGAAATGTAGAAAAGAAGAAGGCGATTTCTGGCCCTCGACCCAGTCTTTGCCGACCACCCCCAACAGCGGAGGGGCTCGCCTCACCCTCCCGCGTTCACTTCTTCCTTAAGAGCAACCATTCCATCTGCTGTCGAAGACCGCCGCCGGCTCTTCGGAGCTCAGCACCGCCACGGATGAAGTGGCGTAAAATCTCAGCCAATCCGCCGTTTGCGGGTCTCTGACAAAGCCGCAGACCAGCCCGGCGTCAGTATGGCCCACCGAATTGAACAGGACATCGGACGGGTCGGCAAAGCGCCGCCTGACCAGCGCCTGCGCCAGCAGGGTGTCCACGGTAACGGTTGGAGGTCGCTCCGATTTGGGCAGCCGCTCGCCAAGGCTGACAATGAGGCTGGAGACGAGAAGCCCCGCGACCAATGCGCTGGAGAGGAACAGCCCGACGCGAACGGGTGCGGAGGACGCAACACGGCGTAACCGACGCAGTTTTCGCGCTGATTTCTTATCCACAAACATGAACGTGGGCCGTGGGTGGGTGAACGAGGATCGGAGCGACGCATGTCACATCGAATGCTTAACCGTAAATCCCTTCCGTTGTGTTCAGAACATCGGCGTCGAAAACGCTAGCGATCATATCCGCCGGTGGCGATAGATACTTCGCTTCCGATCGCATCGCTGGACGGCTGAGCTAGAGCCCGCGGCCGATGACGGCGCCCACCAGGGCGGCGAGCGGAAACACCAGAGGCCAGGCTTTGCGAAGCGTGCGAAAGCGGCGCCGGCGCGGCCCGCTGAAGCGGTGCAGGGCGCCGAAAGCCGGACTCAAACGCCGGTCTGAATAGGCGAAGGCTTCGCTGCCGGCGATGCGGTGCATTCCCATGATTTCGAGCCCCGTCAATCTCGCTACGGGAGAAGGCTAAGCGCCGACTGGCTAATGGGCGCTTAACGGCGCAACAGGCCTGGGCTGGACTGCCGGCGCCTTGGCGGCGTGGGCTGCAAGGCTCCTTTGACGGTCGAGATCGACCCGATACCGGTGCACCTGATTGGCGATCTGGGAACAGATGTCGTCATAGCTTCCGTAGGCTCGATCGCCGCAGCTTTGGGTGTAGAGCTGCTCTGCGCGGTCCACATTGGCTTGCGCCTCGGCAAGGGGCGAGGGAGCGATTTCGGCAGGTGCGGGCGGAGGCGTCGCGGTCGGGAGCGTCGACGCGGGCTCGGCCGTCGCCGCTGTCAGCAGCGCCGCGAGGATTGGCCCGATCATCGTCTAAACTCCAGCATGGCTGCGCCTTAACCCGCGCCTGTGGCCGCAAAGCGGCGCTAGCTAAGCGACCGAGGTTTGTTGCGCGGCAGGCTCGACGTGGCCGCATAGCACCCCTTGAAGGGTGGTCAGCAGCGTCTGCGGTTTGATGGGCTTGTCCACGACGCCCTGCATACCGCTGGCTATGTAGGTCTGCACCGCGTCAGGATCGGCGTTGGCGGTCAAGGCCACGATCGGCGTGTTGGCGGCGGGCGAGGGGAGGGCCCGGATGGCCCGGGCCGCCTCCAACCCGTCCATGCGCGGCATCTTGATGTCCATCAAGATCAGATCGAAGTGGCGCGATTTCACCGCCTCCACCGCCTCAAGGCCGTCTTCCGCCGTTTCCGATGTGCAACCGAACATTTCGCACAGGGCGGCGGCGACGATGCGATTGGTGGCGTTGTCATCCACGATCAAGAGATGGGTGCGGGGGGGCAGGGGCGCATCTTCGGGCTCGACGTTCTGATTTTCCGTGAGAAGCCGCCCCGCGTCCGCCAAACGGACGATAAAGCTGGTCAGATCGCCTGCGCCCGGATTGGGAATCCGGCTGATGTCGCCGTCCATTTGCAAGACGATAGCGCGGCAGAGGTTCAAAGCGACATCATCGCCGGCTTGACGCGCCGATCCGGGCGCGTCGATGCGTCCCAACACCGACACCACCCCGTTGGCGCCGACGAGGGTGGAAAGCTGAATATCGACCACGCCGCCGCCACAGGTGTTGAGGGCGTCCTCGATCAGGGTGTCCAGGAGGCGGTGAAGACGGGCAGGATCGACTAGGACCCTAAGATCCTTGGGTGCGTTAAAAGAAATGAGCGGTTGCGCCCCGTGGCGCGGCTCACAGGCTTTCCAGAACGCCTCCACTTCGTCGACCAGCTCTCGCAGGCTGACCGCTTCCAAGTTCGGCGGCGTCGCCAAGCCCTCGGTGTCTTGGGCGTCGGAGATGAGCGCCGCCATTCGCCGTCCGGCGCCGAGGATCGCCTCCAACTGCCCATGGGCGGCTTCCGGCAGGGATTGCCGCTGCAAAAGCGTGGCCATGGCCAGCAATTCGTCGAGCGGGCAAGCAAGGGCATGGGCCAACGCGGCGGCGCCGAGTGGAGCCTTCTGCACGACCTTGGCTGCTTTATTAGGGGGCGCCATCACTCACCGAACTTTATTCCACTCTCCATACTGAAGGGGGTCGATTGCGATCGGGTTAAGCTGCGGACAAAAATCGGGATGGCATCGGCGAACCGGGAATATCTTTCATCAAAGACGTACAAATATGGATTGGCGGAGGGCGAGTGAATCGCGCGGCGGCTCGGTGGGCGTAGGGTGGCGCGTCGTCTCGACGGCACACCGATCTGGGCGCATAAGAGCCATATGTCCGCGCCTTTTTCGTCTGCCCTGGTGTTGTTTTCCGGCGGCCAGGATTCAACGGCCTGCCTTGCCTGGGCGCTCGATCGATTCGACCGGGTCGAGACGGTGGGTTTCGATTACGGGCAGCGCCATCGCATCGAGCTGGACGCCCGCGAAAACGTCCGCGCCGCCATGATGGCGCGTTTTCCCCATTGGGCGCCGAAGCTCGGTCCCGATCACCTGCTCGATCTCGTCAGCTTTGGCGCGCTCGCGGATTCGGCCCTGACGGCGGACCGCGCCATCGAGATGACCGAGCGGGGATTGCCCTCCACCTTCGTGCCGGGGCGCAACCTCGCCTTCTTCATCTATGCGGCGGCTTTGGCGGATCGGCGGGGGATTGAGGTTCTGGTGGGCGGCATGGGGGAGGCGGACTATTCTGGCTATCCCGACTGTCGGCGCGAGACCATCGAATCCATGCAGACCACCCTGCGCCTGGGCATGGAGCGGGAATTCGTGCTCCTGACGCCCCTGATGGACCGCTCAAAGGCCAAGGTTTGGGCCCTGGCCGATGCGCTGGGCGGCGAAACCCTGGTGAATATCACCGTCAATGACAGCCACACCTGTTATCGGGGCGAGCGGGGCGAACTGCATCCTTGGGGCTATGGCTGCGCCGCCTGTCCCGCCTGTGACTTGCGCGCCAAGGGGTGGTTCGAATGGCGGGCGACCGCTGCGTGAGCTACGCCGTCAAGGAGTTGTTTCTGACCCTGCAGGGAGAGGGCGGTCAGGCGGGCAGGGCGGCGGTCTTCTGTCGCTTTTCCGGTTGCAATCTCTGGTCGGGGCGCGAAGAGGATCGGGCCGGGGCCGTCTGCACCTTTTGCGATACGGATTTTGTCGGCATGGATGGGCGGGGCGGCGGCCGGTTCAAGACGCCGGAGGCTCTGGCGAAGGCGGCGAGCGCGCTCTGGCGCGGTCCGGTGGGGGAGCCGCGCCTCGTGGTCTGCACCGGCGGCGAACCCCTTCTGCAGCTCGACGCGCCACTGATCGCCGCCTTTCACGCCGCCGGCTTCGCCGTAGCGGTGGAGACCAACGGGACCATCGCCGTCCCGGAAGGCTTGGATTGGATCTGCGTCAGTCCCAAGGCCGACGCCGTGGTGGTGCAAACCCATGGGGATGAGTTGAAGCTGGTCTATCCCCAGGCGGGAGTCGACCCGGCGCAATTCGTGGGTCTGAGATTTGAGCGTTTCTTGCTGCAACCGATGGATGGGCCGGCGCAAACGGCCAACATCCAGGCGGCCATCGCCTATTGTCTGGAGCATCCGCTCTGGCGTCTGAGCGTGCAAACCCATAAATACCTCGGCCTGCCTTGAGCTAGAGCTCCATCCAAAGTCCTCATGTCCGATCCCATTTTCGAAATCACCAAGACGGCGCAGTTCGACGCCGCCCATCGCCTGCCGACGGGCCCCAAGGCGTCGTATCAGCGTCTGCACGGCCATTCGTTTCAGGTGGAGGCGACAGTGCGCGGCGCCATGACCGGGCCTGTGGGCTGGGTGGCTGATCTGGGAGAACTGGACGCCGCTCTGAAGGCCCTGGCGGGCGAGCTCGACCATGGCCTCTTGAACGAGCATCCGGGGCTTGAAAGCCCCACTCTGGAGCGGCTTTGCCTGCATTTCGCCGAGCGGCTGAAGGGCGATTATCCGGGGCTGCTTCGGGTCGGCGTCTCGCGTCCTACAGTGGGGGAGCGCTGCGTGCTAGAGTTGGGCGCCGCCTAGCTTAAGGTTTTGCGCCGGTGACGGCCTTGCCGGTTCCCACTACGACATTGGCCGTGGTCCCGGCCACGGCGCCCGCCGCCTTGGCGGTGGTTCCCACTGCTGTCGCCGCCAGACCAACGGTCGCGCCAGCGACGGCCGTAGCGGCGCAGCCTTGCAGGCCGAACGCCACCCCCATGATCGCCAGGGCGAGCAGGGTCGATTTCGCCAGTGCAGAGGGGGGCATCGCAGCTCCGATCATCATCTCAAAGACAGATTGCCTTTCAGATGTTGCTGAATCATGCGCGCCGCGCCCGCGACTATGCTCGGCGCACAAAAAAGGCGGCGTTTCCGCCGCCCCTTCCGTCGCAGATGGATGGACGCTTAGCGGCTGATGCCGAGTGAGTTGGCGGTTTCGCCGGTGTAGCGGCCTTCCGACAGATGATTGTCGTGCTGGTACTTCACCATGGCGCTCATGGTGTCCTGAGTGAACAGGCCGTTCTGGGCGCCGTTGTAATAGCCCTTGCCGGCTAGGGCTGCCTGCAGATTGCTCACCGCCCGGTCGCCGCCGCCGACCTGGGTGACCGTGGTGGTGGACTGGGCGTAGCTCTTGACCGGGGAGGAGGAGTAGGCCGGGCCGGTGGAGGCGGGGGCCATTTCCATGGAGGTGGGGCCGTCGTCGCAGGTGGAGTGGCAGATCTTGCCCTTGTGGGGCGGCACATAGGCCGGCGGCACGAAGACAGGCTTGGGCACGTAGGCCACGTGGGGCTCGCGATGCACGGGCGGATGGTAGTGATGCACCGGCGGAGCCACGCCATAGCTGTGTACGATCGGCGGCGGCGGTGCGGCGTAGCCGGTCGGCGGCGGGCTATAGCCGCCGCGGACGTCGTGCGCCACGTCGGTCTTGCAATCCACCGTCTTCCACTCGAAGCGCGAGGGAGTGACGGTCTTGATCTTCGTCACCGTCTTGTATTCCGGCGGGATGGTTTCGGCGGTGGTCTGATCCGGGCGGCAGACCTTGATCTTCAGGATCTTGGTCTCGCCGGGGATTTCGCGTTTTTCCACATGGGCGGGCACGTCCACCACCTGGCGCGAAACTTCGGTGGTTTCGGGCGGATAGGGGACATCGACCGTGCGGCCGGGAACCTTCAGCACCTGTTTGGTGATGGTCTTATATTCCGCAGGCACGGCCACGAGGCAGAGCACCTCGCCGGTGGCCAGCACCTTGGTGGGGAAGCCGCCGTAGGCGGGGTTGGGCGCAGCGCCGGTGCCGGCGTAGGCGCTCGGCGGCGGCGCGACATAGCCGGGGCCATTGCCGCCGTAGGAGCCCGCCCCGGCATAGCCGGCGACGGTGGAGCCTGGGCGCCAGACCGTATAGCCTTCGCGCACCAGGATTTGTTCGCTGACAGTCTCATAGACCGGCGGGATGGTCTCGGTGTGAGCGCCGCCTGGGCGCACCACGACCGTCTCGGTGACCGTGCGGTAGGTGGCGGGAACGGTGATGTATTCGAAGGCGGGTTCGCGAACCACCACGGTCTTGTCTTCAAACCCGCATTCGCCGGGGACGACGTGGGTGATGGTTTTTTCCGGAGAAACGAGCACCTGCTCGGTGAAGGTTTCGGTGACCTCAGGCACCAGCACCTTGGCGAAGCATTGGCCGGGCTGGGCGTTGGCCGGATAATCCTCCGAGGTGGGCGCGCCAGGGCCGTAGCCGATGGGGCCGCCCCCGCCGGCGCCGTAACCGCCCGGCGCCATGGCGCCCGCGCTGGCCGAAGACCCCGCCAACAGGCAGGCGAAGGCTGAACTTCCGGCTAGGATGACCGACTTCCGCATCATATTCCCCCTCTGAGGGCTCCCGGGCGGCATCTCTCATGCTGCGCGGACCAGCTCACTCGTGGTCACTTTAACAGTCTATTCATCAAATGCAGATGGCTTCCCCCCTCGGGGGAATAATTGTCAGGGCAGGCGCGGAAAATGCGACATTTGAAGGCGTTCCCCGCAGCCTTTCGCCCGTCTCCGACGCCGCATTATCGCTGACGGCTGGCCACGGGCAAGGCTTCGTCCGGGTGTTTTCTCAGCCTCGGGATGGCCCGCGCCGAAGTAATGGGAAATGGTGATCGGCCGTCTTCGCGGCGGTCATCGGCAGGTCGAAGAAAATCTTTATCCGGCAGGGAAACGGCCGTTGCGTCCACTTGCCGCACCAGCGTAGCCTTAAGCATACCTGAGAGATTCGCGGGACGAGCGTCGTGGCCACACCCTGGCGTGGTCGCCGTATCCCCTTACGACGGGGCGAGGCGATTTGATGAGAACCGTGGCTGTGATCGGTCGTAAGGGTGGCTCTGGCAAGACCACGATCGCCACCCATTTGGCGATCGGCTTCTATCTGCGTGGTCGGCGCACGCTGATGGCCGACTGCGATCCGCAACTCTCGGCGGTGGAGGTGCTTAAGTCTCGGCTGGACCTGGGTCCCGAGCCCGTGGCCTCCTCGGCGGGAAAACTCGCCGCCCTGAAGGCCGCTGCTGGCGAGTCCGGCTTGGACGCCCTGGTGGTCGACACCCCCGCGGTGCTGCAGGAGGAGACCGAGCAGGCTGTGATGCTGGCCGATCTGTCGATCTTGGTGGTGCGTCCGACCTTCCTCGACCTGACCGCTGCGGTGCACACCAGCAGCATCATCCGCCAGCTTCGTCGCCCGGGCCTGGTGGTGCTCAATCAGGCGCCGGTGGCGCGGGAGAATGTAGAGCCGCCGGTGGTCAAGCGGGCGATCGAGGCGCTAAACCTTTTGCGACTCCAGGTCGCACCGGTGGTGATCCGGTCGCGGGGCGCCTATCAGACGGTGCTGGAGTCCGGCCGCTCGGTGGAGGAGCTGCGCTTCGAGATGGTGGCGGCCCAGGAAATGAAGGAGCTTTGCGCCTACATCGACCGCTTTCTGTTCGGCGATCGCGGACGGGTCCCGGCCCCGGCACCAAGGGTGCAGCAACCGGCTAGGCTGCTGTTCTCCGAAATGGAAGAGAGCGTTTAGGCGTCCAAGCCCTCTCTCGTTCCGGGAGAGGGTTATTTTGAATTAAACCAGCGCCCCATGGCAGTGCTTGAACTTCTTGCCCGAGCCGCAGGGGCAGGGACTGTTGCGCGAAGTGGATTCCCAGCCTGCGGGCAGGGCTGAGGGCGGCAGGGCGGCGGCGATGGCGGGGTCGAGAAAGCCGCCTTCGGAGCCGAGCGCCGCCCCGTAGCGCTCGTTCTGGCCGGTGGTCGGGTCCAGATGCACTTCGAACATGTCGGGCGAAGCGGGGGGGGCGAAGTCCTGCTCGTCCCACTGGAACTTCACCGTCATCACCCAGCGGGTGACGGCCTGGCGCAGATCCACCAAGAGCTTCTCGAACAGGGAGAAGGCCTCGGTCTTGTATTCGTTCAAGGGGTCGCGCTGGGCGTAGCCGCGAAGGCCGATCACCTGGCGCAGGTGATCCAGGTGCTGCAGGTGCTCGCGCCAGACCATGTCGGTCATCTGCAAGAGGAAGTTCTTTTCCAGGCCGCGCATCTGTTCGGCCCCGATCTGGGCCTCGCGCTCGGCGGCGTGGGCATCGGCGGCGGCGACGATCTTGCCCTCGATCTCCTCACGGGAGACGCCCTCGACGCTCGCCCACTCCTGCACCGGGAGGTCCATGTCCAGGAAGTGGACCAGACGCTCGTGCAGCCCCTCGATGTCCCACTGCTCGGCGTACTGCTTGGGCGGCAGGTGGCGGCTGACCAGGTCGGCGATGATGTCGCGGCGCATTTCCGTGACGATCTCGCCGAGGTCGGTGGCCTCCATGAACTCCTGGCGCTGCTCGAACACGGCCTTGCGCTGGTCGTTGACCACGTCGTCGTATTTCAGGAGGTTCTTGCGGATCTCATAGTTGCGGGCCTCCACCTTACGCTGGGCGGTGGCGATGGCCGAGTTCAGCCACTTGTGGGTGATGGCCTCGCCCTCGGCGACGCCGAAGGTGCGCATGATGGCGTCCAGCCGATCGCCGGCGAAGATGCGCAGCAAGTCGTCCTCGCACGAGAGGAAGAATTTGGAGTGGCCGGGATCGCCCTGACGGCCGGTGCGGCCTCGAAGCTGGTTGTCGATCCGCCGGCTCTCGTGACGCTCGGTGCCAAGCACGAACAGGCCGCCGGCGGCCAGGGCTGCGGCCTTGCTGCCGGCGATCTCGGCGGTGACCTGGGCCTGATAGGCCTTGGCCTCGTCGATGGTGGGCTCCAGGCCCATGGCCTTCTGGTCCTGACGCCACTTGGCGGTCTTCATCTCCACATTGCCGCCAAGCTGGATGTCCGTCCCCCGCCCGGCCATGTTGGTGGCGATGGTGACCGCGCCGGGCGCGCCGGCGTCGGCGACGATCAGGGCTTCCTGCTCGTGGAAACGGGCGTTCAGGACGTTGTGAGGGATGCCCTTCTTCTTCTTGCCGTCCACTTCGTATTCGTATGCGTCCAGGAGCTCGGACAGCCGCTCGGACTTCTCGATGGAGACGGTGCCCACCAGGATCGGTTGGCCCCGCGTGTGGCAGTCCAGGATCAGCTTGGCGATGGCCTGGTTCTTCTCGGCTTCGGTGCGATAGACCTCGTCGTCGTCGTCGATGCGCTGGATCGGCTTGTTGGTGGGAATCTCCATGACGTCCATCTTGTAGATGTCGCCAAATTCCGCCGCCTCGGTGGAGGCCGTGCCGGTCATGCCCGACAGCTTCTCATAGAGGCGGAAGTAGTTCTGGATGGTGACCGAGGCCAGGGTCTGGTTCTCGGGCTGGATCTCCACGCCCTCTTTCGCTTCGATGGCCTGGTGCAAGCCTTCCGAGAGCCGCCGTCCGTGCATCATCCGGCCGGTGAACTCGTCGATCAGCATTATTTCGCCGGCCTTGACGATATAGTCCTTGTCGCGCGTGTAGATGACGTTGGCGCGCATCGCCTGGTTCACGTGGTGAACGATGGAGATGTTGGCGGGATCGTAGAGGCCGGCGGAATCCGGGTCCAGGTGCCCGGCGGCGCTCAGCATCTCCTCGATCACGTCATTGCCGTGCTCGTTCAGGATCACCTGCTTCTGCTTCTCGTCGAAGTCGAAGGTTTCGGTGTCCTGGATCATCGTCTTCACGATGGCGTCGATGGTGCGATAGAGGTCGGAGCGGTCTTCGGTGGGGCCGGAGATAATCAGCGGCGTGCGCGCTTCGTCGATCAGGATGGAGTCGACCTCGTCCACGATGGCGAAGTAGTGCCCTCGCTGCACGCAGTCGGCACGATCGAACCTCATGTTGTCGCGCAGGTAAT
>JAMFTA010000107.1 GCA_026225565.1 Caulobacter sp. | reverse complement strand
CGGCCCTGACAGGCGGCGAGTATTTCACGGTTGTCGGCCCATCGGGCTTCTGGCGGCTGCATATCATCCACTCCGTGGTCGTCGCGGATGACGGAAGCTATCAGATCGGCTTCGATCCCCCGCTTCGCGAGGACTATGCGGCGGGGCAATCGGTGAATTTCCAAGCGCTCGGCTGCACCATGAAGCTGAGTCTGGATTCAATCGACGACGTCTGGCCGACGATGGAAGCGCCGTTCCGCACCTCGCCTTCGGTTCGCTTCGTGGAAACGGACATCTGATGACCATTCTCGATGATCCCTCCCTGGCGGGGGATCGGCCGCTGCCTGGCTGGTTTCTCTTCGCAGAGACCTCGCCGGCGCTCCGCGTTTGGAGCGGCTTTGGCCGGTTCCGGCTGCCGGCGGACAATGTCGATCAGGCCGGCGGTCTCTATCTGGGAGTTGGGGCCATGACCGCGATCCCGGCGATGAAGCTGCCCATGAACGGGGTTTTCAGCCGCTTGGACTTCTCGCTAAGCGGCGTGTCCAAGACGGTGCGGGTGCTGGCCAATGCCGAGCGCGCCACGGTGCGCAATGCGCGGATCTCGCTAGGGCTCCTGGCCTTTGGCGATGATCGCCAGCCCTTGGGATCGATCGTCTGGCTGGGCGACGCCATAGCCGACACGCCCAAGTTCAACCGCAACGGCACGGCCAACGCGCCGGTGGAGACGATCGCGCTCTCTGCCGCCGCTGGCGACGTGGCCCGCAACCAGCGAGAGCTGGCCTATTACACGGGGATCGACCAGCGCAAGCGCTCCCCTGACGACGCCTTCTGCGACTACGTCTCCAGCTACGCCGTCGATACGACCGAGGTCTGGCCCACATGAACAAGCGGGACGCTCTGCGCCAGGTGGTGGCGCGGGCCATGCGAGCGCCGCTCGCATGGGGTGAGTTCGATTGCTGCCTCATGCCGGCGGACCTGGTTCTGGCGGTGCGCGGGATCGACCCGGGCGCGCCGTGGCGCGGCCGCTACGATACGGCGCTGGGCTGCGCGCGGCTGCTGCAGCGCGAAGGCGGCCTGCTCTCCGTCATGACGCGTGGCGCGGCCCTGGCCGCCCTGGCGCCGACCGATGCGCCGCAGGTGGGCGACGTGGGCGTGGTGCGCGCGGATACGTTGCGCGGCTTAGCCCTGGTTGGTGCGGTTCGCACCTCGCGCGGCTGGGGCGCGCTCGGACTGAACGGATTTATTGTCGAGGCGTCGGCGCGGCCGATCATAGCCTGGAGCGTGTAACGTGCCCGAGGCCTTAGCGCTGGTCTACGAATTAGCGGAAGTCGCCGCCGTAAGCGCGGCCGAGGCGGTGGGGATTAGCGGAACGGCGCTGTTGACGGTGGCGGCGGCGGCGGACTTCGCCCTTTCGGCCGGCGCATCCCTGGCGCTGTCCGCGACGCTGAACGCCGTCCTGGCGCCGTCCATCCCCTCTCCGGAGGCGGCGCGGCAACAGGTCAAGCAATCGATCCCGCCGCGTCAGAGGGGCTATGGGCGCGCCCGCCTGTCGGGGCCCGTAGCTCTGGACGTGGTCAACGCCAATGTCCTCTATCGGGTGCTGCAGCTGCACGACGGCTTGGTCGACGGCTATGAGACCTACTATTTGAACGATGACTTGGTGACGGTCGCCGGCGGCGTCGTGCAGAAGATGGCGTCGGACGCCTATCCGACGGGGTTCCTGAAGATCGAAACCCGCCTCGGTGAGCCGACTGAGACGGCCTACGCTTCGCTTGTCGGCGAGCGGCCGGAGATTTGGACGAACAGTCATCGCGGCGACGGGATCGCCAGCGCCTATTTCCGCTGTGAGAACGGCAAGCTGGAATACTTCGCCCGCGACTATCCGAACGGCAAGCCCAACCTGTCGATCATCACGCGCCTGTCGCCGGTGTTCGACTG
>JAMFTA010000013.1 GCA_026225565.1 Caulobacter sp. | reverse complement strand
GCGGCCAGGGCGAGGGTGGGCGCGGCGATCAGGAGCGCTGTGGTCAGGAGCAGGCGCATGGCAATCCTTGCTTGGGGCGATAGTGTCAGGAGGCGAACGCCCGCCGGCCCCAATGGTTCTCTTCGCCCCAGTTCTCATCCTTGGCGCCCGACCGATGCCACATTGACTTTGCGACCCCTGATTTCTATGTATCCCCCTAAGTTCGGGGCAGGTCTGGTGAATTCGCGCCGCCCGCTCGCCCAAGCACGGGCGGCTCCGGCGACTTTTTCCAGCGAGATATGACAGACTTTTCCGACCTGGGGCTCAGCCCCGAAACCCTCCGAGCCGTCGAGGACACGGGCTACACCACGCCCACCCCCATTCAGGAGCAGGCGATTCCCGTCGCCCTGGCCGGACGCGACGTGCTGGGCATAGCCCAGACCGGCACCGGCAAGACCGCCGCTTTCACCCTGCCGATGATCGACCGGCTGGCCGCCGGCCGTTCCAAGGCGCGGATGCCCCGCGCCCTGGTGATCGCCCCCACCCGCGAGCTGGCCGACCAGGTGGCCGAGAGCTTTGGCAAATACGCCAAATACACCCGCCTTTCCTGGGCGCTCCTGATCGGCGGCGTGTCGTTCGAGGACCAGATCAAGAAGCTGGATCGGGGCGTCGATGTGCTGATCGCCACCCCGGGCCGCCTGCTCGACCACTTCGAGCGGGGACGGCTCCTGCTCACCGGCGTGCAGATGATGGTGGTCGACGAGGCCGACCGGATGCTCGACATGGGCTTCATCCCGGACCTCGAGCGCATCTTCAAGATGACCCCGGTCAACAAGCAGACCCTGTTCTTCTCGGCCACCATGCCGCCGGAGATCACCCGCCTCACCACCCAGTTCCTGCGCGAGCCCACCCGCATCGAAGCCTCGCGGCCGGCCACCACCGGCGAGAACATCACCCAGTACGTCTGCAAGATCCCCATCGGCGACGCCAAGGCCAAGCGGATGGTGCTGCGGGCCCTGATCGAACGGTCCGACATCGTCAGCGCCCTGGTGTTTTGCAACCGCAAGTCCGAGGTGGACATCGTCGCCAAGTCCCTGAAGGTGCATGGCCTGGACGCCGCGCCCATCCATGGCGACCTGGATCAGTCCATGCGGACCAAGACGCTGGAAAGCTTTCGCAAGGGTGAGCTGAAGATACTCGTCGCCTCCGACGTGGCCGCGCGCGGTCTGGACATCCCCGCCGTCAGCCAGGTGTTCAACTATGACGTGCCCCACCATTCGGAGGACTACGTCCACCGCATCGGCCGCACCGGCCGAGCCGGGCGCACGGGCGAGACCTATATGATCGTCACCCCCAACGATCAGAAGAACTATGAGAAGGTGATCAAGCTCACCAAGAAGGAGCCGCAGCTGGTCACGGTCGATCTCGACTGGGACGAGGCCAAGGCCGCGGGCGAGCGCGACACCGAACGCCGCAAGACCAAGGGCCCCGCCCGCGGCGGCGATCGCGAGCGCAGCCGGTCCCGCGACAGTCGCGGCGAGACCAGGAGCCGCCCGGTCAAGGATCACGGCGAGCGGGCGTCTATGGAGGCGCTCAGCCCCGCGCCCGCCGTCGATGAGGCCGCCGTGGGTGCGCCCGTCGAAGCCCGCACCGCCGAGACGCGTCCCGAACGCGCACCGCGCACCGGCCGCCGGCCGCGCCGCGACGAGAACCGCCCGCCCCGCGAAGCCGCTCCGGCGGCGGTGGAAGCGCCTGTGCAGGAACCCCGTGCGCTCAGCCCCGAGCCGCGCGAACGCGTTGTCGCGGAAAAGCCTGTTCGTCCCTCCTACGGGGAGCGTTCAGAGCGCACGCCTGCGGCGCAGCCGGACCGCCAAGCGCGCTCCTCGCGCGAGGCCAGGCCGCAACGGGACGATGGCGGCCCGTCCGTGGTCGGCTTCGGCTCCGACACCCCCGCCTTCCTGATGCGCGCGCCCTCCTCGGCCCCCTCCAAGCGCTGAGCCTTTAAGGCTTCAGCTGCGAGGCGATGTATTTGCGGACGCCCTCGCCATAGGGCGGCCGCAGGGCCTTTAAGGGGCCGATGTCGGTCTTGATCTGGCGATAGACAGCCCTGCGATGGCTGAACTCTCGAAAGCCGTCGACCCCGTGGTAGCTGCCCATGCCGGACGGGCCTATGCCGCCGAAGGGTAGGTCCTCCTGGGCCACGTGGAAGATCACGTCGTTGACGGTGACCCCACCCGAGGTCGTGGCGTCCACCACCCGGTCCCGCTCGCTCTCGTCGGTGCCGAAATAATAGAGGGCCAGGGGGCGGGCGTGGCCGTTCACATAGGTGATCGCCTCGCCGATGGCGCCATAGGTCTTCACCGGCAGCACGGGGCCGAAAATCTCGTTCTGCATCACCGTCATATCGTCGGTGGGATTGAGAATCAGGGTGGGCGGGATCTTGCGATGCTCCTGCTGGCTGAAATCCTCCCCCGCCGGGTTGATCTCCACGATGTCGGCGCCCTTGGTCCGGGCGTCCTCGATATAGCCGCGGATGCGGTCGTAGTGGCGCTCGGCGATGACGGCGGTGTAGTCCGGATTGTCCTTGAGGGTGGGAAACATGGCGGCGGTGGACGCCTTCGCCTCGGCCACGAATTGCGAGAGCTTGTCGTCGGGGACGAGCACATAGTCGGGCGCCAAACAGACCTGCCCGGCGTTCATGGTCTTGCCGGCCATCACCCGCGCCGCCGCGGTGGCGAAGTCGGCCGAGCGGCCGAGCAGCACCGGGCTCTTGCCGCCGAGTTCCAAGGTCAGGGGCACCAGATTCTGCGCCGCCGCCCGCATCACATGTCGGGCGACTGAGGCGGCGCCGGTGAAGATCAGATGGTCGAAGGCCAGCTCCGAAAACGCTTGCCCGACCTCTGGACCGCCAACGACCACGGCGATCTCCTCGTCGGAGAAGGCGCTGGCGAACATCCGGGCCATCAGTTCGGAGGTGGCGGGCGTATATTCCGACGGCTTGATCATGGCCCGATTGCCCGCCGCCAAAATCCCCGCTAGCGGCGAGAAGGTCAGGTTCACCGGAAAGTTCCAGGGGCTGATCACCCCCACCACCCCCTTGGGCTGAAAGCGCACCTCGGCCTTGGCCCCCAGGAGCCCGAGGATCGCCGGGGTGGTCTTGCGCTTCTCCGGCTTCATCCAGGCGTCAAGGTTGGCGCGGGCGTACTTTAAGGGCCCGAGCGAAGCGGCCACATCGGCGACCCCGGTCACCGCCGCCGAGCGACTGCCGGAATCGGCGTTCAGGGCGCGCACGATCTCTCCCTCGCGGGCGATCAAAAGCGCGATGCAGCGGGTCAGGCGATCCGCGCGCAGCTTGGCGCTGGGCGCTCTGTCTCTCAGGTGAGCGGCTTTTTGCTTGGCCAGCGCCACAGTCATCGCCTGGGCGTGGCCAGCCTCATCCGCTCCAAGCATTTGGATCCTCCTTTTTTTTGCAGCACTCGACATTTGGCGGCGCGATTTAAGGGAAAATGAACGCTGTTTAGTCTCGCCGCAAGCTTGGGTCTTAACGCGCATTTCAGCACTTGCTGCTAATTTCCCTCCCATCGACAGCGCACAGAACCGTGCGCGGTCACAACGGAGGATCTAATGGCCGTGGAAGTCGAACTGTCTATCCGGGGTCCTGAAGCCTATTCGCTCGCGCGTAAGGCCCTGGAGACCATGGAGCGACATCAGGTCTGGCCGACCCCGTTGAATTTCGAGCTTTGGCTGCACTACGTCGGCGATCCCGAAGGCGCGCTCGGGCGCGAAATCGAGCGGCTGGTGACGGCTGGCGATCCCATCACCGAAGCCGTCGCCGAGGAGCTGGCGGCGCAATTCTTGCCGAAACTCCGCCTGAACGACCAGATCCGCGACGCCGGCGATCAGCTGAACCGTCAGCTGCACAGCATCACCGCCGCCATCCAGGTGGCTCAGCAATCCAACAGCGTCTACGGCAAGGCCCTTGCCGGGGCCTCCGCGGGACTGGCCCAAAAGCCCGACCACAGCGCCCTGACCGAAATGGTCGCCGACCTCGCCACCGCCACCCGGCGCGCCCAGCGCGAAAGCGGCGTCCTGGAAAAGCGCCTCAGCGCCTCCACCCAAGAGATCGTGCGCCTGCGCGAACACCTGGAACAGGTGCGGCGCGAGGCCATGACCGACTCCCTGACCGCCCTCGCCAATCGCAAGGCCTTCGACGAAGGGCTGGAGCACGCCTGCGCCCAGGCGGAGAGCACCGGCCGCGCCCTGGCGCTCGCCGTCATCGACATCGACCACTTCAAGCGCTTCAACGACACCTGGGGTCATCAGACCGGCGATCAGGTGATCCGCTACGTGGCCAGCGTGATCGCCCGGGTGGGCGAGACGCCGCGCCTGGCCGCCCGCTATGGGGGCGAGGAATTCGCCATCGTTTTTCCAGCCACAGCCGCCGAGGCCGTCGCCAAGGAGTTGGACGGCGTGCGCCACGAAATCGGCTCGCGCGCCCTGAAACGCCGCTCCACCAACGAGGATCTGGGCACCGTCACCGTCTCCATCGGGGTCGCCCAGTACCAGGCGGGCGAACCAGCCGCCAACTTGCTGGAGCGGGCTGACGCCGCCCTCTACGCCTCCAAGCGGGGCGGACGCGACCGGGTCACCACCGCCGCGCCGGAGGCCGTGGCCATCAACGCCGGCGCCAACGCCGCCAGCGCCCGCGCCGCCAGCGCCAAGGCCGCCGAACTGGCCGCCTGAGCCGCCTCGTCTGAGCCGCGCCGCCTAAAAATCGGCGCCCTTCCGCTGGGGCGCCGGTTTCGCGACGCCCAGCCTTGGCCTATCCTCGCCCGGCCTAGAACGAGGAACGCCCCATTGGAATACCAACGCCTGAAGGTCGCCGCCGAAGACGGCCTGGCGATCATCACCCTTGCAGACCCCGCCACCTTGAACGCCGCCTCCCTGGAGATGGGCCAGGAGCTGCATCACGCCCTGATCAGAGTCTCCGAAGGATCTTCGGCGGCGCGGGCGGTGATCCTCACCGGCGAAGGGCGCGGCTTCTGCTCGGGGGCCAATCTGTCGACCGGCGCGGGCGCCGTGGACCCGGACGGCAAGCCCGACGTGGGCAAACAGCTGGAGCAGACCTTCAATCCCGTGGTCACCCTGATGCGCGACCTGCCGATTCCCTTCGTGACGGCGGTGAACGGGGCCGCGGCCGGGATCGGCTGCTCCTTCGGCTTGATGGGGGACATCATCCTGGCGGCCGAGAGCGCCTACTTCCTGCAGGCGTTCCGGCGCGTCGGCCTCGTCCCAGACGGCGGCTCCACCTATCTGCTCCCCCGCATGATTGGCCGGGCGCGGGCCATGGAGATGGTGCTGTTGGGCGAAAAACTGCCCGCCGCCAAGGCGCTGGAGTGGGGCCTGATCAACCGCTGCGTCCCTGACGCCGAGCTGATGCCCGCCGCCATCGCCATCGCCAAGAGCTTGGCGGAGGGCCCCGCGTCGCTCGGCCTGATCCGCAAGGCCATGTGGACGAGCCTGGACGCCCAATGGCTGGAACAGTTGCACCACGAGCGGGTCGGCCAACGCGCCGCCGGCAAGACCGGCGACTTCGAAGAAGGGGTCAACGCCTTTATGGAAAAACGCCCGGCGACCTTCCAGGGGCGCTGAGGCCGTGGCGAGGACAGCCTTCAATAGGGCCGGTAGCTCTTTTCTTCCACAAGGTCGGAGCCGGCCGCCTCGTTGATGCGGCGCTTGATGGCGGCGCGGCGGTCGTTGTCCCTATAGACCTGGCGGGCCAGGGCGATGAAGGCGGGACCGAAGTCGCCTCGGCGCTCGCAGTCGCGCTTGCCCTCCTCCACGTCCCAGAGGATGGCGTTGACGGCCTCCAGCTCGGCGGAGAGGGTATCGAGGCCGGGAACGGCGGCGAGATCCTTGGCGGCCACCGCTTCTAGGAGGGCCAGCTCCTTTTGCACATTGGCGAGCTTGGCGGCGTCGATGCGGGCGGCCTTCACCCGCAGGATCGTGATCTTGTCGATCAGTTCGCCGGCCGAGACGGGGATCAGAATGGCCATCAAGGCGCCTCGGCGATCAGGGCGTCCAGCGCCCGCGCCGCCTCTTCCAGCGGAATCGCCGTCATGTCGAGGGGGCTGCCAAAATCCTCTGCGATCAGCATGGTCAGGCGGCGAGCGGCGGGGTGGAACTTCACCGCCTTGCGTCGGACGCCCTGCAGGCTCAAGAGCGGCGCGCCGCCGGCCGCCAGCATATGGCCGGGACCGGAGTCATTAGCCACCGCCGCCGTCAGCCGCGAGGCCAGGGCGATCACCAGGAGCGGCCCCTTGATGTCGGTAAAGGCGTCGGTGCGGGCGGTTTCGGGGAATAGAGCCCTGGGGATCGTGGCGCGGATCGGCGCGGCCATCTGCGCCTCGTCCGGGCCGATGAAGAAGACTGGCGTGCGCCCCCGCCCTGCCTGCGCCTGGGCGAGCGCAATGAACCGTTCCAGCGGCCAGCGCTTGGAGACGCCGCCGGCCCCCGGCGCGAAGCCGATGTAGGCAGGCCCCGTTGGCAACAGCGCCGCCGCCGCCTCCAGGGCACGGGGATCGGTCAAGGCCACCGGCCGCGCGGCCACCGGGCGCCCCGCCGCCATCGAGGCCAGCATCTGCAGCCGATCGACCATAGCCTCGGGCCAGGGCGCGGTCAGCTTGCGGTCGGAAAAGCGAAAATCGGCGGCGGGGGAGACGAACAACCCGCTGTTTTGAGAAATGGCCCGCTTCACCACAAGCGACCGGCGCACATTGGTCTGGGTGTCGATCACCACGTCGAACCGCCGCCCGCCGAAGGGTTTGCGCAGCAGCACGAGGTCGGAAACCTCGATCCCGGTGACGCCGCTGTCGATCACCTCGTCGATGAAGCCGGCGACGATGGCGCTCAACGCGGTGGAATAGACGGTGGAGCCCTTGGCCGCGCACCAGTGGATCGTCGCGTCCGGAAAGGCGTCCCTGAGCGAGGCGATAAAGGGCAGCTTGATCAGTCCGTCGCCGATCACCTCGCCCATGGAATAGATCAGGACGGATTTGGGGGGTGTTGAGCCCACTTATCCCTCCCCGTTTATGGGGAGGGGGGACCGCCGAAGGCGGTGGGCGGGGCCGCTGCGCTTGCCCCCTCCACCACCCTGCGGGCGGTCCTCCTCCCCCGCTGCGCAGGGGAGGAGAAGATGAGGAATGTTCACGCCTTCCCCTTCTTCGGCTTGGCCGCCTTCTTCGCCGCCGCGCGCATGGCGGCCTCGATCCCCAGCCGCGCCCAGCTCAGCGCCTCGTCCGGGTCATCCATGGCGGTTTCGGGAAGGCGCCGATAGGACATCTCCATCAGCTTGCCGTCCTTCATCGGATAGGTGAAGCGGGGCGAGCCGACCTCGACAAAGGCGGCTTCGTTCCCTTCGTCCGCCTTGATCCAGATGGCCTCGTCATCCAGCAGGGCGAAGCCGTACTCGCCGGCATAGGCCATGGCCCCGCCGAACATGCGCTTGATGCGGATGGGGCCAAGCCCCGCGAACAGATCGACGGCGAAGGCCTCGAACTCCCCGGAAACACTCAAGAGCCCACCGCCATCAGTCGTCGAACGCCGCCGGCACGATGGTGACGCTCTCGCCGCAGCCACAGGCGTCGGTCTCATTGGGGTTCCTGAACACGAACTTGGCGGTCAGGCGCGTGGTCTCGTAGTCGATCTCGGTGCCGATGAGGAAGAGGATCGCCTTGGGCTCGACCAATATGGTCACCCCCTTGTCCTCCACCACCTCGTCCAGCGGCGCGGCCGCCTCGGCGTAGTCCAGAATATATTCCTGGCCGGCGCAGCCGCCGTTCTTCACGCCCACCCGCAGGCCCATGTAGGGCTTGTCGGCGGCGGCCATGATCGCCTTCACCCGCTCGGCGGCGGCGTCACTGAGGGTGACCACCTTGGGGCGGGGGCGGCGGACGCGGGGCGGGGTGGTGGTTTGCAGGTCCATGGCGATCCGTCCGATCAGAACATGTTCAGTTGCAGGCGGGCTTCGTCGGACATGCGCGACTGGTCCCACGGCGGATCGAAGGTCAGGTTGACGGTGCAGGAGCGCAGCCCCTCGATGCTCATCACCGCGTCCCGCACCCAGTCGGGCATTTCGCCGGCGACGGGGCAGCCGGGGGCGGTCAAGGTCATGTCCACCACCACGTCGCGGTCATCGGACACATCCACCTTGTAGATCAGGCCGAGCTCATAGATGTCCACCGGGATTTCCGGGTCATAGACGGTCTTCAGCTTGTCGATCAGGGCGTCGGTCAGCCGGTCGAGTTCCGCCTGCGGCAGGGCCGAGGCGTCCGCCAGGGCGGCCGTTTCAGCGATGGGAGTTGCGTCGTCCATACTGCGAAATCCGTTAAGCGAAGAAGGTTCGGGTCTTGATCAGGGCCTCGGCGAAGGCGTCGGCCTCCTCCAGGGTGTTATATAGGGCGAAGGAGGCGCGCGCGCTGGAGATGACGCCAAAACGGCGCATCAGGGGCTCGGCGCAGTGGGTTCCGGCGCGCACCGCGATACCGTAGCGGTCGAGGATCTGGGCCACATCGTGGGCGTGAGCGCCTTCCACCGTAAAGCTGAGGATGGCTCCCTTGCCGGGCGCCGTGCCGAGAATCCGCAGCCAGTTCTGGCCGCTCAGCCGCTCGACGGCGCGGGCGTAGACCGCGTGCTCGTGGGCGGCGATGGCGGCGCGGTCCTGGGGCAAGAGCCAGTCGATGGCCGCGCCAAGCCCGATAGCCTCCAGGATCGGCGGCGTGCCGGCCTCGAACCGATGGGGCGGGTCGGCGTAGGTAATCAGCTCCTGGCTGACCGTGCCGATCATCTCGCCGCCGCCCTGATAAGGCGGCATGTCGGCCAAAACCTCGGCCCGGCCGTAGAGCACGCCAATGCCGGTGGGGCCGTAGAGCTTGTGGCCGGAGAAGACGTAGAAGTCGCAGCCGAGCGCCTTCACATCCACCGCCTGGTGGACGATGGCCTGGGCGCCGTCGAACAGCACCTTGGCCCCCACCGCGTGGGCGGCGGCGACGATGGCCGCAGCGTCGGTGACCGTGCCGGTGACGTTGGACATATGGGTGATGGCGACGATCTTGGTCTTGGGGCCGAGCAGGGCATGGAAGGCCTCCATGTCCAGGCCGCCGTCGTCGGTGATCGGCGCGAACTTCAGCACCACCCCTTTGCGCTCGCGCAGGAAGTGCCAGGGGATGATGTTGGCGTGGTGCTCCAGCTCGGAGATGACGATCTCATCGCCGGCGTTCAGCGAGAGGCCCAGGGACGAGGCGACGAGGTTGATCGCCTCGGTGGCGCCCTTGGTGAAGACGATCTCGTGGATCGGGGCGTTGACTAGCCGGCCAACGCTTTCACGAGCTTTTTCATAGGCTTCGGTGGTTTCGTTAGCGAGAGTGTGCAGGCCCCGGTGGACGTTGGAATAGCTGCCCTCCATGGAGGCGACCATGGCCTCGATCACAGCCCGCGGCTTCTGGGCCGAGGCGCCGGAATCCAGATAGATCAGCGGCTTGCCGTTGATCTTTCGCTGCAGGATGGGGAACTGCGCCCGGGCGGCGGCGACGTCGAAGGCGGGGGGAAGACTGCCGTCCATCAGACCAGCCCCGCCAGCTTCACTTCCACCCATGCGCGCGCCATCTCCCGCGCGGCGTCGTCGCCGATGCGCACCACCACCTCGCCGACGAAGGCTGCGGTAAGCATGGCCTTGGCCTGGAGCTCGGGGATGCCGCGCGAGCGGGCGTAGAACAGGGCCGCGTCGTCCAGCGCCCCCACCGTATTGCCGTGGGCGCACTGCACGTCGTCGGCGTAGATCTCCAGCTCCGGCTTGGCGTCGACCTCGGCCCGGTCCGACAGCAGAATGGCGTGGGAGCCCATGCGGGCGTCCGTGCCGTCGGCGCCCTTGGCGACGATGATCTTGCCCTGGAACACGGCGCGCGCGCGATCGGCCACCACGCCCTTGACCAGCTGGCTGGAAAGGCCCGCCAGCCCTTCGTGGTTCAGCACCGTGGTCTGATCCGAATGGCGGGCGCCGCCGAGGAGATAGGCGCCGTCGAGCCGCACGCTCGCGCCGCCGGGATGGGCGACATGGGTCTCGAAGCGCTGGCGCTTGGCGCCAGTGGCCAGCACGGTCTGCGAGAAGCTTGCGCCCTCCGACAGCTGCACCTCGAAGCGGGCGACGGAGACGGCGTCCTCCGGCTCGTCGATCAAGACGATGCGCTCGACGACAGCCCCTTCGTCGAGGCGAATCGCGCCGGTGGTGCTGGCCAGATAGCCGGCGGCCTGGCCCTCGAAGCTGTCGATCAAGAGCAGGCGTCCGCCCGCGCCGACCTCGACCGGTGCGTCCACGTGGTGGGCCGTCTCAGCCGTCGCGGAGACGAAGCGGCGGACAAAGGCGCCCTTGCCGGTGGCCGGGATGGCGATGCGGCCGCCATCCACGAGGCGCCCGTTGATATAGAGGATGCGCGCCGCGTCGATCCCGTCCAGCGCCGGATTGGCGGCGGCAGTGTAGGCCGCCGGCGAGGGGTCGGGCATGACGCGGATCACGGCCTTCAAGTCGCTCCAGCGCCAGTCTTCGTCGCGGCGGCTGGGCAGCTCGTTCAGGTCGCGGGTGCGGATGGCGGAGGCGAGGCTCATGACGAGGTCCTCATGCGGCTTCCTTCACCCCGTACTTGTCGTAGCCTTCGCGCTCCAGCTCGAGCGCCAGCTCCGGCCCACCCGAAGCGACAATGCGGCCGGCGGCCAGCACATGCACCTTGTCCGGCTTGATGTGGTCGAGCAGGCGCTGATAGTGGGTGATCACCAGCATGGAGCGGTCGGGGGAGCGGAGGTTATTCACCCCCTCCGAGACGATGCGCAGGGCGTCGATATCCAGGCCCGAATCCGTCTCGTCCAGGATCAGGAGCGAGGGCGACAGCATCACCGCCTGCAATATCTCCATCCGCTTCTTCTCGCCGCCGGAAAAACCGACGTTCAGGCCCCGGCGCAGCATTTCGAAGTCCATCTTCAGGCCGGTGGCGGCGGCGCGGGCCAGCTTTAAGAACTCCGGCGCGGCGATCTCGTCCCGCCCCTTAGCCTTGCGCTTAGCGTTCAGCGCCGTGCGGATGAAGGTGAGAGCCGGAACCCCCGGGATTTCAAGGGGATACTGGAAGGAAAGGAAGACGCCCTTGGCGGCCCGCTCGTCCGGCGAGAGGCTGAGCAAGTCCTGGCCGTCGAGGGTGGCGGAACCCTCGGTCACCTCATAGCCGGCGCGGCCGGCGAGGGTGTAGCTGAGGGTGGATTTCCCCGCCCCGTTCGGCCCCATGATGGCGTGCACCTCGCCCTGGGGCAGGTCCAGGCTGAGGCCCTTGAGGATCGACTTGCCGCCGACCGAGACGTGGAGGTTTTGGATGGAGAGCATCAGCGCGGGTACTTTTCTTCGTTCGTCATGTGGAGGCGGAGAAAGCGAGTTTCTTCGATAGCGAAAACCAAGTCATCCAACTCAAGTTCAGCTACGCCGTCTGGACCGGGCGTGAAAAAGAGAACTGTCCCTGTTGTACCGACAGGGACCTCCTTCAAAGGCGTCCGCTCTGATCTTTCGACAGGAGTTTCCCTCAACAGGGCAACGTCGTCATAGGCACGTACTAGCTTGCCATCAGCCCCGGAAAACGCGCCGTCTTGAGTCCACAGCCCGTCGAAATTTTCCTTTAATAGGCTCATCGCGAACACCTCAAATCTCCCTTCCCCCTTGAGGGGGGAAGGGTCGGGGATGGGGGTAACAGGTCAGACGCGATACGCTCGACCACGGTGTAGAGATCGTCTCGAACAGCCTGCTCAGCGAAGCGGAGGACGCGGTAGCCTTCACCTTCGAGCCAAGCCGTGCGGGCCGCATCCTTTTCAGCCGCGCCGGGCGTCGAGTGGTAATAGCCGTCGATCTCGATCACCAGCTTGGAGGCATGGTGAGCGAAATCAGCCACATAGGGACCGATCGGAACTTGGCGGCGAATATTCTGCTTCAGCGCGCGTAGTTCCGCCCACGGTAGCCGTTCGGCCAGGGTGGAGGATTTGCGCAGATGGCGAGCGCGCTTGACCGCACCCTTGGCGGGCCTGCCGCCAGCGGTGTCACCCCCATCCCCGACCCTTCCCCCCTCAAGGGGGAAGGGAGATTGCTGGATCATTCCGCCTGCCCCCCGATTTGTGGAACGCTGACGTTAGCGAGCTTTGAAGGCGTGGCGGCTTCGGTTTTGATGCGGGCGACGACGGCGTCGATGTCCCCCGCAACCTCAGCCTCCGGAAACCGGACGATGCGGTAGCCGGCGCCGCGCAGCCAGGCGGCGCGGGTCTTCAGCTTCTTCGGGTCCGCCAAATCATTGGGCCGATCCAGCTCGATCACCAGCCGCGCCGGGTGGCTGGCGAAGTCGGCGATGTAGGCGCCGATGGGCACCTGGCGCTGGATGCCGAGGTCGAGCTTGCTAAGGGCGTCCCACAGCAACCGCTCGGCCGCCGTGGGGGTTTTGCGCATCCGGCGAGCCCGGGCGACGGCGCTGGCGGCCGGCTTGCCGGGGCTGCGGATGGGCGCGGGGGGAACGAAGGGGCGAGGATTGCTCATCCGACGCTGCCTTCCAAGCTCACCGCCACCAGCTTCTGGGCTTCGACGGCGAATTCCATGGGCAGCTTCTGCATCACCTCGCGGACGAAGCCGTTGACCAGCAAGGCCACCGCCTCTTCCGATCCCAAACCCCGTTGCTGGCAATAGAAGAGCTGGTCGTCGGACAGGCGCGTGGTGGTGGCCTCGTGCTCGAAGGTGGAGTGGCCGTTCCTGGCCTCGATGTAGGGCACGGTGTGGGCGCCGCAGTCCTTGCCGATCAGCAGGCTGTCGCATTGGGTGAAGTTGCGGGCGCCGATGGCTTTCGGATGGCTGGAGACCAGGCCCCGATAGGTGTTGGAGGATTTGCCGGCGGAGATGCCCTTGGAGATGATGCGCGATTTGGTGTCTCGCCCCAAGTGGATCATCTTGGTGCCGGTGTCGGCCTGCTGGCGGCCGTTGGTGATGGCGATGGAGTAGAATTCGCCCGAACTCTCCGCCCCGCGCAGCACGCAGGAGGGATATTTCCAGGTAATGGCCGAACCGGTCTCCACCTGCGTCCACGAGACCTTGGAGCGGTCGCCCCGGCAATCGGCGCGCTTGGTGACGAAGTTGTAGATGCCGCCCTTGCCGTCCTTATCCCCGGGATACCAGTTCTGGACGGTGGAATATTTGATCTCCGCGTCGTCCATCAAAACGAGCTCGACCACGGCGGCGTGCAGCTGGTTCTCGTCCCGCATGGGGGCGGTGCAGCCTTCCAGGTAGCTGACGTAGGCGCCCTTGTCGGCGATGATCAGGGTGCGTTCGAACTGGCCGGTGGAGGAGGCGTTGATGCGGAAATAGGTGCTGAGCTCCATCGGGCAGCGCACCCCCGGCGGGATGTAGACGAAGGAGCCGTCGGAAAACACCGCCGCATTCAGGCAGGCGAAATAGTTGTCCGACACCGGCACTACCGAGCCCAAGTACTGGCGCACCAGCTCGGGATGTTCCTGCAGGGCCTCGGAAATCGGGCAGAAGATCACCCCCACCTTGGCCAGCTCCGCCTTGAAGGTGGTGACGACGGAGACGCTGTCGAACACTGCGTCCACGGCGTATTTCGGCGAGCCCACGACGCCCGCCAGCACCTCCTGCTCACGGATGGGGATGCCGAGCTTCTTGTAGGTCTCCAGGATGTCTGGATCGACCTCGTCCAGGCTTTTCGGCCCCACCTTCTCCTTGGGGGCGGCGTAGTAGAAGGCGTCCTGGTAATCGATGCGCGGGTAGTTGAGCTTGGCCCAGTCCGGCTCGTCCATGGCCAGCCAGCGCTCGAAGGCAGCCAGCCGCCATTCCAGCATCCACTCCGGCTCGTTCTTCTTGGCCGAGATGAAGCGCACCGTGTCGGCGGAAAGGCCCTTGGGCGCAAAGTCCTGCTCGATGGCGGTGACAAAGCCGTGGGCGTATTTCTCGCCTTCCAGGGCTTCGACGGCGCGGACGGTTTCTTTAACGGCGGCCATGAGTTACGCGACCTCTTTGATGGCGTGGCGAGCGGCGTGGCGGGCGTGGGCGAGAAGCCAAACGTCGGCGAACCGCGTCCAGTCTTGCGCTGTCGTCGCCCAGCCGCCCGAGGCGCGGATGGAGAAGGGGGCGAGATCGTCCCGCCCCATGGCTTGCAGCACGCCCGACGGCTTGACCTTGCCCGAAGAACAGGCCGATCCGGCGGAAATCATCACCCCTTCCAGGTCCAGCGCCATCACCGCTAGATGGGCGGGGAAGCCCTCGGCGGCGAGGCAGAGCACGCCGGCGGTGCGCGGGGCGCCGTCGCCCAGGACCACGGCGCCAGTGGCGGTGAGGCGCGCGGCGGCGGCGTCGCGGCCCTCGGCGGATTGGGTCAGCGCGGCGGCCGCGATCTTGGCCGCCGCGCCGAAGCCGGCGATGCCGGAAAGGTTCTCAGTGCCGGCGCGCAAACCGCGCTCATGGCCGCCGCCGTGGATCTGGCGGGTGAGAACGACGCCTTCGCCATAGAGCAGCGCGCCCGAGCCCTGGGCGGCGCCGAGCTTATGGGCCGAGAGGGCCAGGGTGTCGGCGCCGAGCGCGGCCATATCCAGGCCGATCTTGCCCGCCGCCGCCACGGCGTCCACGTGCAGGCGGCCGCCGGCGGCGTGGACCAGGGCTGAGACCTCGGCGATCGGCTGGATCACGCCGGTCTCGTTATTGGCCATCATAAGCGCGACGAAGGGAGCGCCGTCGGCGGCATCCCAAGTTCGCAGGCGGGCGGCCAGCCAATCGATGTCGCTGACGCCTCCGCCGTTCACCGGCAAAAGCTCGATGGGCAGGCCGGTGGCTTTCGCCGCTTCGATGACGCTGGCGTGCTCGGTGGCGCCGACGATCAGGCGCTGGGCGCCGGCCAGGGCGGCGCTCGTCACGGCGAGCGTGTTGGCTTCCGCGCCGCCGGAGGTGAACACCAGCCGTTCGCCGTCGCCGCCGACCAAGGCCGCCACGTCTTCTCGCGCGCTTTCGATCGCCGAGCGGGCGGCGCGCCCGGCGCTATGGACGGAGGAGGCGTTGGCGCCGATGTCCAGGGCCGCCAGCATGGCCGCGCGGGCCTCGGGCCGCATCGGGGCGGTGGCATTATAGTCGAGGTAGACGGTCATGCCGCCCCCGCCAGCTGGGGCGTGATGGGCGCCGCGATCTTGGCCGGCATCGGAGTCGCGGGCGCGCCGATCCGGCGCTCCAGCACGTCTTCCAGGGAGACGCCGGCGAGGAAACCTTCGATCTGCTGACCCAGGGCGTCCCAGAGATTGTGGGTCAGACAGCGCTCGCCCGAAGCCATGCAACCCTTTCCCTCCGCGCCGGTCTTCAGCTCGCTGCAGCGGGTGGCGTGCAGGGGCTCGTCCACGGCCAGGACGATGTCGGCGATAGTGGTGTCGGCGAGCGGCCGGGCCAGCCGATAGCCGCCGCCGGGACCGCGCACGCTCTTGACCAGCCCCGCCCGGCGCAGGCGCGCGAACAGCTGCTCAAGATAGGCCAAGGATATTTCCTGGCGGGCGGCGATGTCGGAAAGGCAGACCGCCCGTTCAGCCCCGCCGTCATGGCCGTGGCGGGCCAGGTCGGTCATCGCCATCACGGCGTAACGGCCCTTGGTGGAGAGACGCATGAAGGCCTCGAACGAAAAAATGACCCAGGCTTGGCGGCGCCTGTGCTAAAGCCGCCGCTCCGAAGGTGGAAACGCCGACGGGATCGGTGGTGATGTAGGAAAACCAACTCCCCCGGTCAAGTATTTTAGCGCCGCCGGCCTACCGGCGAAACCGTAAGGATGTCGATGCCCGAGGTGATTTTTACCGGCGCCGCCGGACGACTTGAAGGCGCCTACACCCCAGGAAAAAAGGCCAATGCGCCGATCGCGCTGATCCTGCACCCCCACCCCAAGGCGGGCGGGCAGATGAACAATGCGCCGACCATCCAGCTCTATCGCTGCTTCATGAAGCGGGGGTTCGCCACTCTCCGCTTCAACTTCCGCGGGGTTGGGCGCAGCCAAGGCGAGTTCGATTCTGGCATCGGCGAGTTGGCCGACGCGGCGACGGCGCTCGATTGGCTGCAGACCAACAACCCCACCGCCTCGCAAACCTGGGTGGCCGGCTATCAGTTCGGCGCCTGGATCGGCATGCAGCTGTTGATGCGCCGCCCGGAGACGGACGGCTTCATCTCGATGTCGCCGCCGACCAATGTCTATGACTTCTCGTTTTTGGCCCCCTGCCCGGCTTCCGGCCTGATCCTGCACGGCACCGCCGATGGCGTGGCGTCCCCCAACGAGGTGGAGCG
>JAMFTA010000106.1 GCA_026225565.1 Caulobacter sp. | reverse complement strand
GCTCGGCGCCGGCCGGCTCTATCGGGCCGCGCCGGCGCAAAGCGACGTCCCCGAGCGCTCCGTCCGCAAGCTGGCGCCGACCGCGCCTCCGACCGGGGAGACATGGCCCGCCCATTGGCCAAGGCCTACTCGACTTCTGACCCGCCCCGAGCGCATCGAGGCGATCGCCCTGCTGCCCGACCAGCCGCCGGTGTCTTTCACCTGGCGCGGCATGCGCCGGCGGGTCAAACGCGCCGATGGGCCCGAACGGATCTTCGGGGAATGGTGGCGACGCGACGGCGAACTCGACGCCGTACGCGACTATTTCCAGCTTGAGGACGACGTCGGCGAGCGGTTCTGGGTCTTCCGGCGGGGCGACGGCGAACAGGCCATTACAGGCGACATGACATGGTTCATGCATGGACTGTTCGGGTAACGCGGCTCAGCTTCGCGTTACGGATTGGCCTCAACCACCACGGGAACACCAGACCGTCCGGCACCCACGACCAAACCCCTTCTGCTCCGGCGCGAGGGCGAACCCTCTGCCGAGGAGACCCGACGCCCAAGGTCGACAGTGGCAACGTAACGGTGTTCCCTTAGCTTGGCTTTAGTGAGGGTTGAGACGGGCATATGGTGAAATCTCCCCGCGCGAAAGCGGCCGCTTCGACTCGAAAACTCCAACCGAGTCCTGCGACCGGCCCGGAACTAGCCTGGACGCCGCCCGCCCGGACAGGTCCTCTAAAAAAGCGGTTCGGCGCCAGCATTCTGGACGATTTCGTGCGGGGCCATTCCGCCGCCGATGTGTTCCGGGAGATTGTCCAGAACGAGTACGACGGACAGGGCTCCGCTATCGAAATCCTCTTTGGCGCCGATGAGCTTCACATCACCGGCAACGGAACCCCAATCCCGCCAAAGGGCTGGAAGCGCCTCAGCGTGATCGCGGGCACCGGCGACGTCGTAGGCGATGATGATGGAGACTACATCGAGCCCAAGACAAACGGCATTGGCTCAAAGAATTTCGGAATTCGCTCGCTCTTTCATTTCGGCGACGAGGTGCGCATTCGCTCGAACGGTCGGTACGCCCTTCTCGACTTCAAGGAGCTGGGGACAGACAGCGCGCCGGATCCGTCCTCGGCGGGGCGTGTTGGCGTCAACATCCACATCCCCTACCGCGCCGCCGCAACGCGACGGGTGGAGCCCTTCACGATCGCGCGCGAGGCGCGCGCGATGGATCAGATTTCGGAAGCGCTGCTTCCAACCCTCGTCAAGCTAGCCGGAGTCGGAAAGACATCGGGCGTCCGCAGTCTGACCGCATCGTCGGTCCGCACCGGTCGGCGACTGTCCTGGACACAGACCGCAACGGCCGTGCCTTGCGCTCTGAAGGGGGTGACAGCTGTTCGCCGTTCTGGTCGCCTTCAGGAATGGGCCGAAGCAGGGCCAGTGCCGAAAGTCACCCGGGTCGAGGAAATCGAGTTTGTGCGGGCGGTTTCAATTCCCGATGCGCACCGCGCCTTGGACTATCCCGCTTATTTCAGGTCCGGACGTACGAGCTTGTGTGTCGCGGTGTCGCTGCCTCTTGTTCGGAACCGGATCGACCTCCAACGTGCCGGACATTTCTACTATCCGCTCCAAACGCCGCAGAGCCGTACCGGGTCAGTCGTCAGTGTCAGCGCACCGTTCAATCTCGACAATGACCGCTCCAGCTTGCTGGACACAGATTGGAACACTTGGCTTGCCGGCGAGGCGGCTCGTCTGACGCAAGACCTCCTGCAGGGGGATTGGTTCGAACGCTTCGGCGCCGACGCTTACCTTGCTCTCGCGTCGGGTGGGGTCGCTACGCCTGGCGATTTCAACGCGGCGATCCAGACACACTTCAAGACCGCCGCATGCTGGCCAACCCGCGAGGTGCTTAAGCGCGCGCGCACGTTCGCACAGGCCAGTGAGATTGTGGTTCCGCAAGACCCCCTTCTTGACGGGTTCATGAGCGACAAACGCTACTTTGATCCGCGAATTCTCAAGAACGAAGGCGCGACGCTTCTGGCGTCTCAGGCCGGAGCGAAGCCATTTACCGTCGCGTCCCTCGTGAGGCTGCGATGCAGCGGCCCCGACAATACCGTCACTTCAGCGATGCCCGAGACCGAGGCCAGATTTGTTTTCCGACCGTACAATTCCCACTTACTCGATGCTGAATTTCAGGTTCGATCCGCTACGGTTCTGACGAGCCTGTCGCGCTTTCTGACGCCGGCCAATAGGACAGACCTACGCGACACTTCGTCGACACTGGCGGCGGACGGTCGCCTGGCACCGGCACACACGCTCACTCGGGTGGAGGACTTCAATTGGGAGGACTGTCCCGAGCCACTAGCGAACAGGCTCGATCGACGCCTGAATGATGCCCGCGCTATCGCGCGTCACTGCAAGTCGTTCGACCTAAGCCGATGGGTCGAGGACGCGTGCGCACGAGCTACCGCAGAGATCATCGAGGAGACCGAGCGGAACGCAGTCTATCGCTGGCTTCTGCAGCCCGAGAGCAAGATCAATCCTCGTCTATTGGCGATCCTGCGCCGTAGTCCAGTCGTGAGAGACCAGACAGGCCATTGGGCCGCTCCGATTGACCTCTCGATTCTGACACGGCGCGACGCTGCAGATCTGCGCGTTGTGGCGCGGGCGCCGGCGCCGGATCTGGCGAAACGTACTGACCTTCTCGAGAGGCTCAAGATCCGGCGCAAGGTCGCCGCGTCCGATCTGATCGCGTTGGCGCGGTTGGTGGCCACAACGCCGGCGCTGACCAGCACCCTGGAGGCGGCCCTCCTGCGCCACGCCGAGCTTTTGAAGCCTTCCGACTGGAAGACGCTCTCATCGATCTCATGCCTGATGTCCCGCTCCAACGATGTGGCGGCCCCGAAGACGCTTCACCTCAGCACGGCCAGCAACATCGAATGGCTGTCGGACGACGCCTTGATCGTCGCAGGCCTCGCCCGGGATCTCTATCGCCGGCTGGGCTGTCGGACCGAACCCCAGGCCTCGACCCTTCTCAAGGTGCTCGAGGTCCGAAAGGAGCAGGGCATGGCCCCGCCCCGGGCCGAAGAATTCTACCCCGCCCTCGTAGACGCGTTGCGCCGGGAAAATCTCGCCGTCTCACCCTATTTCAAACAGCCGATCCTCTACATCAACGGACAATACCGCACGCCAGAAGAGTCTCTGGTCTTCTCGCTCCCGGTGCGCATCTTTGCGGGAGCCGTGCCGGTCTTTCGAGGACCCGACATACTGGTGAGGGCCTACGAGGCGCTTGGAGTTCAGACCCAGGCCCAGCCGCACCACTGGGTCGCGCTTTTCCGTTGGTTCGCGGCCCGCGCGAACGCCAACCAGGAACGTCTCACACTGTCAGACCAGACCTTGTTGCGGGCCGCCTACAAGCAGACGTCCTTTCTCACCAAGATGGAATGGCCCGCGGACCTCAAGTTCCTGCTCGGCTCGAGCGGAGCGCTTTACAGCCTCACCGATTTGGCGGCGAACCGCCTCCTAGAGAACGATTATCCCCCCCTCGCGTCGGCCTTGCGCAGCGCTGGAGCGAACGTCGATTTCGCGGACGCTTCGGATGAGGCGCGGACCTATTTCTATCGTTTCGCCATCCCGCGTCTGACCGACGTCTGCGGGGCGCCCAAGGTAACGAATGGCGCTTCTGCTGCTGCGCGGGCGTGGCTGACCCAGGCCTGCAACGAACGACTGACCCTTTTGCACCGATCAGACTTTGCCGTGGCCCTGGCCGAACTGGGTCACGCGCAGCGCCGTCTTGATCCTGCGTTCCGCCCCGCAATCGTCTCGCGTATCGCAACGCGGCTCGCCGCGATCCATCGCATCGATATCGTCGAGTATGTGCACATCAGCTACACCTTCGCCGGGCGCACAGTGCGTATTGCTTCAGATTCTGCACTTTCTGAAAGTGCAATCGCCCTCATCGCGCCGAGGGGTCATGTCGAATTCGACCAGATCTTTGCCGCGACCTTGGCCGAAGTGGTGGGCGCGTCTCAGCTCAGGGACGTTCGAGCCATGTCCCTGTTGATCGGATCGCTGCTCCAGTGTCGATCCGTCGCGGATGTCCGATCATTCCTGACCCGGCAGGGCATCCCACTGCCGGCGGCGTTCCGCGGCCATGACGAAGGCACGCCAGATGATCTCTTCGCCAACGACGAGCGTCTGGAAGACGCGATCCGTAACATCATGACAGGTTTGGACACCGCGCCGGCGCCCAGCGCGCCACCGCCCCTGCCTCCGCCGGCCCTGCAGCCCCCGCCGATTCCAACCATTCCAACGCCCGTTCGCCAGCCTCCGCCACTGCCGCCCCTGGCGAGCGTAATGCTCACGGTCGCGACCGTGACAGGCGACGCCCCGGCGACCTCAGCGGCTAACATGGGTCGAAGCGGTGGAGGCGGCGGCGGATGGACAGCGCCGACGCCCGAGGACGCGGCCCGAGACCGGATCGTGGGAGATCGCGGTGAGGAACTCGTCTATCGCGAGGAACTCAAGCGGGTGAAGGCCATGGGTTACGAACGACCAGAGGACATCGTCATCTGGACGTCGAAGACACAACCGGGCGCCGACCACGATATTCGTTCAATCGACGAGAAGGGGCAGGTGCTGTGGATCGAGGTAAAGGCCACGACCGGAACCGATGGTCGGTTCGAATGGTCGCGGGCAGAGTTCGAGAAGGCGATGCGCGAAGGGTCACGATACGAACTCGTGCGCGTGTACGAGGCCAATAGCGCTTCCCCAACGGCGATGCGCTTTCGCAACCCCGCCGCACTCCAAGGGAGCCGGCTGCGGATCGAGCTCAACTCGCTTCGGGCATTCGTTCAGGCCAAGGGCTAGACTTCCATTTGCGGACGTCGACCGCCAATCGAGGCAACGGGAACCCGTCCTCATGGTCAGAGTCGACCGGCGTCCCTGTCCTTTTGAACCGGCGATTAATGTGGGACGGCGCCGCGGCGCCTTCCCAGTTTTCTGAAAAGGTGCGATGTGGGAACATAACGGGAACTTACAAGAAATGTCTCCGTCTCGCTATGTCGAACTCCAGGCCACGTCGCACTTCTCGTTCCTGCGCGGCGCCTCCTCCTGCGAAGACCTGTTCTGTCAGGCCGCCATCCGCGGAATCGAGGCCTTGGCCATCGTCGACCGCAACTCGGTCGCTGGCATCGTCCGCGCGCACGAAGCCGCCAAGGTCACCGGAGTCCGGCTGATCGTCGGCTGCCGGCTGGACCTCCTGGATGGGTCCGGCGTGCTGGTCTATCCCACTGACCGGCCGGCCTATTCCCGACTCTGCCGCCTTCTGTCGCTGGGCAAGCGGCGGGCGGGCAAGGCGAAGTGCAATCTCGATTGGCAGGACCTGCCCGACTTCGCCGAGGGTCTGATCGCCATCCTGGTCCCGGACCAGGCCGACGAGACCTGCGCCCAGCGGCTGCGGCGCCTCAAGGCGACCTTCACCACCGGCGCCTATCTGGCGCTCAGCCTTCGCCGGCGACCAGGCGATGCGCTGCGGCTGCATGACCTCTCCAACCTCGCCGCCCAGGCCGGGGTCCAGACGGTCGTCACCAACGATGTGCTTTTTCATAACCAGGAGCGGCGGATGTTGCAGGACGTGGTCACCTGCGTGCGCCACGGCTGCACCATCGATGAGCTGGGTTTCCGGCGCGAGCGGCACGCCGACCGGCACCTGAAGGCCGCCGAAGAGATGCACCGCCTGTTCGCCAAATACCCGGAAGCCCTTGCCCGAACGCTAGAGATCGCGGACCGCTGCCGCTTCTCGCTGGAGGAGCTGAAATACCAGTACCCCGACGAGGTCTCGACCCCGGACATGACCCCTCAGGCGACGCTGGAGGTCCTGACCTGGGAGGGCGCGGAGCGCCGCTACCCGGAGGGCGTCCCGGACAAGGTCAAGGCGATCCTGCGCCACGAACTGGGCCTGATCCAGACCCTGGAATACGCCCCCTACTTCCTGACGGTGAACTCCATCGTCCGCTTCGCCCGCAGCCAGGACATCCTCTGCCAGGGCCGCGGCTCCGCCGCCAATTCGGCGGTCTGCTATGTCCTGGGCATCACCAGCATCGACCCTGAGCGCAATGACCTCCTCTTCGAGCGTTTCGTCTCCGAGGAACGGCGCGAGCCGCCCGACATCGATGTGGATTTCGAGCACGAGCGGCGCGAGATCGTCATGCAGTGGGTCTATGAGACCTATGGACGCGACCACTCGGCCCTCTGCTCGACGGTCGTCCGCTACCGCACCCGCGGCGCCATTCGCGACGTCGGCAAGGCCCTGGGCCTGCCCGAAGACCTGACCAAGATGCTGTCTTCCCAGACCTGGGGCTGGTCGGAGGGCGTCCAGCCCAAACATGCCGAGGAGCTGAACCTCAATCTCAACGACCGGCGCCTGCGCCTGACCCTGGAGCTGGCCCAGCAACTGATGGGCGCGCCCCGCCATCTCTCACAGCACCCCGGCGGCTTCGTCCTGACCAGGGATCGGCTGGACGAACTGGTTCCGATCGAGCCGGCGGCGATGAAGGACCGCCAAGTCATCGAGTGGGACAAGGACGACATCGACGCCCTGAAGTTCATGAAGGTCGACTGCCTGGCGCTGGGCATGATGAGCTGCATGAAGCGGGGTCTGGACCTGCTCAAGCTCCACAAGGGGATCGACCTGGACCTCGCCACCATCCCGGCCGAGGATCCGCGCACCTATGCGATGATCCGCAAGGCCGACACCCTCGGCGTCTTCCAGATCGAGAGCCGGGCCCAGATGGCCATGCTGCCGCGGATCAAGCCCCGCACCTTCTACGACCTGGTGATCGAGGTGGCGATCGTGCGCCCCGGCCCGATCCAGGGCGACATGGTCCACCCCTACCTGCGCCGGCGAGAGGGCAAGGAGCCCGTGGTCTTCCCCAAGCCCGAGTTGGAGAAGGTGCTGGGCAAGACCCTCGGCGTGCCCCTCTTCCAGGAACAGGCCATGCGGGTGGCCATCGAGTGCGCCGGTTTCACCGCCTCTGAAGCCGATCAGCTGCGCCGGGCCATGGCCACCTTCAAGTTCACCGGCGGCGTCAGCCATTTCAAGGACAAGCTGGTCGGCGGCATGATCGAGCGCGGCTACACCGCCGAATTCGCCGACAAGACCTTCAGCCAGCTCGAAGGCTTCGGCTCCTACGGCTTTCCGGAAAGCCACGCCGCCTCGTTCGCCCTGATCGCCTACGCCTCCAGCTGGCTGAAATGCCACCACCCGGATGTCTTCTGCGCCGCCCTGCTCAACGCCCAGCCGATGGGCTTCTACGCACCCGCCCAGATCGTCCGCGACGCTCAGGCCCACGGCGTCGAGGTCCGGCCGATCTGCGTCAACGCCAGCCGCTGGGACTGCACCCTGGAGCCCACCGGCCGGGAGGGCCGCTTTGCGGTCCGGCTGGGCCTGCGCATGGTGCGATCCCTGCGCAACGCGGACGGCGCCAAGCTGGTGCTCGCCCGGGGTGATGCGCCCTTTCGGTCCCTGCCGGAGCTTTGGCGGCGCGCCAGTCTCGGTCGCGGCGCGCTGGACCGCCTGGCGGAGGCGGACGCCTTCCGTCCAGCCTTGAACCTG
>JAMFTA010000105.1 GCA_026225565.1 Caulobacter sp. | reverse complement strand
GTCGAGGTCGGCCGCGGGCAGCAGCAGGGCGGCGGCGTCGGTGACCCTGCGCGAGCACCCGGTCACCTTCCTGCGCCAGGACCTGGCGCGCGAGAAGTTCATGACCTGCGCCGCCGCCAGCGCCGGCAGGGATTTCCAGAACTGCAAGGTCGCTGGCCTGGTGCTGGTCCGCCAGAAGCCCGGATCAGCGAAGAACGTCACCTTCATCACCCTGGAGGACGAGACCGGCGTGGCCAACCTCGTGGTCTGGGAGGCCGTCTACGAAAAGCACCGACGCACCGTGCTGACGAGTTCGATGCTAGGCGTCGTCGGCCGCATCCAGCGCGAAGGCGACGTCGTCCATGTGGTCGCCTACAAACTCATCGATCTGTCGGCCGAGCTCGCCAGCGTCGGCGGGCGCGATGCCCCCTTCCCGCTCCCCCACGGCCGCGGCGATGAATTCCATCGGGGACCGTCAGCGCCGGATCCTCGCGATGGGCCGTCCAGAGGTCCAACGGCCGGAGGCGTGTACACCCCCGATCGGCGCATCGCCTCCATACGGCAGAAGACCCGAGACTTTCACTAGGCGCGCCCTCAGCGCGCCAGGCATCGTCCAGGGGAAGGTCTTCCCCACAAGAACGCGCCCAGGCTAGGCCGCGCGAAGGTCGTAGCCTCCCTCGCCCCAGCCTTGCACCCCGACGATCTCAGTGACCCGGCGGCCTGCAGCCGTTCTCTCGATATGGACGATCACGTTGATCGCCTGACCTATGGCCCGATAGGGAATCCGCTGGGTCACCTCCCCGATCAGGTCCTCCAGCCGAGTCAGGCCCTCCGCGGCGCTGTTGGCGTGAATGGTCGCCAGGCCGCCCGGATGGCCCGTATTCCATGCCTTCAAGAGATCCAGCGCCGATCCGTCCCGCACCTCCCCGATGATGATGCGGTCCGGCCGCAGGCGCAGGGTGTCGCGCACCAGATCGGTCATGGTCACCGGCGGGTCCGTCCGCTTGGTCAGCATCTGAATCTTGTCCTCGGCCGAGCACTGGAGCTCGGCGGTGTCCTCGATCAGCACCACGCGGTCCTGGGCAAAGGCCGGCTCCGCCAGAATGGCGTTGGCGAGCGTTGTCTTGCCCGAGCCCGTGCCGCCGACGATCAGGATGTTCTGACGCCCCGTCGCCGCCTCGCGGATCACGGCGGCCTGGTGCTCCGTCATGATCCCCTGTTCGACATATTCTGGCAGGGTGAACACCACCTCCGGCCGTTTGCGGATCGCGAACGCGGGACTGGATACGATCGGCATGAAGGCGCCCTGGAACCGCTCTCCGGTCTCCGGAAGCGTGGCGCTGACCCGAGGCCGATCCCGGGTGACCACCTCGCCCACATGGTCGGCCAGAAGCCGTAGAATCCGATCAGCGTCGGCGCTGGCCAGGCTCTGGCCGGTGAACGACCTCCCCTCCCCGATCCGGTCGACCCAGATCTTGCCGTCCGGATTGACCATGACCTCCACGACCATGCGGTCGGCGAGCGCGCTGGCGATCACCGGACCCATGGCCTGCTTCAGCGCGGCGACTTTGCGATCGGTGACGACGGGGTGGTGCTGCGGCATCGGAAATCCAATTCAACTGGAGTCAGCGGGGCGTGGGCGTCTCTGCAGGTCCGTCAGCCCAGGCTGCCGTCATCATCGTCGTCGCCGGTCCACCGCAGGCTCGAGACTGGCGCGTGGAGGCCATGCCCGCCGTCGCCGGCGGGCTGAGGCCCATCATCCGGCGCCGCGGGGGCCGACGGTGGCACGACCCCCTTCAGGCCGGCCGGGGCCGGCTCTGCGGCGCGAACTCCAAGCCAGTCGATCTGGGCGGCGCCCGGCAGGTCAGCCGCGCCCGGCCTCTGCTCGTATTTGGCCGGCACGCCGTGGAAATAGTCCCCCGTCCGCGCCTTGAAGAACGGCTCATCGTAGTAGCGGATCTTCTCCGCCCGGATCGGCTTGGTGTTGTTGACGAACAGGAACTGCTGATTGTCATCCAGCTCGCGGACCCGGTCCTCGGTCAGGATGTAACGCTCGTGCTCGCTTTGGGAGGTCGAGCGGTGCGAGCTGCCGAAGATGCTGCGCGGATCGCTGTAGCTCTCGCGCATCTCCAGCGCCTTGCCGGCCCGCCGGATCACCTTGTCGATGCTGGTCGGCTCCGAGGTCGCGAAGGTGGCGGTGATGTGCATGTTGTCGAAGATCGGCGTCTTGTCCCCATACTTGGAGAACACGTCGTTGAAGCTCTGGCAGATCAGGTGGGCGGTGATGCCGTAGCCGGCCATTTCGCCCATGGCGTTCTCCAGGAACGGCAGGCTGCCGAGCTTGGGAAACTCGTCGAGCAGCAGCAGCAGGCGGTGCGCCTTGCGCCGCCCCCGGCTGTCGAAATGCTCGCGCTCCATCAGGCTGTTGATCGTCTGGCGCGTGAACACCCGCACCAGGAAGGCCAGCCGGTCGGCATGGGCCTGGGGGGTGATGATGTAGAAGGTGACCGGGCTCTGCGAGCACACCAGGTCGCCGATCGAGAAGTCCGACCAGCTGGTGGCGTATTCCACATAGGGGTCGGCCCACAGCGATAGCGACGCCCGACAGGTGGCCAGCACATTGGACTTCACCCGCTCGTCCATGCTGTCCAGCGCCGTGGCGCCCAGCAGGATCTCCGGGTGGACCTCGGCGATGGGCTTGCCGCCCTCGCCCCGCGCCAGCCCGTCCGACGCATGAAGGTCCGGCATATGGCGATGTTTGGTGTGCTTCATCGCATGAAGGGTCGGGTCGATATTGATCAACAGGCGACGGACCTGGGCCAGGTTCTTCTTGGTGTCCTCCTCGCTGTAGAGGACGTGCAGGATGATCGCGGTGAAGAAGTCCGTCGCGCTCTGGTCCCAGAAATTGAGGTCGCCGGCCTTGCGGCCCAGCGGGTCCACCAGGATGCCGACGACGTTCTGGATGTCGGCGATCTCCATGGGCCCCTTCCGCACCTCGAACAGCGGGTTCCACCGCACGGTGTTGGGGTCGGTCGGTGCGAAATAGAAGACGTGGCTGAACGTCTTCCGGTGATCGGCCGTGATGTGCCAAAGCTCGCCCTTGCGGTCGTAGACGAAGGCGCTTTGCGGCCAGGCGATCAGGGTGGGAACGACGTGGCCGGCCCCCTTCCCGCTGCGGGACGCGCCCACGATGATGGCGTGCTCCACACCGCGATAGGTGAGGTATTTGCCGTTGAACCGGCCGAGCACCCGCCCGCTGATCTGGCCGTCGCCATGGACGAGTTTGGCCTTGCGAACATGAGCCTCGGTCGCCCAGGCGTCCTTGCCAAACTCTCGCGGCGCCCGGCGCGTGCTCTTGGTCAGCCCGATCAGCAACATCGACGGGACGAACACGGCCGCGAGCGCGATCATCGCGGCCATGTCGAAGGCCTGCTGGTAGCGCGCCGCGAAGCGACCATACCAGCCGACGAAGGCCCACGGCGCATAGATCCTCGCCTGCCCCAGGTCGAGCAGGCCGCGGCCGAACTCACGCGGATAGTGGAAGTCGTGAGCGACGATCTGGGTGGCGATCGACAGGGCGATCAACGTAGCGGCCGCCACCAGCGGCAGGACGATCTTGGGGCGGGCGGTCATGGGGCGGTTCGCTCCTACCGGCCGGGAATGATGGCGCGGCCAATCGACCTGCCTTGGCCACGTCGCAGACGATCCAACGCCTGTTCCTGGACCGGCGTGGGGAAGCGCTGCAGGGCCTCGCGCGCCGGGCGGCCGATGTCGCGAAAGAAGCGGGTCTCGTCGGGTGACTGGTTGGGGACACGAAGCTCCCGCTGGCCAAGTTCGTGCGCCAACCGCAGGTCGCTGATCGTGCGGCCAGCCAGCCCGATCCGGTTGTCCATCCGCTTGATCTTCCGCTCCAACGTGCGCCGTTGCCGAACCACGTCGGCGGCGGCTTCCAGGTCCGGCTGCCGGCGCGCCGCGACGAACGCCTGACCCTTGGGCGAACGGACCCAATCCTGGCGGACTTGCAGCCCAACCTCGGCCCGGCGATAGGCGTTGCGGGCGCGTCCGATGGCGTTCAGCTCGGCGTGTTTCGCCCAGATCATCCGCGCCGGATTGCGGACCCAGGCCACCAGTTCCAGGCGCCGCGAACGGGTCTTCTTCACACGCTCCTCGGTCTGCTGAAGGTGAGCCCTCGCCCGCGCCTTGGCGGTCGCGGCCTCCGCTGTCAGCTCGCGTTCGACCCGGCCGGCGCTGGGAATTTTCGGCGTGGAAAGCGCCTCGCGTTCGGCCGCCCAAGCCGTCCTCTGCGCGACCATCTTGCCGAGAACCTGCTCGGCTTCGATGACCAGTTTCGGGACCGTGACTTCAATCTCCAGAGCAGTCTTGGCGATGCGGTCGGCGGTCGCCTGATAGTCGCGTCGAAGGTCCCGGGCCTTGTCGTTGTGGGCCCGGACATCGCGGTTCAATTCGCCACGCTCAGAGGCGATATCTTTGCGCTCCAGCGCCGTGGCCGCCGGCCCCAGATGCACGGTCGGGGCGCGGTCAACGCCGCGCGCCGCCAGACTCAAATGCGAGACCTGCGGGGCGTCCGGACCAAGGTGATGACGCAGGTGCCGGTTCTGCACGTCCGACCACGCGGCGCGCAGCTGCGGGATGAAGCTGGCGTGGTTCCAATCGCGGTTCTTGCCCCCGAAACCGGCGCGATCGACACGGCGCGTCGTGACCATGATGTGGGCGTGGAAATTGCGCTGATCGCCCTCCCTGCCGGGCCGGTGCAGGGCGACGTCGGCGATCATGCCCTTGGCGACCAGGTGCTCCTGCACAAAGGCGCGGACCAGGTCCCGGCGCTGATCAAAATCAAGTTCGTGCGGCAGCGCCAGGAGGACCTCCTGGGCGGGCACGGCGTCCTTACGGCGCTCCGCAGCCTCGACAGCGTTCCATAGAGCTGCGCGGTCCCTGTAGGCCTGCGGCGCGTCATCCGGCGCCATGATCTCGGCGTGCTCGATCCCGTCCTTGTTCGAGAAATCGAACTCCATGGCCAGCCGGTCATCGGTCAGCGCCTGGCCTGCCCGGTACGCCGCCGCGGCCACGGCCGAGCGGCCAAGACCGCGTTGGATGGTCTGCACCTCAAGTCGGTACTGGGCCACTTGGCTTCCTTTGTCCGCCGCATGGCGGCGGGATCGCTAAGGGCCCCGGCCCTTGGCTCAAACCCCAGGCCGACGAAGGCCGAACGGGGTTCGAGGGTGTCGGGCGGAGCCTGACCGCATCGTTGGGTGGGCGTAGCCCAACCAATGAGGAACTGCGCCATTGTCTGCAAACCTCTGCCACCACCATGGACCATCAGGCGCTATTTTGATAGAAAAAGTGCATCACGCTCTTTTTTATCATCAAGGGTGCCTGTCATGATCGCGGTCGATAAGCGCAAGCGGAACACCCGACCCTCCAAATATCGACCCCGCAGCGAGACCCAGAAGCAGAAGCGCAAGGATCTCTGGGCCGCCCGTGAAGCCGACCGCAAACTGGGGCGCCGGATCAACGATGAAGACGCGCTGAAACTTCGGCTGGAGGAGCTTGAGGCGGCTTTGCGGGACATGGGCCGCACGGGAATCCACAACAAGCGCCACACCGTTCCGCTCGAAGATATCGCGGACGACGGCCAGCGTTTCGCCGTGCTGAAAGCCCGGGTCGAACGCCTCGAAGCTCTATGGGCGATCAACAAGAGAAAACGCGAAACCCGGGGCAAGATCATCCTCGGCGGCGCCCTTTTGGCGGAGGCGGCGGATGAAGCTTGGCAGGAAGGCGGAGCCGACCTTCTGCACCGGCTGGTCGACATCCTGGACCGCCGGGTGGAGAGCGTCAGGGACCGGCTGACGGTGCGCGAACTGCTCGGAAACGTGCCCCTTCCCCTTCGCCAGGGCGGCGATCCCAGTGAGGATCTACTGGCCGCGCTGGAAGCCGTAGGCGGCGAAGCGCCCGACTTCGATGCGATGACGGAGTCGGCCCTGGCAGACGACGACGAGCGCCTTACGCCGAGCGAGTTGGACAAGGACTATGCCGACCTGGACGCCACCTGGCGCCAGCCGGCCTAGTGGCGGCGGTCGCTCGGGCGGCCGTCGGATAGCACGAACATCGCCCGGCTGGGATCGACCGGCCGATCGCTACTCTGGTCCGCCGGCGGCGCCTGGAAATCCGCCCCCGACGAGACCGGCGTAAGGACTGGAACCACGCCTTCAATGGGCTCCGGCGGCAGCGTGGCAGGTCCGGGAAACGCCCGGTTCTCGCCCACGAAGATGCCGTCGTTCGGACCGCCTAAAGCGGTCCTGGGACCGGCCGGCGGGGGCCTGGCCGAGCCCGAACGCCCTCCCCTGCCGTCCTCTCCTTTGGCTGCGCCTCCGCGGCCCGCTTCCACATAGAAGGTGTGGGCGCCAATCACTGCAGAGGATGGAGCGCCGCCAAAGTTCGTCAGGCCCGGCGACACCGCGCCCGCCGCTTCCCGGGCCGCGACGATCCGGGCGTTCTGGAAGAACCGCGCGCCATTCGTCAGGTCCGGCAAACGGCCCTCGATCGCCAGGTTGATGATGGTGCTGACTCGAGCCCGCTGGGCCTCCGAGACGGGCGGTAGATTGCGCCAACTGCCGCCGGCCCGCATCACCGGCTCGAACTGCCCGCGGGCGTTCAGCACGGCCTCGACGCTTGAGCCCCAGCGACCGTCCTGCAGCCGGTTCAGGATGGTGTAGACGACGGCCGCCAGGCCGCTGTCGCCCTGGTTCGCGGCCTCTGCGAAGGCCACGCGGGCGATGGCGTCGCGAGCCTCTGGTCCACCCAGGCGGACGGCCAATGACGTTGAACCTGACAGGGGTGCGGCTGCGGCCGATATGGAAGGCGATATGGCCATCGCGGCCGGACAGTTGACGCCGGCCGGCAACGGCTGGGCGCTCATTCCGCGAGCCAGAAGGGCGCAGAGGCCCGCAAGGGCGGCGGCGTCCATCAGACGTCACCTGGGCGGTCGATCCGCGTCATGATCGGGCGGAAGACGCCGACGATCGCCTCGCGGCGAACCGGGCCGTAGTACCGGCTGTCGAAGCTGTTGGGGATGCGGTTCGAGAACACGAAGAACTCTCCTTCGCCCAGACGGCGACAGGCACGCCAGCGCGGTAGCGGCCGGCTTTCACTGTCGTGGGCGAGGACGGGCGCCCGCCACACGCCGTTGATCACCAGCTTGCCATCGAGGGTGCAGACGGTGTCCCCGGACGTCGCCGCGACCTCTTTCAGGATCGGCATGTGGCGCAGATACGCCATGCGACCGCTGGCGTAGGTCAGGACCGATGGCGGGGCTGGGAACGCGATGATCTGGCCCAGACTTGGGGCCGCGATGCTGCGAATATAGAGGCCCCTGGGCTCACTTTCCGAGCGGTTCCACAGCAGCGACGGACCCGGAACGACCAAGGCCAGGCCGCCCAGCAGCACGGCCGGGGCCACTGCCAACGCGATAACCAGGAGCCTGCGTCGCCGGCGTCTCACAAGGCCATGGATCATGTCTCAGCCCCACGTAGACGCCGCCCGGTTGCGATCTGTCACGGGGTGGGCGCGCTGGAATACATCGCAGGATGCACTTTCATTGAGTGCCTTTTATGGCAAAAAGTCCCCTGCCCTGCCAGAGCTGACGCATCGGTTCTGAGTGGTGCGGATCGCGCGATCGGGACAGGACCGCGCAAGGCGCCGTCGAAGAGTCGGTCACTGAAACCCCGACGATTTGCTCAGTTGCCAATTGGCAACTCAGCCCATGGCGGGGAGTGCGTGGGAGCCGCTTTGGGCTCCAATTCGAAAGTTGCCAATTGGCAACTTCAGCCTTTGGGCCGCATCCGGACAAGCTCACGCTGGAAGGCTTCGGCGAAATCCGCGTTGCTGGCGGCGGCATCGAGCGCCAGTTCCAGGACCACCTTCTTCGATCCCTTGGTCGCCAGGGTGAACAGGGTCGCGCCCGCTTCGTTGGTCACTGCCGTACCTGGCTTGCCCGCCTTGCTCACCGGCTTCGCGTCACCGGCGGCGGCGCGCTTCAGGAGCACCATGACCTTCGGCGCGTCCAAAGGACCCTGGCCTTTGGCGATCATTTCCGTCTGCTGAGCCGCCAGGCGCTTGGCCTCGGCCATCACCCGAGGGCGTGACGCGCCGTCGGCCAGGAGGGGCTTG
>JAMFTA010000012.1 GCA_026225565.1 Caulobacter sp. | reverse complement strand
CTGACTCCGCGCGCGCCGCCAGTGGTCCGAGGGTGACGCCGGTAGTTCACGAGGACATCCCGTCCGTCCCGGCCGGCCCGCGCTCGACTATTCACGGGCACGTGAAAGTGACAGTACGTGTCACGATCAATAATTCCGGCGCGGTCGTGGACGACACCTTGACGCGTCCTGGCCCGAGCCATTACTTCGCTCATCTCGCGAGCGAATCCGCGCGCCGCTGGCGCTTCGCGCCGGCTAACACTTCCGGCGCACGACAGTCACTGATCCGGTTCGACTTTTCGCGCACGGGGACGACGGCGCACGTGGTGTCTTCTGACTGAGCGCAGTGCGACCGCGTTCTGAGCTAATAACGAACCGTTCACATTCCGCACCACAAATCAGTTGACACCTTGCGGGGGATCTCTATCCTTCGCGACGGGCCATCCGCTCCCAACGGCGGACGCTCATCTGTAAGGATGGGAGATAAACTGATGACACGCATACCGACGCCGGAAGTTCGTCCGGCTGACGCCCGATTCTCTTCGGGCCCGACCAAGAAACGTCCGGGCTGGAATCTGCAGGCACTGAATGGTGCTTTGCTGGGGCGATCGCATCGCTCCAAACCCGGAAAAGCCAAGCTCAAAGAGGCCATCGACCTGACACGTTCAGTGTTAGGCGTACCGGCCGACTTCAAGATCGCCATCGTGCCGGCTTCCGACACCGGAGCGGTGGAAATGGTGCTCTGGTCCATGCTCGGCGCACGCCCCGTTGACGTCTTCGCTTGGGAGAGCTTCGGCGAAGAGTGGGTGACCGATGCCGCAGAGCAATTAAAACTTGCGGATTGCCGCATACATGTGGGCAAGCCTTACGGCACGCTGCCGGACCTGTCGCTGGCGCGTAAGAATGCCGACATCGTCTTTACGCAGAACGGCACCACTTCGGGCGCCAGGATCCCGAATTTCGACTGGATTCCAGCCGATCGCGACGGGCTCGCCATCAACGACGCCACCAGCGGTGCCTTTGCGCAGCCCATCGACTGGGCGAAGTGCGACGTCGTGACTTTCTCCTGGCAGAAAGTGCTGGGAGGCGAGGCGGCGCACGGCATGTTGATTCTGTCACCCCGCGCGGTGACGCGGTTGGAAAGCTACACCCCGCCGCGGCCCTTGCCAAAAATTTTCCGCATGACCAGGAAGGGCAAGCTCGACCAGGAGTTGTTCGAAGGGGCGACCATCAATACGCCCTCGCTGTTGGCCACCGAGGATTACCTGGACGCGTTGAAATGGGCGCAGGGTATCGGCGGTCTGCAGGCTCTGCAGGCCCGCGCGAATGCGAACACCAAGGTGTTGGCCGATTGGGCCGAGCGAACCCCGTGGGTCGATTTTCTCGCGCCCGTGACGGCCACTCGCAGCAACACCAGTGTCTGCCTGAAGGTGATTGATGAGCGGGTGACCTCCCTGCCGGAGGCGGCCCAGGCGGAGTTTGCGAAGAACCTGGCGGCCGTGTTGGAGAAGGAGGGCGTGGCGCTGGATGCCGCCTCGTATCGCTCCGCGCCGCCCGGATTGCGACTCTGGTGTGGTGCCACGGTGGAGCAGGGGGACTTGCAAGCGCTGACTCCCTGGCTCGACTGGGCCTTTGCCACCTGCGTCGCACAGCTGCAAAAAGCCGGATAAGGAAATCCTCATGCCCAAAGTACTCATTGCAGATGAGCTGAGCCCGCGTGCGCTGGAGATTTTCCGCAGCCGCGGTATCGAAGCGGACGTGAATGTCGGCCTCAAGAAACCTGACCTGCTCAAGATCATTGCCAACTACGATGGTCTCGCAGTTCGTTCGGCGACCAAGGCGGACAAAGACGTCATTGCCGCGGCGAAGAGCTTGAAGGTCATCGGTCGCGCCGGAATCGGGGTCGATAACATCGACATCCCGGCGGCTACCGCGCGCGGAATCGTGGTCATGAATACGCCGTTCGGCAATTCAATCACCACCGCCGAGCATGCTATTGCGCTGTTGTTTGCCGCCGCACGCCAGATTGGTGCGGCCGATGCCTCCACCCAGGCCGGAAAGACGGAAAAGAACCGCTTCATGCGTGTTGAGCTCTATGCCAAGACGTTGGGTCTGATCGGCTGCGGCAACATCGGCGCCCTGGTGGCCGAGCGTGCCACGGCTCTGAAAATGAAGGTCATTGCCTACGACCCGTTCCTATCGGCTGATCGCGCCGTGAAGCTGGGCGTGGAGAAGGTGGAGCTGGACGATCTGCTCGCCCGCGCCGACATCATCACCCTGCACACGCCCCTGACCGAAAAGACCCGCAACGTGCTGTCGCGCGAAGCCCTGGCCAAGACCAAGAAGGGCGTCCTGATCGTCAACTGCGCCCGCGGCGGCTTGGTGGACGAAGAAGCCCTTTATGACGGCCTGGTCTCCGGCCACATTGGCGGTGCGGGTTTCGACGTCTTCGTCAAGGAGCCGGCCAAGGAAAACGTCCTCTTCTCGGCCCCCAACTTCATCGCCACCCCGCACCTAGGCGCCTCCACCAACGAGGCCCAGGAAAATGTAGCCCTGCAGGTGGCCGAGCAGATCTCCGACTTCCTGCTCACGGGCGCTGTCACCAATGCCCTGAACAGCCCCTCGGTCACCGCCGACGAGGCCCCCAAGCTGAAACCGTTCGTGGCCCTGGCCGAAAAGCTCGGCGCCTTCGCCGGGCAGATGGTGGATCAGGGGCTAAAGGGGATCGAGATCGCTTACCTCGGCGAAGTCTCCAAGCAGAACCTGCGCCCCCTCACCGCCGCCGCCCTGGCCGGCGTGCTGCGCCCGGCCTTGGCCGAGATCAACATGGTGTCGGCGCCCTCGGTGGCCACCGCGCGGGGGATCGCCGTTTCGGAAAACCGCCAGGAAATGTCGCCGGTCTATGACAGCCTGATGCGTATCACCATCAAGACCGACGACGGCGAGCGCGCCTTCGCCGGCACCATCGTCGCGGGGGTTCCGCGGGTGGTGGAGATCAAGGGGATGGAGCTGGACGCCCCGTTCGGCCCGGCCATGCTCTATGTGAACAACCTGGACAAGCCGGGCTTCATCGGCGCCCTGGGCGCTCTCTTGGGCGAAGCGGGCGTGAACATCGCCACCTTCAACCTCGGCCGCACCGCCTCGGGCGGCGACGCCATAGCCCTGGTGGGCGTGGATCAGGTGCTGACCGCTGACGTGCTGTCGCGGGTGCAAGCCCTACCTCACGTGAAGGAAGTCCGCACCTTGGCTTTCTGAGGCGATCCCGCCGATCCCGCCGATCCCGGCGCGCCGGGATCGGCGGGTCGTCGTCCTTAGTGGTGCGGCGGGGGCGGCGCGCCGTTCATGGCGGCGAGGCGGGCGGCGCGTTGTTGGCGCTTCTTGCGCACCGCCAGTTCGTGACCGACAACGCATCCGCCCACAGCGCCCAGCACCGCGTGATGCCCCGCCACATGGCCAGCGACACCGCCCACCACCGCGCCGCCGAGGCAGCCGGCGTTGGCGGCCGGGGCCGCGGCCAGGAGCGTTCCCGCCAGCGCCAGACCGGCGAGGATTGGTTTATTCGACATGGTTTGATTCCTGTTTCACCAAGCTGCGCCATATCATTTGTGTGTTGGAACTCGCAAATCCCTGACCGCAGCCTATCTTTTGTGAATGACAAGCCAAACGCCCGCCGACGACCTGGTCGCCGCCTTTCAGATCGAAGAACAGCCCGCCCGTGGGCGCATCGTGCGCCTGGGCGCCGCCATCGATGAGATTCTTTCCGCCCACGACTATCCCGACCCCGTGGCCGAGCTTTTGGGCGAAGCCTGCGCCCTGGCCGCCCTGGTGGGCGCCAGCCTGAAGTTCGAGGGGCGCCTGGTCGTTCAGGCCCAGGGCGACGGGCCGGTCAAATATGTGGTGGCCGACTACGACACGTCCGGCGGCCTGCGCGGCTATTGCCGCTACGACGCCGACCGGGTGGCGGCGGCCTCTGAGGGGTTCGTGCGGCCGGGCGCCAGGAGTCTCCTGGGCGAGGGCGTCTTCATCATGACCATGGACGCCGAAGGGGCCAAGGACCGTTATCAGGGGGTGGTCGCCATCGAGGGCGAGACCCTGGCCCTGTGCGCGGAGCAATATTTCGCCCAGTCCGAGCAGACTCCCACCCGCGTGCGCCTGGCGGTGGGGCAATTGCATGACGCCGGCGGGCGCAGCTGGCGCGCCGGCGGGCTGATTATCCAGAACATCGCCGGCGACCTGGCGCGGGGCGACACCGACGACGCCTGGGATCGAGCCCAGGCCCTGTTCTCCACCCTGGCCGAGGACGAACTGCTCGATCCGCTGATCACCCCCGAAATCCTGCTGTTTCGGCTCTTCCACGAAGACGGGGTGCGGATCTTTCCGGCCAAGCCCCTGACCGCCTTCTGCCGCTGCTCTAAGGAGCGAGTGATCGGGATGTTGGGGGCCTTTCCCGAGAGCGATCGGGCGGACATGATCGAGGACGACGGCCTGATCCACGTCACCTGCGAATATTGCTCCAAGACCTATGTGCTGGAGCCCGAGGCCGTCTCGGCGGATTAGAGGTGGAACCGGCCCGCCGCAGGCGCAGCGGGCCGGGGAGGTGTTATTCGCCCGCGGGCGGGGGGCCTTCGCCGGGGCCGTGCATCATGCCGCCGCCATGACCGCCATGGCCGCCGTGCATCCGGCCAAGAGCGTCGAACACGTGCTGCTGCTCGGGCGAGAGGGCGGCGTAGAAGGTTTTTACAGCCTCGATATGCTGACGCATCCGCGCCGTGTGCTCGGCCATCTTGGCCAACATCCGGTCCAGCCGCTGGGGCGTGGTCATGGCTTCGAAGGCCTGCCTATCCTTGGGCTCATGATCGGACCGCGGCGGCGGAGCCATGGAGCTTTCGAAGGCGGAGAAGGCAGCCTCCTCATCGGGGCGGATGGCGAGGATGGTGTGCAGGTCGTGGCTTTTTTCGGCGCGATGCTGCTGCATCATCGCCTCCATCCGCTGGTGATCTTGCCCATGACGATCGGCGCCGGCGTCAGGCGCTTGCGCCAACGCGGGCGCGGCCAGGAGGGCGAGGGTCAGGGCGGCGAGCGCGCCGTAGGTGCGAAATGAGGTCATTGGCCTATCCAAAGTGATCGTTCCGCTACGTTGCCGCCCCTTAGTGTCGGCGCGATGTCGATGGTGTTGCGGCGAGGAAGCTTATCCGCGGCCGATCCTGGCGCCCGGCAGGCGCACCACGGCGGTCAAACCCTCGACGCTGGAGATCAAGGTCACGTCGCCGCCGTGAGCCCGCGCGATGGTGCGCGCGACCGAAAGCCCCAGGCCGATGCCGCCGGTCTCCCGGCTGCGCGAGGTCTCCACCCGATAGAAGGGCTCAAACACCCGTTCCCGCTCTTCGGGCGGAATGCCCGGGCCAGGGTCGGATACGCGCACCACCACGTCCGCCCCGTCCTTGGCGACGGCGATGCGGGCCGAGCCCCCATACTTCACCGCATTGTCCACCAGATTGACGAACAGGCGCTGCAGCGCGGAGGCGCCGCCTTCCACGATGAAGGCCGCGCCAGGCTCGATCTCCACGTCGGCGCCGGTGGCGCAGGCGTCGTCGGCGACCACTTCCAGGAGCGACATCAGGTCCAGGGGGCCGCGCTCCTGCACGGGGGCGGCGTCGCGCACGAAGGCGAGCACGGCGGAGATCATCGCCTCCATCTGCCCTAGATCGGAGCGGATGTCGGCGGCCAGATCCGCCGGCGCGCGCTGCAGCTTGAACTGGACCCGCGCCAGGGGGGTGCGCAGGTCATGGGCGATGGCGGCGAGCATCGCCGTGCGGTCGCCGACGTAGCGGGCCAGGCGCGCCTGCATCTCGTTGAAGGCGGCGGCGGCCACGCCGATCTCCGCCGGGCCGGTCAGGGTCATGGGCGGGGCGCGAGGGTCGCGGCCCAGCCGATCGGCGGCGGCGGCGAAGCGGCGAAGCGGCGCGGTGAGGCGACGCGCAAAGAGATAGCCGGCGGGAGTCAAGACCAGGAGGCAGGCCAGGAACCACAGCAGCATCCGCCTCTGCCAGGCGTTTGGGAAGCCTTGCGGCGGCGAGCGCACCACCGCCCACTGACCGGGCTTGACCTCATAGCCGGCCTCCATGTCCCCCACCACCAGGCCCATGCGGTCGGGCGGCGGGCCGAAGCGCCCGCCCCGTCGCCAAGGCGGCGCATCGTCCATGCTCACGGCGCCCTGTCCCGGTCCGCCGGATGAGGACCGATCCCCTTGCGCGCCTTCGGACAGCGGAGGGCGATCCCCGTCCACCGGTTCGGGCGGCGGATATCGCCCAGCGTCCAGCGAACCGGGCGGCGGGCCGTCCTGGCGGACGTGCAGGTGAAGGCGCAGGCCGCCGCCATCGAAGGAGAACGGCCCTCGATAGCGCGGCTCGATCGCCAGCCGCACCTGGTCCGGCCCGACGCCTAACAGCCGCGCCAGTTCGCTTTTCAGGCCAAGCACGCGCCCGTCCGGCCCCGGCCGCTCCTTGGGCGGCTCGGCGGCATAGGTGCGCGTCAGGGCGGGGGCGTAGCGCGGTGTGGCCCGCCCGCCCTTGAGGGCGCCGGCGATTTCATCCAGGCGATAGACCGGCGGCCTGGGGGGCGGGGCCACCATCACCACGGCCAGGGTCGCCAGCTGTCCCACGATCAGCACCGCCACCAGAAGGGCGATGATCTGCAGCGCGATCGGCGGTCCGAGACGCGGCCCCCGCGCCAGGGTCATGAGCGCCCCCTCATCCGCCGTCAGCGCCGTATGACGGGGGCATTGAACATATAGCCGGCTCCCCTGAAGGTGCGGATCAGATCCTGACCGTCGCATTCGTTCAGCTTGCGCCGCAGCCGGCTGATCTGCACGTCGATGGCCCGGTCGAAAATGTCGGCGTCCGAGCCGCGCGCGAAATCCACCAACTGGTCGCGGGTGAGCACCCGCCCGGGATGCTCAAGAAAGGCGGTGAGCAGGGAGAGCTCGCCGCTGGTCAAGAGCACCAGGACGCCGGAGGGGGCCCGCAGCCTGCGCTTCAACAGATCCAAGCTGTAGCCGACAAACTCAAACTCCATGCCGTCTCGCGATCGGACGGCGGGCGTCGCTTCTCGCCGCCGCAACACCGCCCGCATCCGCGCCAGGAGCTCCCGTGGATTGCAGGGTTTTGGCACATAGTCGTCCGCGCCGAGTTCCAGGCCGAGGATGCGGTCGATCTCATCGCCCATGGCGCTCATCATGATGATCGCCGGCCCACCGGCGTCGGACAGGCGGCGGCAGATCGATAAGCCGCCTTCCCCCGGCATCATGACGTCGAGCACCACCAGGTCGAACGGCTGCTCCGTCAAGACCAGGTCCATCTCCCTCCCATTGGCGGCCACGCGAACGCTAAAACCGCTGAGGGTCAGGTAGTCGGCCACCTCGCGGCGCAAACTTTCATCGTCATCGACGATCAAAATCCGCCCTTCCGTTTCCGCCTGCCGCGCCGTCATCGGGGTCATCGTCCGTTCACCTCCAAAAATAGAGGTTATCCAGACCTTTGTGGACAGGGGATGACCACCCTGCAACGGGTGGGGCCCCGGCGTGTCGGAAACGACGCATGTGTCTCAATGTCGCCCGCATTAGCTTCGCTTGCGACACCCACAGGGGCGGAAAATCGGCTAGAGGTAGCCGGTCCGGCCGCGTGGTCCGGCCGATTCGGAGTTCCCCGTGGCCGCCCCAATCCATCTCTTCGTCGCAACGCCCTGCTATGGCGGGCTTGTCACCCAAAGATACATGCAGTCGATCTGCGCGCTTTTGGACTATGGCAACACCAATGGCATCGCCGTCTCGGTCGAGCTCTTGGGCTATGACTCGCTGATCACCCGCGGGCGCAACACCCTGGTGACCACCTTCCTCGACACCGCCACCGCCACCCACCTGATGTTCATCGACGCCGACATCGGCTTCACCCCCGATCAGGTGGGCCGCATGTTGGCCTTCGACGAGCCGCTCACCGCCGGCGCCTATCCGCTGAAGATCCTGCACTACGATCAGGCGGTGATCGATCGGGTGCGCGCCGGCGAGGGCCTCGACACCGCCCAGCTGCGCTACGTGGGCGCCCCCTCCGAAGGCGCGGCCAAGGAAGAGCGGGACGGGTTCGTCGCCGCCGATTTCGCCGGCACCGGCTTCATGCTGATCAAGCGGGCCGTGCTGGAAGAGATGATGCTCGCCTACCCAGAGACGCGGTTCACCGCCACCCACAACCGCGCCACCCCCAATCCCAGCCCCAACCAATACGCCCTGTTCGACTGTATTATCGAAAAGGAGAGCGGCCACTATCTCAGCGAAGACTACACCTTCTGCAAGCGTTGGCGCGCCATCGGCGGCAAGGTGTGGCTCGATTCCCAAAGCCAACTGATGCACATCGGCCCTCACGAGTTCGTCGGCGATTGCAGCATCCGATCTCGTCTGGCGACTGTTTGAGCTAATAGGCTTTGTTACAGAATAGACTTGGTTCTTCACCGGTTTATGACGAACGGCAACAGTCCCTAACTTCCCCGATATTTGCACGCTCACGCCTGCTCAGTTTTGCGCCTCCGTCGCCGGAGACGCCTGGGCTCAAAGCAACCTTAAAGGTGAGCACCATGCAAACATCGAGTACGACCAGCAGCACCGCGCTGCAGCAACTGCAGGCGATGATCAACGCCATGCAGGCGAACGCCGCCGCCCAGACCACAGCAACCAATTCAACCGGGCAAGATGTGCCGGGGGACGACGATTCGACCTCCGAGGTCCAGGCTGCCCCCCCGCCTCCGCCGCCGGCCAGCGGCGGTCCATCGGCCATGTTTGCGTCAGATGCGTTATCGTTCTTAACGGCGCTGCAAGACCAGACATCGTCATCGTCCACCACCAGCACGAGCGCCGCCGCCACCACGACCACCGCTTCTACCGCCAGTCTCAGCACCAGTAGTCTGAGCACGAGCGATTCTTTGGAGGCCTTCATCCAGGCGATCGAACAGCTGACCTCCACCCTGCAAACCGCGGAGTCGGCCAGCGCCTCGGGTTCAAGCACGTCCAGTGACACCGCATCGACGGCGACGGCGACCACATCGGCCGCCTCATCGACGACCAGCACAGCGTCGACCGACGCCGCCGCCACATCGGCGAACGATGAGGCTCAGGCCCTGCTGAGCGCCCTGACCGACCTCGGCAAGGAACTGGATTCCTCGGCCGGGGGGGTGGACGGCAAGGGCCACCGCCCGCCGCCTCCCCCGCCGCCGTCCAGCGCCATGGATAGCGCCGCATCGGCCTATGCCGCCGCAGCGAACACCGCCACGACCACGGCGACCGCGACCATGGCTGCCTGACGGCGGCGCTGCGCCGGGACGAGCGCTCCGCTCGTCCCGGACGCTCCGCACGCAGGGTTATGGTCCCACCCTTGGCGTCCTGAGGGGAACGGCGTGAGCTAGAGCAGTTTCCGAGCCTGCTGACTCGGAAGGGGATTCCCAAACGGTCGCGGGTCTGATTCGGGATGGATGCTGGTGTGAGGAGGCCAGCATGCATGGCCAAGCCCCTTTCAGT
>JAMFTA010000104.1 GCA_026225565.1 Caulobacter sp. | reverse complement strand
GCCGGCGCGTCCAGGACGTCGCCGGGGCGCAGACCGTCTATGGAGATCATCAGCACCGGCGCCGCGCTCGCCGCCCCGCCCGCAATAAGCGAAAGAGCCAGGGCGCAGATCGAATCGGCAAGGCGCATGGAACACTCCAGACTGGGCGGCGCCTTCATCTCGCGACTCTACGACAGTGTGATGTCAGGGGTTCTGCAGAGCCGGGGACGGCGGCGATTTCCTTTGCCGCCGATTGCGCCCGAGGTGCAAAAATACCACGTGACCGCTTAGCTTTCGGCGATCGGGCCAAACACGGCCGGCATCACACAACCGTCGCATATCTGTGGCGAGACCATAAAATATCTCTCCTAGAGGTCCCCACCGCAGCGCAACGACGCGCACGGGGGTCTTGTTATGACAAATTCACGCCGGCGCGATTTACGCGCCCTTTTGCTGGTGGCGACAGCCTTGGGCTCGCTCGCCGCGCGCGGCGTTTCGGTGGCGCAGACCGCGCCTGCCGCAACGACCACCGAAGTTGTGGTGACCGCCGCCAAGACCACCCGCTCGGCCGTCGTGCTCGGCGGCGTCGAAATGCAAAAGATCCTGCCTGGCATCAATCCGTTGAAGGCCATCGAGACCCTGCCGGGCGTCTTGTTCGAAACCGCCGATCCCTGGGGCAATAATGAGCAGAACGAATCCATCTTCGTTCACGGCTTCTCCACCCAGCAACTCGGCTACACCATGGACGGCGTGCCGCTGGGCGATCAGCAGTACGGCAATTACAACGGCCTCAGCGCCTCGCGCGCCGTGACCAGCGAAAACGTCAGCAAGGTGGTGCTCTCGTCGGGCGCCGGCGCCTTGGGCGTAGCCTCGACCAGCAACCTCGGCGGCGCCATCGAGACCTTCTCCAGCGACCCCAAGCATCAGTTCGGCGGCACGGCGGAGCAGGTGCTGGGCAGCTACGCCACCACCCGCAGCTTCCTGCGCATCGACAGCGGCGACAGCCCCTATGGCGCGCTCTATGTCTCCTATTTGCACCAAGACGCCCGGGCCTGGGATTTCCACGGCCATCAACGGGGCGACCAAGTCAACGCCAAGTACGTTCACGAGGACGCCCACGGCAAGCTGACCCTCTATGGCGACTGGTCGCAGAAGGTCGAACCCAATGAGGACGCCACCAGCTTCGGCAATCAGCAGACCGCCGCGGCGGCTGGCTTCACCCCCTACACGCGGCCTTTCCAATACCCGAATCTCGGGCAGGAAATCGCCAGCCTGAACACCACCGCATCGACCGGAACGCCGCCAGCAGCCCAGGGCAACAACTTTTCCAACTACTTCAGCGCAGCCCAGCGTCGGGACGCCCTGACCTACATCAAGTACGACTATAACGTCGCGCCGGGCCTCACCTGGTCCAACCAAGCCTACTATCATAACCAATACGGGCGCGGGATCGTCGCCGGCCCCACCAATCAAGCGGGCCTGCCGGCGCTCTTCGCAACCTACTTCCCGAGCCTGATCGTCGGCGGCAGCTCGACCAGCGTTGGAAGCCTTCAGAACATCGCCAACCTCTTTGGCGGCACCGGGCTGGAAGTGCGGACCACCGAATATCACATCAACCGCGAAGGCCTGCTCTCGAACGTGAACTGGCAGCTCGGTCAGCACAATATCGAAGCCGGGCTTTGGTATGAGCACAACGAGTCGGGCCAGCACCGGGTCTGGTATCCGTTCAGCAAGGCCAACAACGACCTGACCCCCTATGACATCCCGTCAGGCGCTTCCGTCCTCACCCAGGACGCCGTGAACTTCAAAACCGACGACGTGCAGATCCACCTGCAAGACCAGTGGCGCATCCTGCCGACGGTGCTGTTGCAAGCGGGCTTCAAGTCCAGCCTGCAGACCGCCAGCAACGACGTCCTCGTTCAGCAGAAGAACCTGCCGACCGTCGCCGTGCCGGTTCACTTCCCTACCGGCTCGATCACCACCAACGAAGGCTTCCTGCCCCAGTTCGGCGCGGTGTGGGACGTGACCGATCATGAGCAGTTGTTCGCGAACATCCAAAAGAACCTGCGTCAGTTCATCCCCTATAGCCAAGGCGGCAACTTCTACGGCACAGCGCCCTGGAGCCTCGGCACCCAGGCGGCCTTCGACCTCTTCAAACAGACCGTCAGCCCCGAAACCTCATGGACCTACGAAGGGGGCGTTCGCACCCATCGCAATGTGGATCTGGGCTTCCTGACCTCCATCGAAGGCCAGGCCAGCTACTATCACGTGGACTTCTCCAACCGGATCTTGAACGTCGCACCCTACAACTTCATCAATCCGGCGCCGTCCATCCTGGTCAACGTCGGCGGGGTGACCACCGACGGCGTGGACATCGCCGGCACCCTGAACTTCGGCTCCCACGTCCACTTCTACGACGCGGTCTCCTACAACAAGTCGACCTACGACTCGAACTACAACAGCGGCATCAGCAACGGCGTCGCGGTGGTGGTGGCGACCGGCGGCAAGGTGGTTCCCGGCACGCCCGACTGGCTGAACAAGACCATCCTCAGCGCCAACTTCGGGCCCTTCGAGGCGCAGGTGAACGGCGACTATATCGGCAAGCGCTTCGCCACCTACCTGAACGACCTGTCGGTGAAGAGCACCTTCGTGGTGGGCTTGGAAGGCAGCTATGTGTTCAACAGCCTGCCCGTCACCTGGGTGCATTCGGCCAAGTTGAGTGTGAACGTCACCAACCTCGCCGACACCCGCGGCGTCTCGACCCTGGTGACCACCAGCGCCTCGGGCGGCTACCAAGCCTATCCGATCGCGCCGCGGATGGCCTTCGTCACCCTGACCGCCGGCTTCTAGCCTGCAAAACCGATGGGGCTGGATCGGGCGACCGATCCGGCCCCGTTGTCGTTTAGAGCCAATCCGCCATCCGCTCGCGCGCCAACATCTCGTCGTAGGATGCCCGGGGGCGAACCACGGCGTAGCGGTCGCCGCTCACCAGCACTTCGGGCACGAGCGGGCGGGAGTTGTATTCGCTAGCCATGGCCGCGCCATAGGCGCCGGCGGTCATGAACGCCACCAGGTCGCCGGCGTTGAGGGCTGGCAAGTGGCGTGAGCGAGCGAAGGTGTCGCCGGTCTCGCACACGGGACCGACCACGTCATAGGCGATCTGGGCGGCGCCCTCGGCCGGGGCGGCCACCGAACGGATGTCGTGGAAGGCCTCGTACATGGCCGGGCGTATCAGGTCGTTCATCGCCGCGTCGACCACGAGAAAGCGCGTGCCTTCGGGCCGCTCATGAATGTGGATCACCCGCGACAACAGGATCCCGGCGTTGGCGACGAGCAGACGGCCGGGCTCGAAAGCCAGCTGGACATCCAGGCCCGCCGTGACTCGCTCCACCATCTCGGCAAACGCCGCAGGCGATGGCGGGGTCGGCGCATCGAAATAAGGAACGCCAAGCCCGCCGCCCAGATCCAGCCGCTCGACGCTGAGGCCCTCGGCGCGCAGGCGCTGAACCAGGCCGCGCATCTTCAAGAAGGCTTCCTCCATGGGCGCCAAGTCGGTGATCTGGCTGCCGATATGACAGGCGACGCCCACGGGGTTCAGCGCGGCGTTGTTGGCGGCGTTGGCGTAGAGCCGCTCGGCCTCAGAGAAGGAGACGCCGAACTTGTTGTCGGCCTTGCCGGTGGAGATCTTGGCGTGGCCGCCAGCCCCCACGTCCGGGTTGACCCGGATGGCGATGGTGGCGCGCACCCCCTTGGCGGCGGCGACAGCGGCGAGTTTTTGCAGCTCGGGCTCGGACTCCACATTGATCTCGCAGACGCCAACGTCGAGGGCGAAAGCCAACTCGGCCTCGGTCTTGCCGACGCCGGAGAAGACGATGCGTTCGGGGGGCACGCCCGCCTTCAGCGCCCGCCGGATTTCCCCTTCCGACACGGTGTCGGCCCCGGCGCCCAGGCGCGCCAGGGTGGCGATCACCGCCACATTGGGGTTGGCCTTCACCGCATAGGCGATCAGGGGCTTTGCGGTCTTGAAGGCGTCCTGGAACACCGCAAAATGCCGCTCCAGGGTGGCAGTGGAATAGACATAGACGGGTGTGCCCACCTCCGCCGCGATACGGGCTAGGGGCACGCCCTCGCAGAACATCGCCCCGCCCTCCCCGCCGTCGATGGACGCGGGGCGATAGTCGAAGTGATTCATGCCTTAGCGCATACCCGGGGGCGACATGGAGGGGGTCGGCCCGTTCGGATTAGGGATGCCGTCGATGGGATCCTTGCTGATCGGCACGGTCTGCTGCTCGGGCGCCTTCAGGTCGCGGGTAGTGCGCGGCGCGTCGTCGGCATTGGGATCTGGCTGGTCGGCGGCGGGTGTTACGGCGCCCTTGTTCTCGACCTGAGCGTCGCGGGCGGCGCGTTTGGCGGCGTAGTCTTCCTTGGCCCGCTCCCCGAACATCGGCCCTGGCTGCTCCAGGGCGCCGAGCTTGCCGCAACCGCCGAGACCGACGCCAAGGACGCCGATCATCGCCATGCCGGCGAGGACTGTCAGTTTGGTCTTGAGGCTCATCGGAGGAGCGCCTTCCATCGGTTGATCTGCTCCGCCACCCGGATGGGGGCGGTTCCGCCATAGCTCACGCGGCTCATCGTCGAGGCTTTCGGCGAGAGCACCTGGTAAATGGCGTCCGTGACGCGAGGTTCTATGGCCTGTAGCTCATTTAAGGATAAATCTTCCAGCCCGACTCCAAGCGCCTCAGCCCGCTTCACCGTGCGACCGGTCACATGGTGCGCCTCGCGGAAGGGCATATCCAGGGTCCGCACCAGCCAGTCGGCCAGATCGGTGGCGGTGGAGAAGCCGGCGCCCGCCGCCGCCGCCATCCGCTCGACATTGGGGGTCAGGTCGTCGATCATCCCGGCCATGGCCAGCAGGCTGAGCTCCAAGGCGTCGAAGGCCTCGAACACCGGCGGCTTGTCCTCCTGCATGTCCTTGGAATAGGCGAGCGGCAGGCCCTTCATCACCACGGTCAGCTGGGTCAGGGCGCCGAGAATCCGGCCGGTCTTGGCGCG
>JAMFTA010000103.1 GCA_026225565.1 Caulobacter sp. | reverse complement strand
TCGGTCTCGCGGCCGAAATAGCGCCTTGGATGGGGCTCGAAACTGATGGCCCCCAGGGGCACTTTCAGGGCGGCGGCGGCCTTGGCGGCTTCGGCGATCACCTGGCGGTGGCCGCGATGCACGCCGTCGAAGGCGCCCAGAGCCACGGCCGCGCCCTTCAGCTCGGGCGCCAGGTTTCGCCAGCCTTCGATGCGGTGAAGGGCCAAGTCAGACGACCTCAGACGTGGAGAAGGCCGGCATTGCGGGCGCGGCCTGCAGCGCCGGCCGGCGCGCAACCGCCACCACCGCCTCCCCGTCCACCACGCTCTTGCGGGCGACGAAGCACTCGGTCTTCAGGGTGGCGCGGGCCCGGCGCTCATCGATGGCGGTCACCGTGGCGCGGGTCAGCACCGTATCGCCGATACGCACGGGACGCTTGAAGTTCAGGGTTTGCGACAGATAGACGGCGCCCGGCCCCGGCAGGTCCATGCCCAGCACGGCGGAGATATAGGCGCCCGACAACATGCCGTGGGCGATGCGGCCCTTGAACGCGGTGGCGGCGGCATAGGCTTCGTCCACATGCACTGGGTTGCGGTCTCCGGAGACCGAGGCGAAGGCGGTTAGATCGTCCTCGACGACGGTGTGCGTGCGCTCGGAAAACGTTCCGACGACAAGGTCTTCCAGGTAGAGGCCGGCTTGGCTCATCCGAGGGCTCCGAGATCAGCGGTCTTCATGCCTCACCAAACCAGGGCCGCCAAGGCATAGGCGGCGTGAACCCGCGCTTTGCCCATGATTGCCAGCAGCCGCACCGCATCCAACAGGCCCCGCTCGTCGGAGGCTTCGGCCGCGTGGATGCCGTTGGCGATGAACAGGCAATCGAGGCCTTGCCGGTTGGCGCCCAGGACATCTGTGGGGATTCCGTCGCCGATGGCCAGGATGCGCCTGGGGTTCAGGGGTGCGCCGACCAGGCGCTCGGCCTCGCGCAGGGACTGGCGGTAGATGGGGGAATGCGGCTTTCCGCCCATGATCACCTCGCCCCCAAGCGCCTCATAGAGGGCGGCCAGGGCCCCGCCGCAAAAGATCAGCCGCTCCCCGCGCTGCACCACAAGGTCGGGGTTGGCGCAGATCATCGGCAGGCCGCGCGCCGCCGCGATGGTCAGGGCGTCCCGATAATCGTCCGGGGTCTCGGTCTCGTCGTCGATCAGTCCGGTGCAGCTGATGAAGGCAGCGGCGTCCGGTCCGGCGAAGCTGAGGCCCAGGCCCTCATAGAGGCTGCCATCCCGCTCCGGTCCGATGGTCCAGGCTGGGCCCGGCGCGCGCTCGGCCAAGAGCCCGCGGGTGGCGTCGCCGGAGGTGACGAAGCCCGACCAGGCGGCGTCGGGCACCAGGAGGGCGTGCAGCTGGGCCACAACGTCGTCGGACGGGCGCGGAGAGTTGGAGATCAGCACCACCGGGCCGCGCGCCGCCTGAAACCGCGCTAAGGCGCCGCAAGCCTCGGCGAAGCTGTCCACACCGTTATGGAGCACTCCCCAGACGTCGCAGAGTATGGCGTCGTAACGGTCGGCGACCTCGGAAAGGCCGTTCAAGATCTGGGGTGCGGGCATGGCGCGGGGGTTAGAGGGGCCGGGCGGATGCGTCAATCCACAGGAAGCGCCATGCAGCGTCTTCCCCTCTGCAGGTTCATCCGATAGCAATCGTGGCCCAGACAGGAGTTAACGCTCGATGGCGCGCCATCCGTCAGACGCGCTCTTGTTCGATCATGGGCGCGGCGTCCTACCCATCGCCGCCATCCTGCCGATCAGCGCCCACCTGGAACTCTGCCCGGCCTGCCGGGCCGCTCATGAGCTGTGGGATCTGGTCAGGCGCGCCGTTCTGTCTCCGGGACGCGACGACGGGCGCCCCGGGGCGGTCTCGCCGGATCGCGCCGACCCCGTGGCCGCGCCCAAATCCTCAAAGAGCGCCTTGGGGGAGGCCTCGCTTTACGGCGCGGCCTGGCCCCAGTCGATTGCGAGCTACAAGATCTCCTGGCGACGCTGGATCGCGCCGGGCGTCTGGCTGGCCCACATTCGCGCGCCGAGCCGAGACGGCTGGCGCGTCTTCGCCCTGGGGGTCCGCGCCGGGGGCCAAGTGCCCAGCCACGGCCACAGGGGATCGGAATTCATCCATGTGTTCCACGGCGCCATGGAGGCCAACGGCCTCACCTATCGCACCGGCGACTTCCTGGAGCTGAAGGCGGGCGAGGTGCATCGGTTGCGGGTGGTGGGCGATGGCCCCTGCATCTGCCTGATCGCCAGCGAGGCGCCGCTGATCTGGCGCGGCTGGCTCAGGCTATTCAAGCTGTGGATCGGCATCTGAAGGTCCCGATAGCTTAGGCGCCCCGCGGAACGGCGCCGGCGCCGCCGCGTTCCCCCTCCCGAGCTTTGCCTTAAGTCATCGATTGGGAGACCGCATATGTTGAAATGGGCCATCATCTTCGCCGTGATCGCGCTGGTCGCCGGCGCCCTGGGCTTCACCGGCGTCGCCGGCGCGGCCGCCGCCATCGCCAAGATCCTCTTCTTCGTCTTCCTGGTGGTGTTCGTGATCTTCCTGGTGCTGGGCCTAACGGCGGCGCGGAAGATCACTGGGAATTAGCGAATGGGCGCTCCCCTGAGGAGGGGAGCGCCTACTAGGCCGCCATCCGGGAATAGAGTTCGGCTATGGTGGCGAGCGCCTTTTGCGACTCCGAACGGTCCGGGGTTTCATTTTCGTCCTTGTAGCCCGTCATATCGCCGCCTTCGAGGGACTGGATGACGATGCCGTCCCGCCGCGACAACATGCTGACATTCTTATAGACGACGCCGTAATTCACCTCGGGCTGGGGGATCAGCCAGCCGATCTGGCCGCGCACGGGCACGACGGTCTCGTCCTTCCAGAGGGCGCGCGCGCCATAGCCCGGGCAGTTGATCACCACCTTTTCCGGCAGGGCAGCGATGTCCGCAGGGCTGTGAAACTCCATGTGCTTGAACTTGCCGCCGGCGAGCATGAAGTCGGCCATCAGGGTGTGGCCATAGTCGGCGATGTTGAACGTCATGGAGGACGAGCGGCGCACATAGGGGGCGCGAAACGGCGTCGAACCCCCAGGCGTCATATGAAAGGCGGGGGTGAGATCGTTGATGCGATCGGCGTATTCGGCAAAGTTCAGGGCGTCCGATCGCGGCGGCGCCTGGGGCGCCTGCCCCGGCGCATAGTCGGAAACCCGATAGCGGTCGGTCCACTCCACCGGGCGGCCGGGCAGGCCCAGGTAGTTGCGATACATCTTGAACGAGGTGCGGGCCATCTCCTCCCAGAGATCGCCAAAGCTCGGGGCCGCCACATCGGATAGGGCGATGCGGGAATCCGGCGTCCAGCTGCCGGTCGCCCGCGCCGAGCGCGTCTGGGGCAGGAACTCGCGGGCGTAGATGGTCACATCGGCGCCGGCGCGCTGGGCCAGGATGGCGGAGGTCATGCCCAAGGCTCCGCCGCCGATCACCGCCACAGCCCTGGGGCTCTTGGACATGGCCTTGCGGACGGCGATGGCGCTCGATCCCCAGGAGAGGGACCAGCCGCTGCCCCCATGGCCGTAATTATGCACAACAAAGGCGTCGCCCACCGTCTCGGCGTCCAGGCGCGGCCCTGCCGCACGGAACGGGCGCAGACAGACAGTGATGTCGAACATACGATCCGGATCGGCTCGCACGGGAAACAGCGACGGCGCCCCGAACCCGGTCTGCGACGCGCCCCCGCCCGCCGTGGCGCAGCCGCCGAGCCCTAAAAGGCCGCCCAGGGCCATGGAGCCCTGCAACAGCCGGCGACGATCCGGCGAGGTGTTTCGGGAAATCGACAGGGGGCGTCTCCTTATCGTGGACGCTCAGCTTATCGTCCGCCCGCCCGCCGCCGCAACGCCGCCGGACGCGAAATCGGACGGCGGGCGTATCGCTGCCGGCGCTCTTCGAAAAAGCATTAGGACGGATTGTAGCTTTCCACAAAGGCGACGCTTTCTTTTAACATCTGAGTGCGCGTCTCGGATCGCGACAGCCAGTGATCTTCACCCTTCAGCGGTACATATTTCACGGCCTTGCCGCTCTTCTCTAAGGCATCCTTCATCCACTCAGCCTGACGGGGCTCAACAACCGTATCGTCGGTCCCTTGTATGATTAGGATGGGGCTCGTCGCACGGTCTGCGTGGTAGCGCGGCGAGATTTTGGGGAGTTCCGCCGCCCCCGCCCAGTCCGCTCCGAGCTGTCCCTTGAGATAGCGTCCGAGATCGGTCTGATCCGTGTTGAGATGGGATAGAAGCTCGCCCACATCGGAAATGCCTGCCACCGAAACGGCGCATTTGTACAGACCCCGCTGCAAGGTGACGCCGGCCAGCGCGGCATACCCGCCATAGCTGGCGCCGACGATGCAGACGCGCTTCGGATCGACCAGCCCTTGGGAGGCTAATGCCCCAACGCCATCGGAAATGTCGGTTTGCATCTTTCGGCCCCATTGGCCTTGGCTCGCTTTTTCGAACGCGATTCCGTATCCGCCCGAGCCTCTGAAATTGGGTTGGAAGACAGCATAGCCCCTGGAGGCGAAGGCCTGGGCCCACCAATCGAAGCCCAGATCATCGCGGATCCCGACCGGTCCTCCGTGCGGCATCACCACCAGCGCAGGCGGCTGGGAGGCTGCATTGAGAGGGCGGGTCAGCACCCCCTCCATTTTAAGTCCGTCAGATGCGGTGTATTTCACAATCTGCGTTTGAGCGACCTGTTCAGGTGCAATACCGGGGTATCGGTCGGATAACTCGGTGGCGGCTCCTGTGGTCAAATCCACCAGCCAGTAAGTGCCATCGTCATTGCCCCCATCGGTAAGGGCGATCATTCGATCGAAATTCGGCGTGAAGGAGACGGGACGGGTGCGCAATCCCGGGAACGCCTTCAGAACGCCCGCCAATCTGGCGTTCAGCCTTGGCTGATAGATCGTGGTCTTGGCATCTATGTCATTCAGGGTGCCAATGAAGGTTCCCACAAAAGGGTCGAACAACAGCGTGTCGCGCTCGGCCCCATTCAGAAGAACAGTTGGCTTTGCGCTGGGCGAAAGGGGATATTCCTCGATGATGTAGCCATCGGTGGTTCGTTCGCGGACCAGGGCGGTCTCGGTCGTTCTTCCAAAACCAAGTAATTCTGGGTCCGTTCCGTCTGCGGTGGTGCAAGCTTTTACCACGATGGCGCCGTCTGGTTTTGTGAGACTCCACACGTGCATCTGCTGATTGTTTCGTGCGCGGGCGGCGATCGAACCATCGGGCGCGATGAGCCAATCTGACTGCCACATGACCTCTTCGGCAACGCGCTGCGTTTTCGACGTGGACAGGTCAACGCGATAAAGTCCATCGTCGTATGAAGAGTAAAAGCCGAACCATTTTCCATCGATACGGCGGGGCCCATAGTCAGCTGTCACCAATTTTAGAAGAGCCGGCATATCCTGAAGGGCGTATGATATCGTCTTGGTCTTCAGGTTAACAATGAGGATGCTTAATATTTCATAGTGAGAAGGATGGTAATAATGCAGATCTCGATCTTTGATGGTTACTGTCGCTGAAACGAGAACGATATCATCGCCTGCGAACATGACTCGACGAACTTTGCTAGCACCGAGCTCTGGGGCCATTATGGCGTCGCCGCCAATTTCGCGAACAAACAGGCGACGGTCACCCTTCTTTTCGGAAACAAAGGCTACGCGCGTCCCAGAGAGCGATAGGGCCACGTGATCGATGGCGGGAAGAGCGCCATAGGCTTCAAGGGGTGCAGGCGTGGAAGGGCGGGCCTGCGGCTCCGCTCGGAGCGTTGGCGCCAGGCTAAGAAAGGCCAGGACCGCCAAGATTGCTGCTCGCATCCCCATTTCTCTCCCCCGACTGGTACTGAGGAGAGAGCTTATTCGGCACAGCTTAGGCGCGCAATGCCGCGGCTAACGGCGGGCAAAAAGGACCCGTTTCCGGTTGATGGAATGCGGTCGGTCCCGGGGAGGCAATCGCCCGAAAACCCCTACCGCCCCCCCGCGGTGCGCCGCCTGAGCGCCGCCTGCATGAAATCGGACGGGGGCGCGGTTTCCGCCAGCACCTGGTCGCGGATGGCGCGGGGTTCGCCGAAGAGGTGGCCTTGGCCGTAGCCGATATCCAGCTCCAGGATGTCGATCACCTGGCGCTCAGCCTCGACCTTTTCGGCGATCACCTCGACCCCATAGCGGCGGGTGAGGGCGGCGAAGTCCGAGGCTTGAAGGTCGCGCATGGTCCGGAGCGCCATCCGCCCCTCGACCTCAAGCAACTGATCCAAGAGCACGTCGGCGGAGATCTTCAGGAACTTCACGTCGGCGCGGGACAGGTCGGCGAAGTCCAGCTCCAGGTCGTTGACCTTGTCGAGGGAGAAGCGGAAGCCGAGGTCGGCCAGCTTGGCCATGTTGCGCGCCTCGGTGGAGCCGCGCTCGGAAAAGGCGGTCTGACCCAGCTCGAAGATCAGCGCCCCGGCCAGGTCCTTGTTCTTGGCGAGAAACTCCAGGAACTGCGGGAAGAAGACCTCGTCGCCCAGGGACGCCAGGGAGATGTTGCAGAAGATCCCGACCTTCCGGTCGCTCTTGGCCAGGCGGCGCACGATCTGCACGCAGCGGAAGAGGAGGAGGTTGTCGATGGCGGAGACCAGCCCCTCGGGCTCGGCCACCGACAGATATTCGGCGGGCATCATGACGCGGCCGCTTTCGTCGCGCAGACGCGAGAAGCTTTCGTAGAAGACGGTGCGCCGCTGTGGCAGGCTGACCACCGGCTGCAGATAGAGGTCGACAGTAAACAAGCGTATATAGCTGCTCTCTGGTAACCATGGTACGACTAGTCAGACATTTGGGGCAGCTTAGCTAG
>JAMFTA010000102.1 GCA_026225565.1 Caulobacter sp. | reverse complement strand
TATGGGTCGCTGGGGCGATTCATCGACGGGGGTTAGACGAACGCTGCATGGTGGGCGGCGTGTCTGTGGGAAAACGCCTTGCGCGCGCTGAATTCCTGATGCACGCTCAGGTCGCCAAAGCCTGGGGGCGGAATGAGACGACTTCAAACGGCCATGGCGGTCGTCGCCATGGCGACGGGTTTTGCGAGCGCGGCGTCCGCGGCCTGCCAGTTGCAGCAAACCGCTGAGTACAAGGTGCTGATGGACGGCAGCCGGGCCCTGGTCGATGGGGAGATCAACGCAAAGCCGGTCTGGCTCGCGGTCGACACCGGGTCCTCCAGCACCCTTCTCTTCCCCGAGGCCGTCGAGGCGATGGGCTTGAAGCCTGTTGAGTTGGAGGAGCTGAAAGCCTACGGGGCCGTCAGCAGGTCGCAGCGGACGGCTATCGACGAATTCAGATTTGGCGGCAGGGCGGCCCACAACATCGACCTTCTTATCAACGGCAGAGCGCCGCGCTCGCAGCGATATGCCGGCCTGATGGGGGAGGATTTACTGGGCCGGGATGATCTCGAACTCGATTTCGCCAACGGCGTCGTGCGCCTGTTCCGGCCCGGAAATTGCGTGGGCGATCAAGTGGCCTATTGGGCCGGCCGTTATGACGTGACGCCCCTGGCGTCGGTGCAATCGCCTGGCAAGGTAGAGGTCTATGTCACGCTGAACGGTCAGCGCATCCTGGCCGAGATCGACAGCAGCGCCCCCACCTCGATCGTCAACACCGGGGCGGCGCAGGTCGCCGGGGTGACGCCCCAGTGGAACGGGGTGCGCGATATCGGACCAAGCCGTGGCCGGAGGCCAATGCTTGTTCAGACCTTCATCGCCGTCTTCCCTACCCTTACCATCGGCGATGAGACCATCAAGAACGCCAAGCTAGGGATCGCCGATCTATTCGCCGCCGACGCCGACGTTCCGCCTGGTTCGCGCCGACCGCCGACATCCCGCAAATGCTGCTGGGCGCTGACTTCATCCGCGCCCACCGCATCTATGTCGCCCGCAGCCAGGGCAAGGTCTATTTCTCTTACAACGGCGGACCGGTCTTCCAGGCTCAGGGACCGCGCGTGGAAGAGACGCCGGCGACCCGGCCGGACTGAAGCCTAAGCCTAAGCTCGCTCCCGCGTCGGGTCCTGGGCGTTGGGGTCATTGTAGGTGAGGGCGAGGAAGACGTCCTCCAGATCCGGGTCTTCGGTAGAGAGGTCCTTGATGCCGACGCCGGCGGCGCGCACGGCGCTGAGCACCGCCTCCACATTGGCGGCCTGGGTCTTGAAGGTGATGGCCAGGCGCCCGTCGGGGCGGAGCTTCCCGTCAAAGCCATTGAGGTCCGGCACGACGGTGAGCGGAACCTGGGGGGTGATCACCACCGCCTTGGTGTCCAGGCGCCCGAGCAGTTGGCGGGTGGGCTCGCAGGCCACCACCTGGCCGTGGTTGACGATGGCGATGGTGTCGCAAAGCTCCTGCGCCTCTTCCAGGTAGTGGGTGGTGAGGACGATGGTCACGCCCCGCGCGTTGAGCTCGCGCACATAGGCCCAAAGCTGGCGGCGCAGCTCCACATCGACCCCGGCGGTGGGCTCGTCCAGGATCAGGACCGGCGGCTGGTGCACCAGGGCCTTGGCCACCATCAGCCGCCGCTTCATGCCGCCGGAGAGGGCGCGCACATAGGCGTCGGCCTTGTCGCCGAGGCCGAGGGCCCCCAGGATCTCCATGGTGCGGCGTTCGGCCTTGGGCACGCCGTAGAGACCGGCCTGGGTCTCCAGGCTTTCGCGGGGGGTGAAGAAGACGTCTGCGGCCAACTCCTGGGCCACCACCCCGATGGCGGCGCGAGCTGCGCGGGGATGCTGGTCGATGTTGGTCCCCCAGATCGACACCTCGCCCGCGGTCTTGGCGCAGAGGCCGGCGAGGATGTTGATGAAGGTGGATTTGCCGGCGCCATTGGGGCCTAAGAGCCCGAACATGGACCCCCGGGGGATCGCCAGATCAATACCTTTCAGGGCCTTCTTTTCCGCCATAGTCTTGCTGGCGGGATAGGTCTTGACGAGGCCCTTGGCCTCGATCGCATAGTCAGGAAGGGTCATGAAGGCTCGGGCGATCTTGCAGGGGGTGCGGGGGAGCACGCCGAATTGACGCCTTCGTCCGCGCCGCATAGGTATGCCTCGCCGCCCCCACGCTCAAGCCCGACGCTCACCCACTCGCCGACATTGGACGTTCATGCGCTCGATCCCGCCCCAGACCATCCCGCCGGCGCCGCCGGAAGTCATCGTCGTCGACAGCCATCGCCTGTGGTGCGACGGGGGCGACGGCGCCCTTGGCCACCCTCGCGTCTATCTGGAGATGGGCGAGGCTCACTTTGTGGAGTGCGGCTATTGCGCCCGCCGCTTCGTGCTGGCCGGACATGAGGCGCCCGAAGACGAGCGCCTGGACCCGGCCGATTACGAGGGTGCGGGCGGCCACTGAGACGGCGCGGTTGGCGAGGCGCGCCTGATGCTCGGGCGACCGGCGATCAAGCTTAGCGACGGCGCGGTCGTGCTCATCGGCGATGCTCCGATCCGCCTCAGGGTCAACGCTCGCGCCCGCCGGGTGAGCCTTAGAGTCGACGCCGCCCGAGGCGAGGTGGTGGCGACCGCGCCCAGTCCCCGCCGTCTGAACGACGCGGTAAAGTTCGCCCAGAGCCGCATCGGCTGGATCGCCGCCCAGCTTCACGCCCTGCCCGCCCCTCAGCCCCTCGCCCCCGGTCGGACTATCATGGTGGGCGGGGCCCCTTGCCGGCTGGAGCGCGCCGCCATGCGGATCAAGGGACGGTTGATTCCGGCGAAGGACGATGAGCCCTTGCGGCTGATGGCCTCAGGCGAGGCAGACGCCTATGCCCGCGCGGCGGTGCGGGTGCTGAAGGCCGCCACTCTGGAACATGTGACGGCGCGCACCGCCCACTACGCCTCAGCCCTCGATCAGCCCATGCCGGATATCGCCGTGATGGACGCGCGGATGCGCTGGGGGTCCTGCCGCCAGGGCCTTGGGGGCGAGCCGGCGCGCATCCGCTATAATTGGAGGCTGATCCTGGCCCCGCCGTGGATCCTCGATTACGTCGCCGCCCACGAGGTCGCCCACCTGATCGAGGCCAACCACTCCCCCGCCTATTGGGCGGTGGTGAAGGGCGTCTTCGGCGACCACCGCCCGGCGCGCGCCTGGCTGAAGGCCCACGGCGCATCCCTGCACGCCATAGGCGGCTAGCCTAACCGCCCCAAGGCGGCTTAGATGACCAGACCCTTTCGCCTCGGATATGCCCCATGATTCTCCAACACGAGCCCTGCGGGTGAGCGGTGACGCGCTTGCGCTTCGGGGCCTGCGCAAGGTCTTCGCCAAACCCGCGGTGGACGACCTCGACCTGACGGTTCGGGCGGGGGAATTCTACGCCCTGCTCGGTCCTAATGGGGCGGGCAAGACCACCACTCTGCGGATGGTGGCGGGCCTCTTGAAGCCCGACGCAGGCTCGATCTCGGTGTTTGGCGTCGACGCCCTGGCCGACCCCCTGGCCGCCAAGCGGCTGATCGCCTGGCTGCCTGACGAGCCGATGCTCTACGACAAGCTGACGCCCCTGGAATATCTGCAGTTCGTGGCCGGCCTCTGGGGCGTCGGCGCCGCCAAAGCCCGGGCCAGGGCGGAGGAGCTGCTGCGCTGGCTCGATCTTTGGGATCAGCGCCATCAGCGCTGCGAAGGCTTCTCCCGCGGCATGAAACAGAAGGCCGCCCTCGCCGGGGCTTTGATCCACGATCCGCAACTTCTGATTCTCGATGAGCCCCTCACCGGCCTCGACGCCGCCGTGGCGCGCCAGGTGAAGGACCTGCTGCAGGCGCGGGTGCAGGCTGGGGCCACGGTCATCCTCACCACCCACATCCTGGAAGTGGCCGAGCGGCTTGCCGACCGGATCGGCATCATCCAGGGCGGAAAACTGCGCGCGGAAGGCACCCTTGGCGAGCTTCGGGCGCGGGCGGGCGCCCTGACTGGCGATAAGGGAGACGCGGACGGCACCTTGGAGGATGTCTTCCTGCAGCTGGTGGGGGGCGAAGAGGCGTGAGCGTCTTCCTCCTGCCCTCGGGATCGACCCCCTGGCTGCTTTGCCATGAGCTGAAGCTGAACATCCGCGCCATAACTGGGCGCAAGGGCGGCCTGCGCAGCGTCGCCCTCGTCGCCGCCCTCCTGGTGGCGGGGACCGTCTTTGGCGGCCTGCCCGTGGCCATGGCCCTTCGCCACATCCCCGTTCGCCCGAACGCCGCCCTGATCGTGGGTCTGGACGGCGGCCTTGCCGTGCTCTTCACCCTGATCCTGTCCCAGACCCTGGCCGCCGCCGCCATGGCCTTTTTCGAGCGGGGCGACCTGGACCTGTTGCTCTCCTCCCCTGTGCCGCCAGGGCGGGTGCTGACAGTGCGCGCGGCGAGCATAGCCGCCACTCCCTATCTGTTCTTCGCCCTCTTTCTGACGCCGGTGGTCGCGCCCCTGGCGGTCCTGGGCCAGCCGCGCTGGCTCGCCGGCTACCTGGTGCTGGCGGCCGTGGCCCTCTTGGCGGCGGCGGCGGGGCTCAGCCTGGCCATGGGCCTATTCAAGTTGGTCGGCCCACGAACCACCCGGACCGTGGGGCAGCTTCTGGCCGCCGTCATCGGCGCGGCCTTCTTCCTGATCAGCCAGGGGCGTAATTTCCTGCCCGATGGCGGTCGCGGAGCGTTCGGCGGGATCATCCGCTGGACGCAGAGCGGCGCCTTCGACCCCGGCGGCCTCCTGTCCTGGCCTGCCCGCGCCGCGATGGGCGAGCCCCTGCCGCTGATCGTCTTTGTCGGCGCCGCCGTGCTGATCTTTTCCGGGGTGGCCGCAAACCTCGGTCGCCGTTTCGCCGCCGACGCTTCGGCGGCCTCGGGCGTGGGATCGGGCCCGGCGCGGACCAGCCGGCGCCCCGTCACTCTCCAGGGGTTCGGCGACGGGGTCTTCCTCACCATGATGCGCAAGGAGCTGCGGCTCCTGGCCCGCGATCCGACCCTTTTATCCCAGGTGCTGCTGCGCACCCTCTATGTCCTGCCGATGACCTTCCTTCTGGTGCGCAAGGCCCACCACGGTTTGGCCGCGCCAGGCCTGACCAGCGCCTTCGGCCTGGCGGCGGGCGCGGGCGCGGTGAGCTTCATGGCCGGTCAGGTGGCTGGCAGCCTCGCCTGGATCACCATTTCGGCGGAGGACGCGCCCGAGCTTTTGGCCTGCGCGCCCGTGGACGGGGGCCTGGTGCGACGAGCCAAGCTTGTGGCCACCATGATCCCGGTGGCGATTCTCCTCTCCTTGCCGCTCGGCGCGCTGTTGTGGCTGACGCCCTGGATCGGCGTCTGCGCCATCTTCGGCGCGGGCGCTTCAGCCGCCGCATCGGGGCTGGTCAATCTGTGGTTCGAAAAGCCCGCCCCCAGGAAGTCCTTCCGCAATCGGCGGGGCGGATCGATGCTAGGCGCGCTGGCCGAACTGGCCCTGGGCCTCGGCTGGGGGGTGACCACGGCGGCGGCGGGGCTGTTGTCGCCCTGGGCGCTGTTGCCGGCGGCCCTAACTTTCTTGGCCATGGGCCTGCTGCGCGCCTTCGCCCGTCCCGACCGCGCCTACTAGGCGGCTTGCAGGAACACCACCCGCGCGGCGCCCCAGGCGCGGGCGTCCAGGAAGGTGAAGCCGGGCGCGTCGGGATCGGGCTCGTCGGCCCCGCGCTCGAACACAACTAGGGCGCCCGGCGCCAGCCAGTCGCCCTTGACCAGCTCGGCTATGGCCCGCTCGCCCAGGCCCTGGGCGTAAGGCGGGTCCAAAAAGGCCAGATCGAAGGCGCCGCCGGCGCTGGCGGGGCGCAGGCCTAGATCGGCGGCGTCGCGGCGATGCACGCGGGTTTCGCCAAAAAGCGCCAAGGCGTCGATGTTCTCGCGAATGGCGCCGCGGGCCGTCTCGTCGGTCTCAACGAACAGGCAAAAGGCCGCGCCCCGAGACAGGGCCTCAAGCCCCAGCCCCCCCGACCCGGCGAACAGATCGATGACCCGCAGTCCCTCCAGATCGGGCGCCCAAGGGGCGTGGGCGAGTACGTCGAACAGGGCCTGGCGCGCCCGATCCGAGGTTGGACGCGTCGTCTGCCCTGGCGGCGCGACGATGATGCGACCGCGAAAGCGGCCGGAGATGATCCTCATCCGGGAATCTCAGCTCAACGGCGCGGGCCGCCGCCGCTCGGCGGGCGTTTGGGCGGCCGGGGACCTTTGACCGTTGCGCGGTAGGGGCCGCTGTTCTTGCCGGGCCTATGGGTGCGCGCCGAGGCGGCGGCGCCGTCCACGCCTGGCTTGGCGCTTCGGGAAGGCGCGCCGGGTTTGGGCGCGGCGCGTTCGGGCGCCGCCCGGGCTGGCGGGGGCTGGCGGGCGCCGCCCTTGGGCAGGGCCCGGGTGTCGCCGCTGGGCGCGATGACGTAGTGCTTTCGCTTCTCCTCGACGCCAGCAGGACGGTCGCCGCGCCAGTTTTCCTTGGGCGCCTTGGCGCCGGCGGCGCGGGTGGGTCGCTTGCCGCGGACGATGACTGGTTTCTTCTTCGGCCTGGCCCAGCCGGGTTTGTAGACCGACTTTAAGGTCTCGCCGGCGGCGCCGGTTTCGCGCCGGCCGGTCGGGGCGGGAGCTCCCTTGGCGCGAGAGGCGGTGATCGGTCCGACCGTGCGGTCGCCGGTGGGCAGGTTTTCCGGGGAGATATAGTCGCAGAGAAGCTCGCGGATCACCCGAGGCCCGACCTCTTCCACCTCGCCCACCGCCAGGGTTCCCAGCGCGAACGGGCCGTAGGACAGGCGCACCAGCCGGTTGACCACCAAGCCCAGGGCCTCCAGCACCCGGCGCACCTCCCGGTTCTTGCCTTCCGAGAGGGTGACGGTGATCCAAAGATTGGCGGGGGCCTTGCGGTCGGCCTCCGGCCCGTCGCCTCCCCCAGCGCCGCCCTTGTGCTGCACCTTGTCGAGCTTGGCCTCGATGGGGCCATAGACCACCCCCTCGACAGTGATGCCGTTCATCAGCCGGTCGAGCTTGGCCTGGTCGGTGTGGCCATAGGCCCTCGCCCGATAGCGGCGCATCAGGCCAGTGGCCGGCAGCTCCAACGCCCGGGTCAGGCCGCCGTCGTTGGTGAGCAGCAGCAGGCCCTCGGAATTGAGATCGAGGCGCCCGACCGAGATCACCCGCGGCAGATCGGTCGGCAGGTGGGCGAACACTGTCGGGCGGCCCTTGGGGTCGTTGTGGGTGGTCATGAGGCCGACCGGCTTGTGATAGCGCCACACCCGCGTGGAATCGGCCTTGGACACCGGCTTGCCGTTGACGGTGAGCACGTCGGCGGGGCCGACCTTCACCGCAGGCGTCGTGAGCACTACGCCGTTCAGGGCCACCCGCCCCTCGGTGATCAGCCGCTCCACCTCGCGGCGCGAGGCGACGCCGGCGCGGGCCAGGGCCTTGGCCACCCGCTCGCCGCCGGTTTCCGCCTTTTCCACGATCACATCGTCGTCGAGGTCGTCATCAACGAGCTCGGGGTCGCCGTTGTCGTCATCGCTGTCGCCATTGTCGTCGCTGAAATCACCGCGAAGTCGTCTTTCCTCACCGAAATCGTCGTCCTTTTCATCGGGCGCGGCGGGAGAGGATTGACCGAGCAAATCTTCGGGGCTTGGGTGTTCGTTGTGATCGACCATGACCTTTCCACCATGCGCATCGCCCTGGACGCGGCGCAAGCGGCAGCCATCGATGGAGAGACCCCTGTGGGGGCCGTGGTGTTCGATCCGGTCTCCGGCCAGGTGGTCGCCTGCGCTGGAAATGCCCCCATCGGCCTGCACGATCCCACCGCCCACGCCGAGATCCGCGCCATCCGCGCGGCGGCGCGGACCCTCGGCAACTACCGGCTGACGGGCCTGTGGCTCTATGTAACGCTTGAGCCCTGCGCCATGTGCGCCGGCGCCATTAGCCAGGCGCGCGTGGGGCGGGTGGTGTTCGGGGCTTCAGATCCCAAAGGCGGCGGGGTGATCCATGGCCCGCGGGTGTTCGATCAGCCCACCACCCACTGGCGGCCCGACGTGGTCGGCGGGGTCTTGGCTGAGGAGAGCGCGGCCATGCTAAAAAGCTTTTTCAAGGCCCGTCGAGCCATTGTCCAGGCGCCGCATCCGGTGGGAGAGACCGAGCCCGATGCGGACGGGCGTTGAAGGCGCGGCAAACTTGACCATTATGGCGCTCACACTCTGGAGGTCTTCCGTGAACGCTCGCGTCTTCGTCTCGCTCGCCGCCTTCGCCGTGCTTTTATCCGCCTGTGAGACCACCGGCGGGGGACATCGCATCCCGGCCCGCTTCGACTGCGACGACGGAAGCAAGCTCAGCCTAGTGTTCGATCACGACAAAGACGCCGCCGTCTTGCGTCTGCCCAAGGATAGGACGGCGGAACTGCCCTCCCAGCACCCGGGCTCGGGCATGTGGTACCTCGGCTCGGGCTATGAGTTGCGGGGCGCCGGCGACACTCTGAATTACACGGCTCCGGACCACCCCCAAATTCGGTGCGTGCAAACCCACTAGCGGACGTTTTGGAACCAAATCGCCCCCCTGGATTTCGTTAATTTCGGGGCGCATTCTGGCTCCGAAACAACTGTGGAGGGGCCAGTGCTTGAAAGCCTAGCCCGGCGTTTCGTCAAGGTCGGTCGCCTGCAGATCGCCATGCCCGATGGCAAGATCGCCGAATACGGCGATGGGACCGGCGAGCTGATCGCCATTCGGCTCAACGGGTGGCGGACGCCCCTGCGCCTCGCCGCCGAACCCGCCATGGCGGTGGGCGAATGCTATATGGACGGCGCTTTGGAGATGGAGCGCGGGAATATCTATGGATTGCTGGCCCTGTTCGGCCGGAACTTCGATTTCGACCCAAACCGCCAGTTCCGCCAGCCCTTCTTCAAGCGGGCGTGGTTCTGGTGGCTGCGCCATCTGCGCCAGATCAACAGCCGGGTGTCCGCGCGCCGCAACGTGCGCCACCACTACGATATATCCAACGCCCTCTACCGGCGCTTCCTCGATCCCGACATGCAGTATAGCTGCGCTTATTTCGCTGAGCCCGGCATGAGCCTGGAGGCCGCCCAGGCGGCCAAGAAGGCCCACATCGCCGCCAAGCTGATCTTGGAGCCAGGGATGCAGGTGCTGGATATCGGCTGCGGCTGGGGCGACATGGGGCTGACCCTGGCCGAGCGCGTGCCCGGCGGCGAGGTGTTTGGCGTCACCCTCTCCACCGAACAGTTGGCCGTCGCCCAGGAGCGGGCCGAGGCCCGGGTCGCCGCCGACGCCGAGGGCGCCAACGCGCGCTTTGAGCTTTGCGACTATCGCGACGTCCAAGGCCTGTTCGACCGCATCGTCTCGGTTGGGATGTTCGAGCACGTGGGCCAGCCCAACTTTCAGGCCTATTTCGACACGGTCGCACGCCTCTTGAAGGATGACGGGGTGGCGGTGATCCATTCCATCGGCCGGCGGGACGAGCCGGGGGTGACCAATCCGTGGATCGCCAAATACATCTTCCCCGGCGGTTATATTCCCGCCCTGTCAGAGGTGCTGCCAGCCATCGAGCGGGCCGGGCTCTGGCTCACCGATGTCGAGATCCTGCGCCTGCACTACGCCGAAACCTTGAGGCATTGGCGGGCCCGCTTTCTGGCCCAGTGGGACGAGATCGCCGCGGACTATGATCTGCGCTTTTGCCGCATGTTCGAATTCTACTTTGCGGTGTCGGAGATCGCCTTCCGCTATGGCGGCCACATGGTGTTCCAACTGCAGCTGACCAAGCGGGTGGAGGCCGCGCCCTTGACCCGAGACTATATCGGCGAAGACGAATCGACCGATCAAAGCCATCCCAAGCGCCGCTCAGGCATGGGCGTGGCGTGTTAGGGGCATGGCGGGTTAGGCGGCGCTGGCTTCGGAATCCCGGCTGAGCACGGCATAGATGGCGTCCGGCGAGCGGGCCTGACGCAGGCGTTCTCGAACGTCCCCCTGGCGCAAGAGACGCGACACCCGCGCGAGGGATCGCAGATGCTCGGTCTGCGCGTTTTCCGGGGCGAACAGGGCGAACAGGATATCGACAGGCTGTTCGTCCACGGCCTCGAACGCCACGGGCCGTTCCAAGCGAACCACCACCGCCCGCATCCGCTCAATGCCTTTCAGGCGTGCGTGCGGCAGGGCCACCCCCCGTCCGACCCCAGTGGAGCCAAGACCTTCCCGCTCCACCAGGGCGTCGAGGATGTCGCAGGCCTTCAGCTTCAGCACCTTGGACGCCGCGTCGGCCACGACGGACAGCGCCTGGCGTTTGCTGTCCGCGCTTGAGCGATAGACGATTGCAGAGCGATCCAACCAGTCGCCGATATCCATGGAAGCCCACCTGCGAGTCCGACGTATCGAAGTCAAATCATCAAGTCACGATGCGCTTCAACGCGCCAGGGTCTCGTTAGTGGCGAATGATCACAGTTGGTTGACGACTAATCGGATCGCCCGGCGCGGCGCCGCTTTTACGGACGCTGCGCGATCGCTAGGCGCCCTGTTTCAAGGGCATTCGCTCGGGGTCGATCCAGCCGATATTGCCGTCGCTGCGCCGATAGACCACCGAGAGGCCGCCGTGGCCGGCGTTGCGAAACAGAATCACCGGCGTGTCGGAGAGATCCAACTCCATCACCGCCATGGAGACGGGCATGGTTTTCACCGTGGCCTCTGTCTCCGCGATGATCATGGCGGCGGGGGCGCCGGTCACGGCGTCGTCCTCCCACGCCTCGTCGAAGTCCCCCTCATCATCGGCGCGCAGCACGACCAAGGAGGCCATCTCCGCCGTCGCCGCCTTGCCGCCCGGGTGGGCGTGGTGGTTCTTCAGTCGGCGCTTATAGCGGCGGATGCGGGTTTCCAGCTTGTGCAGGGCGGCGTCGAAGGCCGCATGGGCGTCCACCCCCAACCCTCGCGCTTCCAGCTGCTGACCCGATTGCAGGCGCACCACCACGTCGACGCAGAAGCTGTGCCCGTCGCGACCCACCGATACGTCGGCATCCCCGCCCCGGTCGAAATATTTGCCGATGCCGGCGATCACCTCGTCGATGATGCGCTGTCGTAGCGCCTCGCCGACGTTCACATGCTTGCCCGAGACCTGAACATTCATCGGAAGCGCCATCGACGTATCCTTGGACGAAGTTTTGATCGCTTGTGTCAGGGGCATTGCGTGTCCGCCGTGCTGAAGTGTCAAGGCCGCGCGACAATCACGCGGCGTACCGCTTAGAAAACGCCGCCTTCGGACGGAAGTTCAGTGAGACAGGACGCCTCAGGCGGTTAACAAGCCTGCTTCAGTCGCCGCTTCCGATCGACGGACGAGGGAATCCGCATGGCCTCGCGGTATTTAGCCACGGTGCGGCGGGCGATGTCGATCCCCGTCTCTTTCAGGATATCGACGATGCGGTCGTCGGAGAGCACATCCTCGCCCCCCCGCTCGCCGTCGATCAGGACCTTGATCTTGTGGCGCACCGCCTCGGCCGAGTGGGAGGCCCCTCCATCGGAGGAGGCGATGGAGGAGGTGAAGAAGAACTTCAGCTCGAACACGCCCCTGGGGGTCGAGACATATTTATTGGAGGTGACGCGGCTGACGGTGGATTCGTGCATACCGATGGCATCGGCCACGGTCTTCAGATTCAGGGGGCGCAGGTGCTCCACCCCGAAGGCCAAAAAGGCGTCCTGCTGGCGAACGATCTCGCTGGAGACCTTCAGAATCGTCTTGGCCCGCT
>JAMFTA010000101.1 GCA_026225565.1 Caulobacter sp. | reverse complement strand
TAGAGGTTGTCGAACTTGGACTTGGTGACGCTGTCGTTGACGTTGATGGCCGGGAAGGGCAGCTCGCCCTTTTCCGCCATCTGATAGAGCCGGTGAACCCCCGTGGTGGTCTCTTCGGACACCCCGGTGCAGGCGGCGCGGATGGCCGAGTAGAAGCCGGGCTTTTCCTTCAGGTAACGCTTCATCACCTTGAAGAGGGCTTCCTCCTCCTCATTGGCGGGGTGATCGAGCACGGAGGGATCGGCCTCCGCCTTGGGGCCGAGCACGCACAGCAGGGTGGCGTCGCCGCCGTCGTCGAGGATCAGGTTGGGATAGCCGCCGTCGGCCCATTCGAAGATCTTGTGGGCGTAGTCCCAGTACTCGGTGAGGGTTTCGCCCTTGATGGCGAACACCGGGGTGCCGGTGGCGGCGATGGCGGCGGCCGCGTGATCCTGGGTGGAGAAGATGTTGCACGAGGCCCAGCGCACGTCGGCGCCCAGGGCCTGCAGGGTCTCGATCAGGACCGCGGTCTGGATGGTCATGTGCAGGGAGCCGGCGATGCGGGCGCCCTTCAGGGTTTGCGTGGGCCCGAACTCCTCGCGCACGGCCATCAGGCCGGGCATTTCGGTTTCAGCGATGTCGATTTCCTTGCGGCCATAGGCGGCGAGGGAGATGTCACGGATGATGTAGTCGGCCACGGCCCTGGCTCCTTGCATGTGTGGCGCAGCTATAGCGAGCGCGCCCTTAATGGGCAATGTAGATATAAAGATAGCCTTATGTGAGGCGCCGCGTACCGCGCCGGGGGGCGTGTCCACAGTGGACATTTTCCCATCGGCAAAGGGTGAATAGGGCAGGCTTTTGGAGACATCGTGGAGTCGGCGAAACGGCCCTGCATTTCGATCGTCCGTATCGCTTGGACTCGATCGCTTCTATCGAACACCCTGCCCTTCACCGCCGAACGGGCGGCGGAACGCGTGTCAGTCGGCGCTGAGCGCGCCAGGGAGCGCTCAAAGCAAGCAGCTGATTTCACAAGCGCCTGGGACCTTTGTGCATCCATCCGGCATTATAAGCCCATTTTGGCGGGGGTGGAGAAATCGGGGGGCGCGAGTAGACAGATGTATCGCCTTGTATCGTGAGTATCGGTCGACGAAGACATTGCTTCGAACCCCCGGGGAGAAGGGCCGCTGATCGGAAGCCCGTGGTTCCAACAGCCCCTAAGGCCCATGGTGGAACGATACGGCGATGGCGTCTGCGGCTGTCAAGGCCGCGCTTCGCGCGCCGCGCAGCGGTGGGCCTTCGGCCCAGCCTTGACAGCCTCAGACGCTCGCCGACCATTTCCTCCATGGACTTAAGGGCGGGTCTGGCCGGATAGGACGCCTTCCTGCTGGCTTGACCGTTTATTGCGCCATCATGATTCGGCGCTCCCTGCGTCAACGACGATGCTGGCCTAAAGCCGCTCCCCCATCAGCAGCCGCGGCCGATCCCCCACCACCCCCGCCGCCTCGCGCACGAACAGCCGCCGCGCCGGCTTGATACGGTTGACCAGCGCCAACCCTGCCCCCCGCACCGCCCGCAGCACGGGGATGTCGTTGGAGAAGAGGCGAGTGAAGAGGTCGGACGCCGCCGCCACCGCCGCCACATCGAAGCGGCGCCAGCGGGCGTAGCGCTCCAAAACCAGTTCCGAACCCCAGTCCTCCCCCAGCCGCCGGGCCTCGACGATCACTTGCGCGAGGGCCGCCACGTCCTTGAGACCGAGGTTCAGCCCCTGGCCGGCGATGGGGTGGATGGCGTGGGCGGCGTCGCCGATCAGGGCGGTGCGGGCCCCGACGATCTGCTCGGTCAGCTGTAGGGCCAAGGGGAAATTGAAGCGCGAGCCGATCAGCCGGGCAGGGCCCAGGCGATCGCCAAAGCGCCGCGCCAGATGGGCCTCGAACGCCTCCACCGAGCCCGCGACCAGGGCCTCCGCCAACGCCGCTTTTTCCGTCCACACCAGGCTGGCCCTTTGTCCGGTCAGCGGCAAGATGGCTAAAGGCCCGCCGGGCAGGAAATACTCGTGGGCGACGCCGTCGTGGGGCTCGGACAGGGCCACCGTCGCCACCACGCCGCTCTGGCCATAGCTCCAGCCATAGGTCCTGATCCCGGCCGCCTCGCGCACGCCTGAGCGGCGGCCCTCGGCCCCCACCACCAGGGGCGCGGTGAAGACGCGGCCGTCCGCCAGCCGCACTCGGGCCGCCTTGACGTCCACATCGATCGCCAGCACCTGCGCCGGAGCCACGATCTGCACCTTCGCCGTCGCCAGGGCCTGGCCCACCACAGCGCGGATGTGGCGGTTCTCGACCATGAACCCCAGAGGCGTGTCGGGCGCATCCCCAAGATCCTCAGCGTCAAAGCGCAGCAGGCCGGCGCCGATCCCGCGCCCGGTCGCGCCCGGCGCGGCGCCGTCGGTGACCAGGATGGAGCGGATCGGCTGGGCGACCGCCAAGAGCTCCTCGGCGATCCCCAGCACCCGCCACTGGTTCATGGAGGCGGCGGCGATGGCCGAGGCGCGGCCGTCGAAATCCGGCGTCAGCACGGCGCTCATCGGCTGGGCGTCGATCAACACCACCTCGAGCCCGGCCTGGGCCAAGGCCAGGGTGGCGCCGGTGACGCCGCCGCCGACGATCACCACGTCGCGGGAAGAGGAAGTTTCCATGGGGTCTTGTCCCCCACCCCGGCCGATCCGTCCAGCAGAGGCGTCACGGTAAACGCGCCCTTAACGCTCATCCGCCAGAGTCCGGCCTGGTTTACGGAGATGGCGATGGCGGGAGCGGCGGCTCAGTTGCGAGGCGGTGGGCGAAACTCACGGGGACCCGTGAATGCGCAGGCGCGGGCGCGGGGCGGTGTTTGGCGCCCGGTGTGGTTCGGTACGCGCGCACTCTGGGACCACGACGCGGCCTGTCGCTTTCGCGGGGGCGTGTGCGCCGCCGCTGGCGCGGTGAGCGTGGCCGCCCTGGCCACCTATCACGCCGACGATCCGAGCTGGAACACCGCATCCTCGCAAGCCGCTCGCAACATGCTGGGCGGGTTTGGCGCGCGGCTGGCCGACACCGGGATGCAGTCGCTCGGCCTCGCCGCCTGGATCGCGGCGGTGGTGCTCTTGGTGGCCGGCTTTAGCCGGGCCCTGGCGCGCGATCCGCGCGGCTGGCGCAGCCAGTTGCGGCTGAGGTCGGCTCTGGCGGCGCTGGGGATCGTTTTATTAGCGGCGACGCTGGCCGCACCGCGCGCCCCGGCGGCCTGGCCTTTGGCGGCGGGGCTGGGCGGCTTCTGGGGCGACGGGGTGCTGCAGGTGATCTCAACGCCCATGGCCATGGCCGGCCTGCCGAGCGCGCGGCTGATCGCGGCCCTGCTCTTGGGCTGCAGCGCGGCGGCGACTCTGATCTGGGCGGCCGGGCTGAAGCGCAGCGATTTCGCCAACGCCGCCGCTTGGGCGGCCTGGGGCGGGCGGAGCGCCGCCGGCGCGGCGGCGGGGCGCTTCCGTTCTGAACCCGAGCGCGCGCCGCCCGTGGTCAAGCCGGCGCCCAAATCGATCCAGACCGATCCGGCGGTCGACCCGGACGATGACGGCGAGGCTCCCTTCCCCGTCTCCACCATCCCGATCGCGCCCTTGGTGGCCAATATCAAGGCCACCAAAGCCTCGGGCCGCGAATCCCGCGAAAACCAGAAGACCTTCGAGTTCGTGCATCCGGGCGGCTTTCAGCTGCCGGAGCTGGCCATGCTGGCCAAGCCCAAGCCCCGCGAGCACTCCATCGACGAGGCGGCCTTGCGCCAAAACGCCCGCCTGTTGGAGACCGTGCTCGGCGAATTCGGCGTCAAGGGCCAGATCGACCAGATCCGCCCCGGCCCTGTGGTCACCCTCTATGAGCTGGTGCCGGCCGCCGGGGTGAAGTCCAGCCGGGTGATCTCGCTTTCCGACGACATCGCCCGCTCCATGAGCGCCCGCTCCGCCCGCGTGAGCGTGGTGCAGGGGCGCAACGCCATCGGCATCGAACTGCCCAACCAGCGGCGCGAGACCGTCTATCTGCGCGACCTCCTCTCCTCCTCGGAATACGAGAAGACCGGGCCAAGCATTCCCATGGCGCTGGGCGAGACCATCGGCGGCGAGCCCTATATCGCCGATCTGGCGCGGATGCCGCACCTGCTCATCGCCGGCACCACCGGTTCGGGCAAATCGGTGGGGGTCAACGCCATGATCCTGTCGATCCTCTACCGCCTGTCGCCCGAAGAGTGCCGCTTCATCATGATCGACCCGAAGATGCTGGAGCTCAGCGTCTACGACGGCATCCCCCACCTCCTGGCCCCCGTGGTCACCGACCCGAAGAAGGCCATCGTCGCCCTGAAATGGACGGTGCGGGAGATGGAGGACCGCTATCGCCTGATGTCCAAGATCGGGGTTCGCAACATCGGCGGCTATAATGAGCGGGCGCGGGAGGCGGCGGCCAAGGGCGAGCATTTCGAGCGCACGGTGCAGACCGGCTTCGACGACGCGGGACGCCCGATCTACGAGTCTGAGAAGCTACGCCCCGAGCCCATGCCCTTTTTGGTGGTGGTGATCGACGAGGTGGCCGACCTGATGATGGTGGCCGGCAAGGACATCGAAGGCCTGGTGCAGCGCTTGGCCCAGATGGCCCGCGCCGCCGGGATCCATCTGATCATGGCCACCCAACGCCCCTCGGTGGACGTGATCACCGGCACCATCAAGGCCAACTTCCCCACGCGGATCAGCTTCCAGGTCACCTCCAAGATCGACGCCCGCACCATCCTCGGCGAACAGGGCGCCGAGCAGCTCCTGGGTCAGGGCGACATGCTCTACATGGCCGGCGGCGGGCGGGTGACGCGCCTGCACGGCCCCTTCGTCTCCGACCAGGAGGTGGAGGACGTGGCCAAGTTCCTGCGCGACCAGGGCGAGCCCAACTACCTGGACGCCGTCACCGAAGCGCCGGACGAGGACGAGGGCGGCGATGGGGACGGCATGGGCGGCGGCCCAAATTCAGGAGGGGGCGACGACCTCTACGACCAGGCCGTGGCCGTGGTCACCCGCGACCGCAAGGCCTCCACCAGCTACATCCAGCGCCGCCTGCAGATCGGCTATAACCGCGCCGCCTCCCTGATCGAGAAGATGGAGCGCGAGGGCGTGGTCAGCGCCGCCAACCATGCCGGCAAGCGGGATATTTTGGCCGGGCCGCCGCCGTAGATTCAAGCGCAGCTCTCCTTCTATCGTCTTGAAGATGTCATCTTGTTCTGCTTTAGTTCTCACCGGCGCTAAACCGGGAGGATAAAATCATGAGCACCGCTGACGTGGCGAAAGATCTGGTGGCCCTGTGCAAGGCCGGAAAATTCAGCGAGTCTGGCGAGAAATACTGGGCCGACGACGTGGTCTCCGTGGAAGCCGGCGGTCCGCCAGGCCAGGACCCGGCCTCCCACGGCAAGGCCGCCGCCCGCGCCAAGGGCGAGTGGTGGGCGAACGCCCATGAGGTCCACAGCGCCGAAGTCGAAGGCCCCTATCTCAACGGCGACCAGTTCACCGTCCGCTTCAAGATCGACATCACCAATAGGGAGAGCGGCCAGCGCATGAGCATGGATGAGCACGCCCTCTACACGATCAAGGACGGCAAGATCGTCGAGGAGCGCTTCTTCTACGGCGGCTAGGGCGGCTCAGTGGGCGGCGCGGCGCCCTTTGGGCGTGATCTCGCCACGACTCTGGTTCAAGGTCCGGCTTCAGTCGAACCGAGGATCCAGCTTGCATAGTCGCCGCTCCGCTCTGACCGTGATGATCATGGCGTCCGTCCTTGTGGCCGCCCCGGCCCTGGCCGCCGACGCGCCCACAGCGCCCCTCTCTCCCGCCGACCAGGCGCTGGTGCAACAGGCCGCCGGCTATATCCAGGCCTTGAAGGGCGTGCAGGGCAAGTTCACCCAGACCGACGCCAAGGGCCAGGTCTCCACCGGGACCTTCTACATGTTGCGTCCCGGCAAGGCCCGGTTTCAGTACGACCCGCCGGCGCAGCTCCTGGTGGTCGCCGACGGCTATAACGTCTCCGTCTACGATAGCCGATTGAAGAGCTTCGATCAGTACCCGCTCGGGCAGACGCCCTTGGTGCTGCTCTTGGCCAAGAATGTCCGGCTCGATCAAGGGGTGGTGATCACGGCGGTCGACAAGAGCAAGGACGGCTTCGTCATCGCCGCGCGCGATGGGCGCAAGCAAGCCCAAGGCCGCATCAGCATGAGCTTCACCGACCACCCCGTCGCGCTGAACGGCTGGTCGGTGATCGACGCTCAAGGACAGCGAACCGAGGTGAAACTCGGAGCCCTCACCGAGACCGCCACCCTGGATCCCAATCTGTTCGTTTTGCGCGATCCAAAGCCTCATATCGGCCGCCCATAATGTTGCGTTTCAGACACAGGCAAATAAGTTCGCGCCACCCCTTGCAAAGAACCGGGGTTAGTGTCATTTATCACACGTAGGGGTGGCGACTATTTATTTGGCGCCGCCCGGCCGAAGCCGGATCTATCCCCTCCCGGCGGAGGCGATATCAACCTTTTCGCCCGGTCGTTCCCCCGCGACCGGGCGAATCTTTGCGTGCTGTCAGCCGTGTATGGCCGCATCCCGCGCCATGGGATAAGGGCGGAGCATGAAACTCCGCATCGTCACCTGGAACATCAATTCGGTCCGGCTGCGCGCCGAGCAGGTCGCCCGCTTCGTCGCCGAGCATCAGCCGGACGTGATCTGCCTGCAGGAGATCAAGTGCCGGGACGGCGAATTTCCCGCCCAGGCCTTCGTGGACATGGGCCTGCCGCACCTGGCCATCAAGGGCCAGAAGGGCTGGCACGGGGTGGCCACAGCCTCCCGCCTGCCGATCACCCCCGGCCCGGTGCTGGACCTCTGCAAGCGGGGCGAGGCGCGGGGCGTCAGCGCCATCGTCGAGGGGGTGGAGATCCATAACTTCTACATCCCCGCCGGCGGCGACGTTCCCGACCGGGAGTTGAACCCGAAGTTCGACCACAAGCTCGACTTCTTCGAGCGGCTGGCGGCCGACATGGGTAGGCGCGACCCCAGGGCGCCGATCCTGATCACCGGCGACCTGAATGTGGCGCCCGGCGAACATGACGTCTGGAACCACAAATACATGTCGCGCATCGTCAGCCACACGCCGGCGGAGATCGCCGCCATGGCGTCGCTGAAGGCCTCGCTGGGTTTCACCGATCTTGTCCGCGAAGCCATCCCCGATCCGCAAAAGCTGTTCAGCTGGTGGAGCTATCGCGCGGCGGACTTTCGCGCCTCGGGCCGGGGCCTTCGGCTCGACCACCTGTGGGCTTCGCCGGTGCTGACCGCCGCCGCCCGCGCGGCGGGGCCGGTGGCCGCCCGGGTGCACGACGACGTGCGCGCCTGGGAGCGCCCGTCGGACCATGCGCCCGTCAGCGCCGATTTGATGGTCTAGGATAAAGGACGGCCCGCCGCCTATTGCGCTTCCCGCGCCCGCCGCGCGAAATCGTTCAGCGTAATCACGGTCTGGTCGAAGCAGCCCTCGGCCTCGGCGTTACGCAGGCCGCGCACGCGCTCAACCAGGATTTCAGGCGGCGTCGGTTGCTGGGCCAGCAAGCTCATCACCTCGTCGGCGAATTCGTTCAGGCCCATATAGCCCGGACGGCTGGCCTGGCCGGGCGTCAGGTCCGTCTGCACGCCGGGCGGCGCCAGCTCGATCACCTCCACCTGACCCTTGAGCACATCACGCAGGACCACGGTGTAGGAGTGGATCGCCGCCTTGGTCGCGCAATAGGTCGGGG
>JAMFTA010000100.1 GCA_026225565.1 Caulobacter sp. | reverse complement strand
CACCTTGAGCGTGCCGAGGACCGGAGCGAGATTCGGGATGAGCGGCGAGCGATAGAGCATTTTTAGGTGAAATGGGTACCGTTCGGGCTACGCCGACGACGAAAAGACCAGCCTATTCGCCGGAGCGACTGCTAGCGTCTATCGGCTAGACTTGCGATCCTACTGATCGTCGGTGGATGTCCTCTAGGACGCCGGTCGTTAACCAAGACCGCTTCCGCGTTGTGGATGTCCGCTTGAAATCTTCCCGATCAAAGACGGAGGCAGAGGACACCGGAGCGCCAGTGGTCGACATGGTCTCGATCTATCAAGCACTGGTCGTCACCGAACAGCTCAGTTTTCGACGCGCGGCGGCGGTGCTCGGCGTGCGTCAATCCGCAGTCAGCCATCGGATCAGAGTGCTGGAAGAGAAGCTCGGAGTCTCCCTGTTCGAGCGCCGCCCGCGCGGCGTGCGTCCGACCCTGGCCGGCGCCTGCTTCTTCGATCAGGCGCGCCTGGCGTTGGCACGACTTGAGTTCGCTGTCGCCAGCGCCAAGTCCGCTGGCTGCGGCCAACAGGGGCGCCTGGCTGAGCGTGAAGCAATCCATCGGATGGAATTGAGGGCCGAAACCTTCCTGCGGGCGTGTGAGGAGGTTGCTGCCCCGCAGTCGCCCAAGTCCGTAATCGAACAGGCTTAGTAGCACCAAATGGCGCCGTTCGAGCTTCGCCAGTTGCGTTACGCGGTCATCGCGGCCGAGTCCCCCAGCTTTAGACAAGCCGCTCAGGCTCTTCGTGTGCGTCAGACCACTCTGAGCAAACGCATTCTATTGCTGGAACAGCGCCTCGGCGTGCCCCTGTTCGAACGCACGAAGCGCGGCGCCGTCCCCACACCGGCGGGGATCGAATTCGCCCGGACGGCGCGCCGCATCCTTGATGACATAGATCTGTTGACCAGCAACGCAAGGTCGGTCGCTAAAGGTGAGGCTGGGAGGCTCGCCATCGGCTTGAGCACCGCGCTGTCGATGGGGAACCTACGCGCAATCCTGCAAGACTTTTTCAAGCGCTTCCCTGACGTCGAGCTGCGGGTCGTTGAGGCTGGCTTCGACGCGCTCACCCGGGGACTCGCGTCGCGCACCATCGACGTCGCTGTCGTGCCGATCATGTTGCATGGCGACAAGCTCAGCCGGCGTCATCTCTGGCCTGAGCGTTTGATGGTGGCGCTGCCCGACGACCACTCGCTGGCTAAAGCCGAACGGATCTATTGGCAGGATCTTCGGCACGAGACCTTCATCTTCACCCAGAGTGACCCGGGTCCGCACGCTAGCGAATTGCTGCGGGCCCGACTTCGAGACCCAGGGCAGCCCCCGAACAACATCATCATGCACGACGTCAGCCGGGAGAATCTCCTGAACCTCGTGCCGATGGGCCGCTATGCGACGCTACTGGCTGAGACTGCGATTGACATGCGCTATCCTGGGGTCGTGTTTCGCGAACTCCACGACGCCACTGGACTTTCCCACGTCGACTTCTGGGCATCATGGAGGGAGGACAATGATAATCCCGCCCTGCAGCGCTTCTTCCGTGTGATCGGCGAACGTCATGCCGCGTTCACGACCGTTTGAACGGCGGGGCGGAATTTAGTGCTTGCCGATCGGTGGCGATCCGGAAGCTACGATCAGCTTACACCGGATCACAGCCACGGCCGCTGGCCGATTCCGTGGCGGACTGCCCTGGCTCCCACGTTCAGCCATCGGCGCTGCGCCTGATGCACGTTCGCCGGGGCCTATTCCTGACCTTTTGAACCTGACGAACGCCGCGCCTTGGCGAACCTGCGATCGGTGGCGATGAACCGTTGCAGCATCGGCACGATCAGCCGCGCCGGCTCGACCGGCCCGCCGGCCGAGCTCTCGACGCGTCCCAGGATCTCCCCATAGGCGGTCAGGTCCCGGAACAGGCCCGCCGGCAGCTCGACGGTGAGCTTCACCGGCTTCTCGTCGGCGAGGGGACCAAGCTTCAATCCAGTCGTCATCGCGCCGGGCCTGAGATCGGCTCGAGCACTAAGTCGCGGGTGAGGATCACGCGGACCGGGAAGCCCGGCCGGATCGTCAGCGTCGGCTGGATGTTCAGCTCACGGCTGACGATCTGCTGGCCGGTCTGACTGACGCTGTTGGCGGCGCCGGCCCTGATCGCCTGGGTCAGGTTGTTCTCGTTCTGTGAGGTTCCGGCCTCGGCGCCGACGCTGAGGAAGGTCGATAGGATCGCGGCCTTGAACAGCTTACCCCAATGGTTGTCGACCCCATCCTGCAGGCCACCATAGCCGGCCGTGTCGGCTCCAGGCTGACGTTCGAGTGTGATCGATCGGCCGTCGGGGAGGATGAGCCGGGTCCAGGCAAGCAGGACACGCTCCTGGCCGAAGGCGACCTGGCTGTCATATTCGCCGACCAGCTTTGAGCCCTGCGGGATCAGCAGGGTCCGCCCGGTCGGACTGTCATAGACGTTCTGAGTCACCTGGGCGGTGATCTGCCCGGGCAGGTCCGAACGGATGCCAGTGATCAGCGCCGCGGCGATGACGCTGCCGGCCTGCACGACGTAAGGCGAGGCCGGCGCGGTCAGGCGGTCAGTGTTTTCGGTGTGATGATCAGCCTCCGCCTTGAGGAAGGAGCGCTTCTCTGATTGGCCGTTGCCGGCAGCGACCTCGGTCTGGGTGGTGGCGGCTTCGCCAGGCGCCGCACCGGCGGCGGGGGCCTGCGAGGTCAGCCCGGCTCCGATCGCGTCCGCGCTGACCGGGCCGGCGGCGAGGAACAGCTTGCTGGTGCGGGCGGTGTCGCGCTCCTGCACGGCCTGCTGGTGGGCGACCTGGGCGGCATTGGCGGCCGACTGTGGCCCGCCGCCGGACGATGTGGTGTCTCCAGCTCGCCGCTCGGCGGCCACGATCGGCCGGCCGAGGTCGCCCGGCAGGGCCGGACCAAGCTTGGGGACCTGGCCATAGTCCTTTGGCACGCCCGCCAGGTTGTCCGGAGTGGTGTTGCTGCCCGTTTTGTAAAGTTCCGTGGCTTGGCGCGGCGCCGTCGGCTTCAGCGCGTAGATCAGCGAGCCGCCGATGCCGACGCCAGCGACGATGCCGAGGACCGCCAGCGCCTTGCGGGACAGCCGCATGACGCGGGGCGGGTCCGTGCGGAGTCGAAGATCCGACGGAGGCTGCGTCGGCGGGGTCTGCGTCGGATCGCTCATCGCCCGGCGGCCTTCGCGGGCCGGCCGTCGGTGCGGACGATCTGTACGCGGGTCTCGGTCTTCTTGTCGCCCATCCGCAGTTCGGCCGCGCCGAACAGCCGATCGACCACGATATAGCGGTCCCGGACGCGGTAATTGACCAGCTCGCCGTCGCCGTTCGGGCCGACGACGAACAGTGGCGGCATTTCACCCTGGGCGATACCGCTGGGGAACTCGATGAACACTTGGCGGCCGTCGTCGAAGGCGCGCAGCGGACGCCAGGGCGGATTGTCGCCTTGCACGCTATAGCGGAAGTTCAACGCGCCGATATCGACGCCCGACGCGATCGGCGTGGCGCTGGCCGCCGCGGCGTTCCGGCCGCGCAACGCGATCAGCTGGTCCTCGGGATAGGTCCAGGACACCGACGCCATATAGGTGGCTTGGGTGGCGCGCAGCTCCAAGTGATAGGTTCGCCGGTCGGTATTAATCACCAGGTTGGTGACGAGGTCGGGCCGGGTCGGCTTCACAAGGATGTGGACGCGCTGACCCGCCCCTGCGCCGCTCGTGGTGTCGCCGATGATCCAGCGCACCGTGTCGCCGGACGCGATCGGCCCTGAGCCCACCAGTTGTTCGCCCTCCTGCAGGGCGATGTCGGTAACCTCGCCGGGCGCCGCATAGAGCTGATAGAGCGCGCCATCCGTCCACGGATATTGCTGGATGGCGTTCAAGAAGCCGTCCCGCACCGGCTGCATGCGCGCGGCGGCGTTGGCGGCTCCGACCCGCGCCTTTGGATCGCCGTGTTCGGACTTGGGCGGCGTATCCGCCACAGGCTTCATCTGCCCGGGCAATGGGAGCGGCTGCGGGATGGCTACCACCTCGACCGGCTTGGGCGGATCGGCCTCGATCACCGCCGGCGCCGCATCGTCGTAGCTAATGACCGGCGGCTTAGGCTGGCTGGTGGCGCAACCGGCGAGTGCGGATACGGAAATCAGCAAAGCCGGAAGGGCGGCCCTGCGAACATCAGGACGCGTCATTGGACAACTCCTTCGACCAATTGATGGCGTTGACGAAGACGCCGAGCGGATTTTTCCGCAAGGCGTCGGGGGTGGACGGCGTCTGCACGACCACGGTGAGGATCGCGGACCAGCGCTCGGTGGCGGTGAGGGTGCCGTCCTGGTAGTGGCGTTCGACCCAGGCCACCCGGAAACTCGACGGCGACGCGCGGATGACACTGGAGACGTCCACCGCGACCTGGACCTTGCCGATATTGGCGAAGGGATCGTTAGTGCGGGCATAGTCGTTGAGCGCCAGCGCCCCGGCCTGGGTGGTGAAATCGTAGGCCCGCAACCAGTCTTGGCGGACCACGATCGGGTCGGCCGAAATGGCGCGCACATCCTCGATGAACCGGGCCAGGTGGAAGGCGATCTGCGGATCTGTGGGCTGATAGCCGGCGGTCGCTGGCGCAATCGCCTGGGCCTCGCCGAGCTTATCGACCTGCACCACCCAGGGCGTGATCGAGCCCCGCGCGCCCTGCCAGACGAGACCAGCCGCCAGGCCGCCCGATAGGGCCAACGCGCCGAAGAAGGCGATCCGCCAATTCTTCGCCTGGACGCGCGCCGAGCCGATCCGGTCATCCCAGACCTGGGCCGCGCGCTGATAGCGGGTCTCGGGCTCGGGCGTGGCGCCATAGCGGGTGGAGGAGCGTCGAAACATTTGGCCTCAATCCTTTTCGCTGACGTCGACGGAGGAGCCGGCGCCGGCGCCGTCACCCGACTTCAGGGTGTGCGCGGCGATGCTCGCGCCGTGGGCCGCGGTCTGGCGGTGCTTCATCGCCTGGGCCCAGGCGGGCGGCCCGGCGGAGGGCGAGGCGTAGCCGCCCGCAGCCGCGCCGCCCGCGGCCGAGCCGCCCCCTTGGAAGTTCTGCTTCATCGATTGGGCGGCCCGCTGCAGCGGGGACATCCCGGCGCTGGCGGCCGCCTTGCCGACGCCGCCAAGGCCGCCTGCCACGCTCGCCGCCCCACTCTTCCCGGCCGATCCAGCGGCATAGGCCCGGGTCGCGACGCCGGCAGTGCGCGCGCCGCCGACGGCCAGTCCGCCGGCCGCGCCGAGGGCTGCTCCCGCCGCAAGCCGCGCGGCAGCGGCCCCGCCAGCTAGAGCGCCGCCGGCCGCGAGCATCGTACCGGCCGCCGCGCCGGCGCCGAGCTGAGGCCCGCCGGACACTAGGCCGTTGGCGATGCCGGGGCCGAAGATGCCAAGGCCCAGCAGCGAGAGGGCGGCCAGCACGATCGTCATCGCATCGTCGATGGTCGGCTGCGCCGTACCGATCGCGCTGGTGAACTGGGTGAACAGGGTCGAGCCGATGCCGACGATCACCGCCAGCACCAGCACCTTGATGCCCGACGAGACCACATTGCCCAGCACCCGTTCGGCCATGAAGGCGGTTTTGCCGAACAGGCCGAACGGAATGAGGATGAAGCCGCAGAGCGTCGTCAGTTTGAATTCAATGAGGGTGATGAAGAGCTGGATCGCCAGCACGAAGAAGGCGAGCAGCACGATGAACCAGGCCAGCAGCAGGACGACGATCTGGATGAAATTCTCGAAGAAGCTGACGTAACCCATCAGCCCCGAGATCGAGTTGAGGATGGGGTGGCCCGCATCCAGCCCAACCTGGGCGACGCGCCCCGGCTGAAGCAGCTGGGCGGCCGTAAAGCCGGTGCCCGACGCCTTAAGCCCCAGGCCGGCGAAGCTGTTGAAGACGATCTGGGCGAGGTTGTTCCAGTTGCCGATGATGTAGGCGAAGGCGCCGACGAACAGGGTCTTCTTCACCAGCCGGGCGATGATGTCGTCGCCCTCTCCCCAGCTCCAGAACAGCGCCGCCAAGGTCACGTCGATGACGATCAGCGTGGTCGCGATGAACGCCACCTCGCCGTGGAGCAGGCCGAAGCCGCTGTCGATGTAGGTGGTGAAGACATTGAGGAAGTTGTCGATGACGCCGGTGCCGTTCATCGCGCCGCTCCCGATGGGGCGAGTTGATCGGGCAGGCGCGCCTCCGGCCGGGCTCCGGGGGCCAGGAAGCGCCGGCGGTTCTCGGCCCAGGCGCGCAGGCAGTCCGCGTCGCTGGCGCCCGCCTGGCCGATCGATTGGCAATGGATCAACTCGTCCACCAGCGGATCGGGAGCGGCCGACACGATGGTGGTCGTTTCCACCAGATCAGGCGCCGTCTTCGGCTGCCGCATCTGGATTGCGGTGGCGATGATGGCGATCGCGACGAAGGCGATGGCGCCGATCCGGGCGAGGAGCTTGATGTCCACTGCGAAGGCCTCAGTGGAACATGCTGACGGCAGTCGGCTGGTAGCCGGCGCCGGGCGTGAGGAAGCGCTGGAGCTGGGTCGCGCCTTGGTCCTGGTTGGTGGCCGTGGCCGCCGCCGTCAGCGCCTGCGCCCGGTTCTGGGCGGTGATCACCGCGATCAGGTCGGCCATCTGCTGGGAGATGAGCCCCAGCAGCTGATTGGTGGCCTGGCTCGCCTGCAAGGCGCCCGTGGCAGACTGGCTCTGGCTCATCAAGCCGGAGACGTTGGTCCGCGAGATGGTGATGTTGGCGACCACCTGGGACTGCATCTTCAGCGAGTCTTGGAGCGAGGCGACCGACGTCTGCCAGCGGGACTTGGCCTGGGCGGCCATCTGCTGGTCGCTCAGGCTCAGATTGACCGCGCCGTAGTTCTGGGTGAACGCCTGATCGATGGTCGAGACGTTGTAGGCGATACGCTGGGCTTGGCTCAGCAACTGCTCGGTACGCTGGATCTGGCCGGTGATGGTCGAGACCAGGGAGTAAGGCAGGCTGGCGAGGTTGCGGGCCTGATTGATCAGCGAGGTGGTTTGGTTCTCGATCTGCTGGATCTGGTTGTTGACCTGCTGCAACTCGCGGGCGGCGGTCAGCACGTTCTTGGCGTAGTTGGTGGGGTCGAACACGGTCAACTGCGCCTGGCTCGGCGCGGCCTGGGCGAGGATCAAGGTGAGCGCGACGCCGGCGAACGCGGCGCGCCGCAGATGACGAAGGGTCATGGCTGAGGCTCCTCAAGGATGGTGGGAAGAAGCTCGGCGGCCCACTCGACGCCGCGATCGCGCAGCCAGGCGGCGGCGAAGCCGTCCTGGCCATGGGTGGCCATCAGCTCGGCGATGCGGAGCTGGTCGGTCTTCGAAGAGGACGCGGCGAAGGCCAGGGCGACCTCGCCCAACCCCAGCTCGAACAGGCGGTTTCCGCGGCGACTCTGGCAGTAGTAGTCACGCTTGGGGGTCGAACGGGCTAGGATCTCGATCTGGCGGGCGTTGAGGCCGAACCTCTCATAGATCGCGGTGATCTGGGGCTCGATGGCCCGCTCGTTCGGAAGGAAGATCCGCGTTGGGCAGCTTTCGATGATCGCCGGCGCGATGTTGCTGGTCTCGACGTCGGCGAGCGACTGGGTGGCGAAGACGACGCTGGCGTTCTTCTTACGCAGCGTCTTCAGCCACTCGCGCAGCTGGGCGGCGAAGTCGGGGCTGTCGAGGACCAGCCAGCCCTCGTCGATGATGATCAATGTCGGCGAGCCGTCGAGCCGGCCCTCGATTCGGTGGAAGAGGTAACTCAGGACGGCCGCCGCCGAGCCGGCGCCGACCAGACCCTCGGTCTCAAAAGCCTGGACGCGGGCCTCGCCGAGCCGCTCGCTCTCAGCGTCGAGCAGCTGGCCATAAGGACCGCCGACGCAGTAGGGCGCGAACGCCTGCTTCAGCGCCTGGTTCTGCAGCAACACGGTGAGCCCGGTCAGCGTCCGCTCGGGGATCGGCGCCGAGGCCAACGATCCGAGCGCCGACCAGATGTGTTCCTTGGCCTGCGGATCGATGACGACGCCTTCGCTGGCGAGGATCGCGGCCAGCCATTCGGCGGCCCAATTGCGTTCGGCAGGCTCGTCGATCCGGGAAAGCGGCTGCAGGAAGACGCTGGCCGCAGCCCCGCCCGTGAGGCTGTCGCCAAGATTCTGCCAGTCGCCGCCCATGGCCAGCGCGGCCGCGCGGATCGAGCCACCGAAGTCGAAGGCGAACACCTGGGCGCGGGCGTAGCGGCGAAACTGCATGGCCATCAGCGCAAGCAGCACCGACTTGCCGGCGCCGGTCGGGCCGATGATCAGGCAATGCCCGACATCACCGACGTGGAGAGAAAACCGGAACGGGGTTGAGCCTTCGGTCTTGCCGTAAAGCAAGGGGGGCGCACCGAAGTGCTCGTCCCGTTCCGGCCCCGCCCACACGGCGGACAGGGGGATCATGTGGGCGAGATTGAGCGTCGAGATCGGCGGTTGCCGGACGTTGGCGTAGACGTGTCCAGGCAGGCTTCCGAGCCAGGCCTCGATCGCGTTCATGCCCTCGACGATGACGGTGAAGTCGCGTCCCTGGATCACCTTCTCGACCAGGCGCAACTTTTCGGCGGCAACACCCGGCTCCGGATCCCAAACCGTCACCGTCGCGGTGACGTAGGCGTGGCCGACCTGGTCGGTGCCCAGTTCCTGCAAGGCCAGGTCGGCGTCGGCAGCCTTGTTCGAGGCGTCGTTGTCGACCAGCGCCGAGGCTTCGTTGGTCATCACCTCCTTGAGGATCGCGGCCACCGACTTGCGCTTGGCGAACCACTGGCGCCGAATGCGGCTCAGCGCCTTGGTGGCGTCGGTCTTGTCGAGCATCAGCGCCCGGGTCGACCAGCGGTAGGGGAAGGCCAGGCGGTTGAGATCGTCGAGCAGGCCGGGGTAAGTAGCGGTCGGGAATCCGATGATCGTCAGGGTACGGATGTGGTGTTGACCAAGCTTCGGCTCGAGGCCGCCTGTCAGGGGCTCATCGGCCAGGAGGGCGTCGAGGTGCATGGGGGTTTCGGGAACCCGGACGCGCTGTTGCTTGGTCGAAACCGTCGAGTGCAGGTAGGTCAGGGTCTCGCCGTCACCCAGCCAGTCCACCTCAGGCACGAAGCCCTCGATCAGGTGGAGCACCCGGTCGGAGCGGTCGATGAAGCTCGCCAGCAGCTCGTGCGGATCGACGCCGGTGTGCGAGCGGCCCTCGTAGAGCCAGCCTTCCGCCCGGGCGGCGTCCTCGGACGGCGGCATCCACAGGAGGGTCAGGAAATAGGCGCTCTCATAGTGGACGCCGGCCTCGGCGAACTGTTCGCGGCGTTCGAGGTCCACCAGGGCCGAGGCGGCGTCGGGAAACTGCGAGGGCGGGTAGTGTTGCGCGGCATGGCGCTGGGCCTCGACGAAGACCGCCCAGCCGGACCCAAGCCGGCGCAGCGCATTGTTGAGGCGGCCGGTGGTTCCGACCAGCTCGGCGGGCGTGGCCGAGTCCAGGTCGGGGCCGCGGAACCGCGCTGTGCGCTGGAACGAGCCGTCCTTGTTGAGGACGACCCCTTCGGCGACCAGAGCGGCCCAGGGCAGATAGTCTGAGAGGACGGCGGCCTGGTTGCGATATTCGCGCAGCGACATCATGGCCGGTCCCTCACGCGCGCAGATAGGGCGGGTAGCGCAGGTGCCGGCGGGCGACGTCGACGAACTGGGCGTCGCGTTTGGCCGCCCACACCGCCGCGGCATGACCGAGCGCCCAGATGACGAGCCCGCCCAGCCAGACGCGCAGGCCGAGGCCCACCGCGCCGGCCAGCGTGCCATTGGCGATGGCTACCGCCCGCGGCGCGCCGCCAAGCAGGATCGGCTCCGCCAGCGAGCGGTGGACCGGGGCGTAGAAGCCCGAGATGGCGTCGGCGGGCTCCATGTCAGACCAGAGCCCCGCCGCCGAAGCTGAAGAAGCTCAGGAAGAAGGAGCTGGCGGCGAAGGCGATGCTCAGACCAAAGACAATCTGAATCAGTTTGCGAAACCCGCCGCTGGTTTCACCGAACGCCAGGCTGAGGCCGGTGACGATGATGATGATCACCGCCACGATCTTGGCGACGGGACCCTGGATGCTATCGAGGATCGACTGCAGCGGCGTCTCCCACGGCATCGAGGAGCCGGCGGCGTAGGCCTGTCCGGCCAGCAGCATGCCAATGGCGAGGAAACCGAGCTGGGTTACGCGGGCGGGCGGCGTGTCGCGAAACGACGGATGGGTGTCGCTTGTCATGCGGGATCTCCTTCACTGGGGGATGAGAGTTGGCTGAGGCGGTAGTCGCCTTGCGGACCCAGGCCCTCGACGCGGGCGAGCTCGGCGAGCCGACGGCCGTGACCGTCGCGGACCAGCACGGCGACCATGTCGATGGTCTCGGCCAGGAGCGCGCGGGGGACGGTGACCACCGCTTCCTGGATGAGCTGTTCCATGCGGCGCAGGGCGCCTAGCGCGCTGCCGGCGTGGATGGTGCCAATTCCGCCGGGATGGCCGGTGCCCCAGGCCTTGAGCAGGTCGAGCGCCTCGGCGCCGCGCACCTCGCCGATCGGGATGCGGTCCGGCCGCAGGCGCAGCGAGGAGCGGACGAGATCGGACAGGGTGGCGACGCCATCCCTGGTGCGCATCGCCACCATGTTGGGCGCGGCGCACTGCAGCTCGCGGGTGTCCTCGATCAAGACGACGCGGTCCGAGGTCTTGGCGACTTCCGCCAGGAGCGCGTTGGCGAGCGTGGTCTTGCCGGTTCCGGTCCCGCCCGCCACTAGGATATTACGGCGATCGGCGACAGCTTTGCGCAACCCCGCCGCCTGCGGCCGCGTCATGATGCCTGCGTCGGCATAGTCATCGAGGGTGAACACGGCGACGGCGGGCTTGCGAATAGCGAAGGCCGGCGCGGTCACGACCGGCGGCAGCAGGCCCTCGAACCGTTCTCCGCCTTCCGGCAACTCGGCCGAGACGCGCGGGGACCGGGCGTGGACTTCGACGCCGACGTGGTGGGCGACGAGGCGGACGATGCGTTCGCCGTCGGCGGCGGTGAGCCGCTCGCCGGTGTCGCTGACGCCCTCGCCCAGCCGTTCGACCCAGAGCCGGCCGTCCGGATTGAGCATCACCTCGATGACGACGGGATCGTCGAGCCAGGACGCGATCGACGATCCCAGCGCCGTGCGCAGCATCCTGGCGCCGCGCGAACTGGCTTCGGATCGGATCGGTTGGACGGTCACGGGCATCCCCTGTTTCGCGCTGGAGACGGGTGCTCCGAGGCGATGGGGATGAGTAAGAGAGACAGAAAATGCCCTTGTTCAACAAGGGATTGGCGTCATCCAAGGCTGGCGTAGAAGAACAGGGCCTGGCGTAGTTTGAGGTGTTGTTCCAGGGGTGTCTGGTTCGATTAGCACTGCCTGACGAAACTGGCGCGACCCGAATTCAGGCGATACGTCGCACGTCACCGGGAAAAATCGCACTGAGCGAGTGGCGTCCGCGGCGCGCCAGCGGACCTTGGTGCTTGTGCAGCCTCCGGACCTTATCCGGCTACCTTGGAGAGAGCGGCGAAGTGCAGACGGCCCACATCCACCTCGAGTTGAAAGGTCGCGCGAAGGTCGGTAGGAGCAGTGGGGGCGGGTTCATGCCCACACTCGCTGCGAAGGCTTTCGTAGAGAATGATCGTGCTCTCGATAATCGCGTCCAACTCGGGAATGTCGATTGCCTCGTAGACGTCGGCGTGCGCCAGCTCCTTGTCGCGGTAGTGGGCGACCGACTTTGCCAGGGATTCGAACTCAGTGGCGTCGGTTTCAAGCGCGCTCAGCATGCGTTCCATGAAGCTGGTGGTCTCGGGAAGAATCTTCGCCCAGTGGTGTTTCCCCGGCCTTGCCCAGAAGGCCTTGCTCCACTCCAGGAATGTCATGTCGAGGAAGTTGTTGCTGGCGACGATGGCGAACTGGCTCTTGGGCTTGCCGGAGGTCGACAGGGACGCGGCGCCCCGATAGTAGGCCGCGTTTCGCAGAACCGCACGGCACAGCTCGTAGCACTTCCGGATTTGGGCAGGGTCGGCCATGGCCCACCCTAACGCCGGCGCCTCATAGGTGTCGAATGGCCTCCTTCGGAAGCTGGTCGTTGCTTAGCGACACGGTGTGGGCGTGAACTTGGCGGCTTGGCCGGCGTTAAAGCCGGCCGGCGGCGCGGAGAAGAATGACGGCACACTTCGCGGCCGAACGACGCCGGACTCAGTACGTCGATCCCAACCGGGCCAGGCGCTGCACGTCCTCATCGTCGGCGGCACGCGACGGCGTCGGCCGGACGTTCCCAAAGTATTTGCGCTCAACGCCACCATAGGCCGCCGGCCCGTCCATTTTGGTGAGCCGCATCTGAAACATCTTCGCACCCACGATCAATTCCACCGGATTGTTGCCGTGGTTGAAAAGCTCGACGGAAAAGCAGCCGCGGAAGCCCGGCTGGATCATCGTGTTCACGGCAATGCCCAGGCGGGTGTAACTGCTGCGGGTAAGAACGTCAGCAAAGGTGTCGACGGGCAGCGCCACGTATTCCAGCGTCGTCGTCAGCACGATCTGGTCGGGATAGAGGATGAACCGCTCCCCCAATTCCCGGCGCGTCGGCTGAAAGTAGGACCCGACCGACCTGAACCCACTTTCGCCGCGCGCCACCCCTATAAACGGTCTCCGCGTGACGATCGAAACCAGGAAGTCGTAACCGAGGCGAAGGTCGACGGTGACCTCACCGATCTGCGCTTGGTCGAGGAGCGGCTCGATCCAGAGGCCCGTAGGACCCGGCTTCTCCAGCCGTTCAAGGATTTCATCCCGCCTCATTTGGCCTCTGCCCACAGCTGGCGGACGGAGGCGTTCCGAATGGACTTCTCGGCTAGGTCGTTCACGATCTTGGTAAGTTCGATCGGCTTTGCGCCTTTTGTCCATGGCGCACCTGCCCCGCTCAAGGCCTTCGCCAAATAGGACCAGCCGGCCGGAAAAATCCCATGCAGTTGCCGCTCTCCCGTCAGCACATGCGGACGGATGTCGTCGAAGGCGGGCTCGATCTCAGGGATTTCGAAGCGCTGCGACAGCTGCGGGAACCCGCGCCGTTGAAGGGCGTCCTGAAACATAGCCAAAACATCGACGTCTTCGCCGGCCAAAAACGAACCGATCACCTCCAGCCGCTGCCCCGTCGAAGGATGGGTCTGACTCATGCCGCCTTCCGGGCTTATCGCATGGAGGCTGTCGCCAATCGCCGAGCCGACGTAACAGGCTGCGAAAAGGTCTGCAAAGTGCTCGCGTCTGTATGCCTCCATGATCGGATGGAAGTTCTCGGGGATGTCCGCTGCAATCGGATGCAGAAGCAATGTGGTCTCAGTTAGCTCCCCGATCACGTCTACGAAATGGCCCAACTCATGGTAGAGGGCGCAGCAAAACAGGGGCATGTCCTTGTACAGCCTGGGCACGCCGATAAAGACGAGTCGGCTATCAGGGATGAGCTTTTCGTAGCGTGTGATCATCGTCCTGACGAAGTCCCAGGGATCGCCGACTTTGAGGTGGAAATCCTTCTCGTCCGTGAGCGCGGTGGTCACTAGACATTCAAACGGCAGCCATTGTGCGATGGCGAAACGTAGGCAGTACTCGACCTCGTAGGGGGATTCCTTGGTCGTGGACCCTTGCAGGTAGCGATGGGTAAGCCAGACCTTGTCCGCCAAAGAGGCGACGATGGCGTCATCGTACTTGGGCGACGCACTCAGAACATGTTCGACGACGTCAATCAGCGCGCGGGTATGCGCCTCAAGTCCCTTGTTGAAGTAGGGCGTCCTTGAGAGCTGCGACAGGCTTTCCAGAAGAAGACTGAGATCAGTCTGCGGATGCAAGGTTGGGCTCCAAGCTGCGGAGCACTTTATGCGCGATTTCCTGGCTGACGTCGCCGATTCGCTGAACACTTGCGAGCGCTTCACTCAGACCGGCAACCTTTTTGAGGTCGTTGGCTAGGTGTACGGCCTGAGGAATAACCTCCGGCGAAATGGATTGTGGGTCCGCCAACAGCGTTCTCGCTTGTTCCAAGACTCTGTCGAAATGCAAACAGAGCGGTGCCGGAAGGTCGTTGTTCCCGCGGTCGATCAGCAAAAGCGCGAGCCGGAAGAACTCGAGTTGGCGGTCGCTTTCGGTCGGCATCGCCGCAAACATGCTCTCGCCCCAACCCTGCCGAATCACCGCGACTTTGACTCGGCAGAGTCAAGAGTGAAATCATTTTATGCGATTGACGGGCCTTTAATTCCGGCCGGTGTCCGCACACCATTCCACGGCCCCCTTTCGGAGCCAAAAATGGCACCGGCATCCATCTGTACGGCGCACCGACGGAGCGAGCGTAGGTCGACCCCACCAGTCGGTGCTGACCGACCAACGGGGTCGCCGCGCCTGGCTCAGGGAAAGCAGCAGCGGTGTCCCACACTTCGAAGGACATTGCATAGTGACCCATTTGGGCGACCGCTTGTCCCCCACGACAACTAGGACGCCAGGAGCCAAATCTTCGCGTGGCGGCATATCGGCCGCCCAGCGCACCCGGAAGTCGGGCTTGCGCAGCACTCCGGTCCAGCCAAGGACCTCACCAAGAACGCGCCCGAGCATCAACCGGCCCTCCCGAGGAACGGGAAAACGTCTCCAGCGCCGAAGGTCTTCGGCGAGCCACAGACCCGGCAGGGTTGCCGCGCTGCGCCAGGCCGGAAATCCTCCACCTGCCCGAACTTGCGAACCCGGTTCGCAATGGCGCCTGACGGACCCCGGAATTGTTGCAGGCGCTGGATCAATTCTTCGATGGCCATGGTAGCGACCGAAGTGGTGAACGACACAACGGCCGGCGCCGGGTTTCCTTCCCCGCGGACATAGGCCTCCGACTTACGCCGCTCGAATTCCGCTGGGTCGTTTCGGCGGAGGGCTTCTTCGGCGGCGATGACGGGGTTCACGACACGCCGGCAGATCAGGCAGGACGCTCCCGGCTCAAGAACCGTGACGCGTCCGTCACCTTCCAACACCCGTTCGCCATGGCGCTCGGCTACACGGAGAGCGAGGCCGAGGTCGATGACTGGGATCAAATAGTAATATGCCAGCCGATTGAGCAGGACTCGACCGTCGTGGTCGTCCGTGCAGCCGAAGATCAAATCCATCGACTTCAGAACGTCACGGCATTCCGGGGCGCCAATCCAGGTGTCGATGGTGACGACCTGAGTTCCCAACCCCATTCGCTCGATCTCGCGCTTGGCGACATCGACCTTCTTGACTCCATCGACCGCGTCCGCGTGCGTGGCGCCATAGAGGCGGTTCAGATTAGAGAGTTCAACGCGGTCAGGGTCGAAGATCGCCAGGTGGCCCGCGCCCATGCGTCCTAGCTGCTGGATCAGCGGACTACCCGTCCCGCCGGCGCCCACCACGCCGATACGCAGGGACTTCATCGTGCGATTGAAGGCCGGCCCGAGCGCCAGGCCCTGGCGGTCCATCGCCGGGTCCTCGGAGCCAAGATCGCCCTCGCGCCGATGGAACGTCCAGTTTGAGCTAGTCGACCGGATGACACTGAGGTCGATGTAGTCCTGCGGCGAGATCCAGACCCGGCCGACCATTTCCCCGCCACCGCAGAATAGCAGGCTGACCATCAGGGCCGCCTCGCCGTTTCGGTTCCGCGCCAGTCTCGCGAGGTCGGCTTCATTGCGGTCGTCCTGAGCCGAGAAGCGCGCAGGTCCCCTCGGGTGGGAATGGGCGATACCCACCTGGTGGCCCGCCCGGTCGGCCTCCGCCAATAGCCTGACGAACCGGTCCGTCTTCCAAGTGATGTGTTGGTCGTCCGACGAGGTGATCTCGTCCGGCTCGACCGGCAGCACATCCTTGATGAGCAGGCGCAGGCGGGAACCGCCATGAAACGGATCGGCGGCGATGCGTGACACGCCGAAGACCACGTAGGCGGCGTGTTCCTTGCCGTCGGGACGCAGAAGTTCGGCCTTCAGGAGGCGCAGATGCGCCTCCTGGGCTGCGACGTCAGCCTGGGTCACGCGGCAATCTCCAGCGCGCGTTCGATGCGACGCACCATGGTCCAGATGCCATCGACACCGGGCCGCCATTCGGTGTTGTGGCGGGACCAGCGCTGCCAGGTCTGCCCCCCGAAAGCGTGCGGCACGTTCGCAGCCTTGGGGTACTGGTTGCTGGAGATCAGCCGCACCCAGGGCGACAGATAGAACATGTCCGGGGCGCAGTCGGGATAGGCCGGCGGGAGCAGGATGAGGACGTCGGCGGCGCCATTGTCGAACCGGCCTTGCGGCAGGCTCCACCCCTTCAGGACAACCGCCTTGGCGCCTGGCCCCGACCGCTCTTCGAAGACGATCCCGCAGCTGACCAGGTATTCCCGGTCTTCCGGCGGCAGAACCAATTCGCCGGAACCCTCGGTCGTGGTGTCGATCCCGGTGAAGAACCGCTCGACGCCTTCGCCTTCCAGATCGACCCGCTCTTTGTTGCCGATCAGGCGGTCGTCGCCGACGCGCTGAGCCAGCCATACGCCGTAGGTTGCCGGATCAACCCCGGCCAGCTTCTTGAGCTGCAGGCCGGTGATGAAGGGTAGGCCCCACTCGAAGCGGCGTCCGTCCAGCGTGAACCGGAAAGAGCGATCGCTTTTGAAAGTGATGAAGCGCTCCAAGCCGTCGCGCCGCAGATCGACACTTTCGTCGAGGCGGATTTCCTCAAGCTGTCCGTCGTTGAGGTTCTGAAAAATCAAATACTCGTCCGTCGGGAAGAGCCGCGCGGCTTCGAGGATCTGTTGGCCGGTCACGATCGGATCGTGGAACCAGTGCGCGGTATCGTTGACGATCACCTCATGGCGGGCGTGCCCGGCTTGAGGGTCAGGGAGAATGGATTGGTCGGTCATTTTGAACTCCATCGGCCACGGCCAGGAATGGCGGCGCCGTTGGATACATAAATAGTAGCTATTTTTTGGCTATGCAATAGCTGTTGAACGTATAAATTACGTTGACTTTTTCCAGTCGCGGCCTTAGTTTCTCGTGCCCACCCGGAGAGGAGCCCTTATGAAAAAGACAATGACGCTGAACCTAACTGACGCCGAAATGCAGGCGCTCGAGCAGCTGTCCGACAAGAAGGACCTGACCAAGACCGCCGTGCTGCGCCAGGCCTTGAAGCTGTACCAACTGGTCGATGTGCGCCTGCAGCATGGCGGCAAGCT
>JAMFTA010000099.1 GCA_026225565.1 Caulobacter sp. | reverse complement strand
CCTGCAGGACGAGGCCGAGTGCCTCTATTGCGTGGTCGACCAGCACGCGATCACCCAGTGGCAGGAGCCGGCCCGGCTGACGGCCCAGACGCGCGAGATCGCCGCGGCCTACCTCGCGGCCGGCGTCGATCCGGCCAAGGCGATCATCTTCCCGCAATCGGCCGTGCCGCAGCACACCGAACTGGCCTGGATCTTCCAGTGCGTCGCTCGCGTCGGCTGGCTCGATCGCATGACCCAGTTCAAGGAGAAGTCGGGCCAACATAAGGAACGGGCTTCGGTGGGCCTCTACACCTACCCCGTGCTGCAGGCGGCCGACATCCTGGTCTACAAGGCCACCCACGTGCCGGTGGGAGAGGACCAGAAGCAGCATCTGGAGCTGACCCGCGACATCGCCCAGAAGTTCAACAGCGACTTTGGCGTGCAGGGATTCTTTCCCCTGCCCGAACCCGTGATCCAAGGGCCCGCCACCCGGGTGATGAGCCTTAGAGACGGCAAGGCCAAGATGTCCAAGTCCGATCCCTCCGATCAGTCGCGCATCAACCTGCTGGACACCCCCGACCAGGTGGCCAGCAAAATCCGCAAGGCCCGCACCGACGCCGAGCCCCTGCCCGACACCCTGGAGGCGTTGAAGGAGCGGCCGGAAGCCGACAATCTGGTGGGGGTGTTCGCCGCCCTCACCGACCGGACGAAGGCCGAGGTCTTGGCCGAATACGCCGGGCAGGGTTTCGGGACGTTCAAACCGGCCCTGGCCGAGGCGGCGGTGGAAGCCCTGCGCCCGGTGGGCGAGAATATGCGCCGCCTGATCGCCGACCCCGCCGAGATCGACCGGGTGCTGGTCGCCGGGGCCGAGCGCGCCCAGGCGGTGGCCGACCCCATCGTCGCCAAGACCAAGAAGCTGGTCGGCTTCTGGCCAGGCTAGCCTCGACCGAGTCGCGGCCTCAGTTGATCGTAAAGGTCGCCTCGCGCCGCTTGAAGTCCACCGTCACCTTCTGACAGAGGCCCAGAACGTCCATGCCCAGCAGCATGGCCGGCCTGTCGGTCAGGCCGAAGCGCTCAAAGGTGTGCAGCTCGGCGAAGGCCAGCGGCATGTTGCGGATGGTCAGGGCGCCCACGTGCAAGTCGGCGATATCGGCGAACTCCGCCGGGGTGGAGCGGCCGGTGACGCTGATGATCTGGGTCGGCGGATAGGCGCGGGTCGCGCCGCGGGTCAAGATTCGCCGCAGGGCCAGATTGCCGACGGTGTTCTGCGCTCCGGAATCCAAGATCACATAGACCGGCACGCCCCGCACCACCGCGTCGACAAGCACCAGCTGGCCGAACCGGCTCTTGCCGCGCACGACGTTCATATTGGGATCATAGAGTTCGCTGCGGCTGGTAAGGCTCATCAACCGTCTGGACTTGAAATCCAGCACCACATGCTGGTCGCTGAGGCTATCGATGCCCAAGAGCCCCTGGGCGCCGAGATTGGCCGCCGACAGCACCGGCGCGTCGATCCCTTCGACCACCCGCTTGCCCACGCCCAGCCGGGTGATCAGGACGGTTTCCACATCGTCGACGCCCGCGCTTTCGTGCATGGTGACGTGGGGGCCGCTCGGCAGATTGAGGGTCGCCGCCAATTCGCGGGAGATCACCGTGCGGTCCGCCCCGGTGTCGATTACGAAGGGAAACGGGCCCTGGCCGTCCACCATCACCGGAATGGTCATGCGCGCCACCGAATCGTCGGAGAGGGCGAGGGTTTCGGGGACGACGGGCGCGGCGGCGGGCAAGGGTGGCGGCTCGCTGGCCCGGGCCGTGCAAACGCCGAAGAGAAGGCTCGCCGCAAATACAAGGTTCAGCCGACGCATGTGATCCGCCCTTTTTTGCCGAGCTGACACTCTTTCGAAGCAAAATGCAAAGGCTGCGGGGTCGCAGGAGGCCGGGGCTCTAGCTGCGCCAGCGCAGGATGGTTGCGGCTACAGGGTTGACGAAGGGGGCGCCGGCAGCGCGATGGGCGGCCCAGGCCTTTTTCAGCTGCTGATACCACTTGGCCTGCTTGTCGGCGTCGTCGATCCAGATCAATGGCGGATCGTAGCGCAGGCCCTCGTTCTGCAGGTTCACCATGTCGCCGTCCTGTTTCAGGAAGATGCGCGTCCCCGCCCGGATCAGGGGTTTCAGCACCCCGAAGGCCCAGTGGTCGGACCAGATGATCTGGGTGATGCGGGTCTTAGTCTCGGTGACGGGGGTCAGGCAGGTCAGGGCCAAGACCTGGCGGTCGCCCACCTGGATATGCTCCCACCGGTAGCCCGGCAGGCGGAAGCTGATCTCCGTCTGCGGCGCGCCGCCGAGGATCCGGTAGGCGCGGGAGTTTTTCGACGGGGCGTGGCTGATCATGGCGAAGCCCAGCTCGCGCGGTTCGAACGCCTTGGCCTTGACCAGCTGTTTCTTGGACGAGCGCCACCACCATTGCTGATGCACGAAGGGGCCGTGGGTGGGGTCCATCAGTCCGACCACCGCCTGATCCACATGGCTGTCGAAATCCATCCGCTCCACCAGCTTGGGCCCGCCGCCGACCACCCCTGCGAAGGTCGGTGGTTCAGCGGCGATCTCGGCGCTGCGAGGATCCGAGCTCATGTAGACGAACACCAGGCCCTGGCTTTCCCGGATCGGATAGGCGCGCACGCGGATGCGCTCGGAGTTAAGGCCCTGCCCTTCCACCAGCGAGGGGATGGAGGAACAGACCCCATCGGCGGTGCGAAACAGCCAGCCGTGATAGACGCACTGCACCGCCTCCTGGCCCTGATCGTCCTTCACCAAGGTTCCGGCGGAGAGCGGCGCGGCGCGGTGGGGGCAGATGTCGCGAAGGGCGTAGGCGACGCCGCCTTGGGTGCGCCCGATCAGCACCGGCTCGCCCAGCATCTCATAGCGCTTGAGCTTGCCGGGCTTCAGCTCCGACGACAGGGCGGCGAAATACCAGAGGTCATAGAGAAACCCCCGGCCAAACGCCGCCGCGCTCTTGGGCGCCGCCCCTGGAAGGGACTCGACGTTCTGGGGTTTGATCTCGCCATCGGGCATGGGGCTTTAATATCCGGAACGGGGCGGCAAGCGAAGCGCCCCATTGCAGCGCCCGCGCGAACGGCGCCTTGCGCTGGATCATGCACCGCCTTGGAATTCAGCCCTTGCTGAAACCGCCATAAGTTGGACGGCGGCGTGCGTGGTGGATTCAAGCACTACAGGCCTATTCGCGCCGTAGGTGATCCCAGCGGCCCCGGAAGCTTTACCGAACGCCACCCTCTAATTTTCAGGCGAGATCGGCGGCCTTGGATGCTCCAGCATATCGATGATGTCGTTGGTGAAGGGCCGGGCGCGGGCGGAGCGATCTGGCATACAGGTCTCGCTTTTCGCCCAAAGCGCGCGGATTTCTTCGTCCCTGGCGGGCGATCGCACCAGGGCTCGCAAAAATCCGATCACGGCTTGCAGCGTCGGCTGGTCTAGACGCCGAGCGCCGGCGCGAAAAATGTCATCGCCCCGATAACCCAAGTGTACGCATAGCCCGACTTCGCGCGCGAAGGTCCAGAATTCTTTGGGAATATCGATCACGATCAATCTCCGCTCGAATCTGAATTCATTGGATATGCAGTTATTACTCTATACCCTCTCGGGGTTGATGCCCTCACGAGCACGACGCCTACGCTAAACGTGGAGCGTATACTTCTTATCACGCCATAAAACATAGGCTCGGTATAGGCTTCTCGTCCGGTCGGCGACGAATACCGCTTCGTCACAAACACCGGATCATCTCCGTAGGCACCAGAAATGACGCTGTTGACCTAACTTGGGCTTGACGCGATCACATCATTCGTGAACCGATTGGCGCTCTCCCAAGAATCAAACGAGTCTTGAGGTGTCAGCGAGTACCGTTCATCGAATCCGGTATTGCTGTCACGCGCCGCAACAGCTGCTTTTAAAGCAGTGTCGCTTTGATTTACATGCCGCTGAATAGAGTGTCCGCCTTCACCGCTTCTTAGATCAATGGGTCCTGGGATTACGCGGCGGTTCGCAACAGCCTGAAGGCTGCCGCCATCTTCGGTCGTCCACTCCCCGCCTTCAGGCGATCCAGCCGGGACGCGGGGCTGATCGGCGCGGTATTTGCGCTCCAGCAGCGCCATCCGCACGCTCGCCAAATCGTAGCGAAGCCGCGCCAGCATGTCGCCAAGCGCTTCTATCTGATCCAATCTCACCGAGACCTCTCCGTCGCCATCGACGCAAAAGTGTACGGCCGTTTTTCGGGGGTTGGATAAGCTTGTCCCCGCGCCTCAAGCGTCGGCGTTTTTAGTCCAAAAAAACAAAACCTATCCTGCCCCGGTCGTCGCGATCAAACGGGCAAAGAACTGGGTCAGGCGGTTCAGGTTGGCCAGGCTCAGATGCTCGTTGGTCCCGTGGATCATCTCGATGTCCTTCAGGGTCCCGCGGGTGAATTCGAACTTGTAGATGTCGGTGGCGATGGGACTCATGCGGTAGCTATCGGTGGCGCCGATCATCAGGGCGGGGGCCGTGGGCACGTGCTCCATATCCTCGGTCAAGGCGGCGATCACCCGATAGGCGCCCGACCGGGTGG
>JAMFTA010000098.1 GCA_026225565.1 Caulobacter sp. | reverse complement strand
GGTGCACCCGACCATGCAGGTCATGGACGAGATGATCGCCCTCTTCGCCGAGATGGGCTTCGCGCTGGCGGAAGGCCCCGACATCGAGGACGACTTCCACAACTTCACGGCCCTGAACTTCCCGCCGAAGCACCCGGCCCGCGAGATGCACGATACCTTCTGGCTGCCCGAGGACGAGAGGGGCGAGCGCAAGGTCCTGCGCACCCACACCAGCCCCGTGCAGATCCGCACGATGCAGCAGGGCCAGAACGACAAGCTGCCGTCCTGGATCGCCACCAGCCAGGCGCCGCCGATCCGCATCGTCGTGCCCGGCCGCACCTATCGCAAGGACAGCGACGCCACCCACTCCCCCATGTTCCACCAGATCGAGGGGCTGGTGATCGATAAGGGCATCCACATGGGCCACCTGAAATGGACCCTGAACACCTTCCTGGCGCGGTTCTTCGAGACCGACGCGGTAGGCGCGCGTTTTCGCCCTCACCACTTCCCCTTCACCGAACCCTCGGCGGAGATGGACATTCAGTGCGACCGGTCTGGCGGCGAGCTGAAGATCGGCCAGGGGACCGACTGGCTGGAGATCATGGGCTGCGGCATGGTGCATCCCAATGTGCTGCACAATTGCGGCATAGATCCCAACGAGTGGCAGGGCTTCGCCTTCGGCGTCGGCATCGACCGGCTGGCCATGCTGAAATACGGCGTGCCGGATTTGCGCGACATGTTCGCCAGCGATACGCGCTGGCTGTCGCACTACGGGTTCTCGGCGTTTGCTGCGCCGAACCCGGCGAGCGGGTTGTCATGACTCTCCTCTCCCCCTTCCTCGGGTCGGCTCTACCGAGCAGCCCAAGGGCAAGCTGGGAGAGGTCGGGAGAGGGGGTGCGCGCACTGCGCTCACCGAGTGCGCGCTTGAGGCGCTCCGCCTCCCGCTCCATTTCCTCGACCCCCGGCGCGTTCACCCCCATCCCCGGCCCTTTCCCCTTCGAGGGGGAAGGGAGGAGCCTGTCATGAAATTCACCCTCTCCTGGCTGAAGGATCACCTGGACACCGAGCTTTCGGTGGACGCGATCTCCGCCGCCATGACTATGGCGGGGCTAGAGGTCGAGCATGTGATCGACCCCACCAAGAAGCTTGCCCCCTTCACCGTCGCCAAGATCGTCTCCGCCGCCCGCCACCCCGACGCCGACCGCCTGCAGGTCTGTCAGGTGCAAACTATCGATGGGACGAAGGAGATCGTCTGCGGCGCCCCCAACGCCCGCGCGGGCCTAGTCACTATCTACGCCCCCATCGGCGCCTATGTGCCGGGCCTGGGCGTCACCCTGGTGGAAAAGCCGGTGCGGGGCGTGGTCTCCAACGGCATGTTGTGCTCCGGCAAGGAGCTGGAGGTCGCCGAGGAGTCCGACGGCATCCTGGATCTGCCCGCCGATCTTGCCGTCGGAACCCCGGCGGCGACGGTATTCGGCGCCGATCCGGTGATCGATTTCGAGGTCACCCCCAATCGTCCCGACTGGCTGGGCGTCGCCGGCATCGCCCGCGACCTCGCCGCCGCCGGCGCCGGCAAGCTGAAGCTGCATCCGGTCGAACCCGTCCCCGGCGAATTTCCCTGCCCCATCGATGTGAAGGTGGACGGCGACGCCTGCCGCGTCTTCGCCGGACGCCTGATCCGGGGGGTGAAGAACGGCCCCTCGCCCGAGTGGCTGCAACAGCGGCTGCGAGCCATCGGCCTTCGCCCGATTTCGGCCCTGGTGGACGTCACCAACCTCCTCTCCTACGACCGCGACCGGCCGCTCCACGTCTATGACGCGCAAAAGCTGGTAGGCGGGGTGATCGAGGCGCGCCTGGGCCATCACGCCCCTCACGGCGACGAGCACCTGATCGCGCTGGACGGCAAGACCTACGACATCGGGCCTGAGATGTGCGTGATCAGCGACGCCGCCGGCGAGCGGCCCATCGGCCTGGGCGGCGTGATGGGCGGCGAATCCACCGGCTGTTCTGACGACACCCAGCACGTCTTCATCGAGAGCGCCTGGTTCGACCCCATCCGCACCGCCCAGACCGGCCGCGACACCGGCATCAATTCCGACGCCCAGTACCGCTTCGCTCGCGGCGTCGACACCGGCTTTATCCTCGACGGGCTGGAGCTGGCCAGCAAGCTGATCCTGGAGCTCTGCGGCGGCGAGCCCTCGGAGATCGTCATCGCCGGCGAGATCCCCGAGCCGCCCGAGGCGTTCGACTTCGATCCCGAGTATGTGGAGCGCCTGTCCGGCCTGAAGCTCGATCGCTTCGAGATCGCCCACATCCTGCAGGCCCTCGGCTTCACCGTCGAAGGCCCGGCCATCATGCGCGTCACGCCCCCCACCTGGCGGCGCGACATCGACGGCCCCGCCGACCTCGTGGAGGAAGTCGCCCGCATCAAGGGCTTCGACCACCTGCCCTCCACCCCCCTGCCGGAGGTCCCCGCCAAGCCCTCAGGCGTGCTGACCCCTAAGCAGGCCCGCGTCCGCCTGGGTCGGCGGGCTCTGGCGGCGCTCTGCTATCAGGAGACCGTCGGCTGGTCCTTCACCTCCACCGCCAATGCTAGGCTGTTCGGCGGCGGCGATGGACGGCTGGTGCTGGCCAATCCCATCGCCTCGGAACTCGACTGTATGCGCCCCTCCGCCCTGCCAGGGTTGATCGAGGCGGCCGGCCGCAACGCCGCGCGCGGCTTCGGCGACGTAGCCCTGTTCGAGATCGGCCCGGTCTTCCTCGGCGATCAGCCGGGCGATCAGCGCACGGTGATCACGGCGCTGGTCTCGCCCAAGCCCCCCCGCGACTGGAGCGGCGGCGCGGCCGATCCCCTGTTCGCCCTGAAGGCCGACCTCTACGCCCTGCTCGATGAGCTCGGCGCCCCCACCGCCTCCTTGCAGGTGGCGCAGGGCTCCGCCAGCCCCTGGTGGCACCCCGGTCGTTCGGCGCGGCTGCAGCTTGGCCCGAAGGCTGTGCTTGCGGAGTTCGGCGCCCTGCACCCGAGCGTCTTGAAAGCCATGGATGTGGAAGGCCCGCTCTACGCCTTCGAAATCATCCTGGAAGCCGTGCCCGAGCCGAAGAAGAAGGCGATCAAGACCCGGCCCGCCCTCAGCCTTTCGCCCCACATGCCCCTCAGCCGCGACTTCGCCTTCATCGTCTCGGGCGACAAGGCGGCGGGCGATCTGGTGCGCGCAGCCCAAGGCGCCGACAAGGCGCTGGTCGCCTCGGCGCGGGTGTTCGACGTCTATCAAGGCCCGGGCGTGCCCGAGGGGGAGAAGTCGGTGGCGCTTGAGGTGACCATCCAGCCCCCGGACAAGACCCTGACCGATGTGGAGATCGAGGCCCTGTCGGCCCGCATCGTCGCCGCGGTGGAAAAAGTCAGCGGCGGCAAGCTTCGTCGCTGACGCAAGATTGTGCCTTAGCCGGCCGGCTCAGCTGGCTTTTGGCGAAACGGATCGCCGCTGCGGCTGGACAGCCGGGTCGGATCGTCCATAAGAAGCGGTAAGACTACCGCCTTAGGGGGGCGCATGGGCGCTACGATCGCCGTATTGAAGGAACGCCGGGACGGGGAGACGCGGGTCGCCGCCACCCCCGACAGCGTCAAAAAGCTTATCGCCATGGGCTTTTCAGTGACGGTGGAGACCGGCGCCGGCCTTGCCGCCTCCTATCCCGACGCCGACTATCTGGCCGCCGGCGCCAGCCTCGCCCCCGACGGCAAGGCCGCGCTCAGCACCGCCGATGTGGTGTTCGCCGTGCGTGGGCCAGAGCCCGAGGCTATCGCAGCCATCAAGCCCGGCGCCATCGTCGCCGCCCTGCTCAATCCCTATGTGGAGAAGGCCAGCCTGGAGGCGCTCGCCGCCGCCGGGGCGTCCCTCATCGCCATGGAGTTCATCCCCCGCATCAGCCGGGCCCAGGCCATGGACGCCCTCTCCAGCCAGGCCAACCTGGCCGGCTATCGCGCGGTGATCGAGGCGGCGGAGGCCTATGGGCGGGCCTTGCCGATGATGATGACCGCCGCCGGCACCGTCGCCGCCGCCAAGGTGTTCGTCATGGGCGTCGGGGTCGCGGGGCTACAGGCCATCGCCACCGCCCGCCGGTTAGGCGCGGTTGTCACCGCCACGGACGTGCGCCCCGCCACCAAGGAGCAGGTGGAGAGTCTGGGCGCCAAGTTCCTCGCGGTAGAGGACGAAGAGTTCAAAAACGCCCAGACCGCGGGCGGCTACGCCAAGGAGATGTCTCCCGAATACCAGGCCAAGCAGGCGGCTCTGCTCTCCACCCACCTGGCCAAACAGGACATCGTCATCACCACCGCGCTGATCCCCGGCCGCCCGGCGCCCAAGCTGGTTTCCGCCGAACAGGTGGCCTCCATGAAGCCCGGCAGCGTCATCGTCGATCTGGCGGTGGAGCAGGGGGGCAATGTCGTCGGCGCGGTACTGGGCGAAGTGGCCGTCACCGCCAACGGGGTGAAGATCCTCGGCATCGCCAACCTGCCCGCCCGCATCGCCGCCGATGCGTCCAACCTCTATGCCAGGAACCTCGTCAACCTCTCGGCCCTGTTCCTGGATAAGGAGAAGGCCCTGGCCCCCGACTGGGACGACGAGATCCTCAAGGGCGCCCTGGTCGCCAAGGGCGGCGCCATCGTGCATCCGGGGCTGAAGGGAGCTTAAGCATGGACCTCGTAGACCCCACCGTCTTCCGCTTAGCCATCTTCGTCCTGGCCATCTTCGTCGGCTATTATGTGGTGTGGAGCGTCACGCCCGCCCTGCACACGCCGCTGATGGCGGTGACCAACGCCATCTCCTCGGTGATCGTCGTCGGCGCCTTGCTGGCCGCCGCCGCCCACGGCGCGGCGGGGCAGGGGACATCCGCCCACGTCTGGATCAGCAAGGGCGCAGGCGCCGTGGCGGCGGGCCTGGCGGCGGTAAACATCTTTGGCGGCTTCCTGGTCACCCAGAGGATGCTGGCCATGTACAAGAAGAAGGAGAAGGCGAAATGATCGGCCTTCGTTCCCATTTTCTGAAACGACATGTGCTGATCGGTCATCTGCTGGTCGGCGGGACGATACTGGCCCTCGCCTCGACCGCGGCGATGCAGGCGGCCGGAGCGCCGCCATCCACGGGCCTGCCCTTGAGCATCCAGGCGGCGCCCGGCGTGGCCTATGCCGTCAAGTGCCACATCCGCACCTACAAGGACCCCGAGGGCGGTCTAGCCAACACCTATGAGCTGGTCCGCAAGGGCCCGTTCCAGGACGCCATCCCCTCGCCGAACGCCCAGTGCCAGCTGTGGAAGACCGGCGGCCCCGGCCCGGTGACCCTGCACATCGTCAAGGCCGGCGACCACGCCGCCACCGCCACCGACGTGGGCAAGCCCGTCGCCCTGCAGGTCTGGTGAGCGGATGATCCGGGGGCACCAATCATGAACGCCAATCTGGCCGCCATCCTCTACCTTGTCTCAGGAGTGCTGTTCATCCTGGCGCTGCGGGGCCTTTCCAGCCCTGTGACCAGCCGCCGGGGCAATCAGATGGGCATGGTCGGCATGGCCATCGCCGTCGCCACCACCCTCGCCACCCTATGGAGCCAGCACGCGCTGGACGTGGTCACCCTGGCCCTGATCGTCGGCGGCGTGGCCATCGGCGGCACGGTAGGGGCGGTGATCGCCCGGCGGGTGGCCATGACCTCCATGCCGCAGCTGGTGGCCGCCTTCCACTCCCTGGTCGGTCTCGCCGCCTGCCTGGTGGCCATCGCCGCCATCTACACCCCCGCCGCCTATGGCATAGCGGAGGGGAATGGCGTCAAGCTGGAGAGCCTGATCGAGCTTTCCGTCGGGGTGGCCATCGGCGCCATCACCTTCACCGGCTCCCTGATCGCCTTCGCCAAGCTGAACGGCAATATGTCGGGCGCCTCGATCCTGCTCCCCGGCCGCCACCTGATCAATCTCGCCATCGGCCTGGCCGTCTTGGCCCTGATCGTGATCCTGGTGGTCAGCGGCGGTGGGGCCATCTGGGCCTTCTGGGGGATCTTCGCCTTGGCCTTGATCGTCGGCGTGACGCTGATCATCCCCATCGGCGGGGCGGACATGCCGGTGGTGGTGTCGATGCTGAACAGCTATTCCGGCTGGGCGGCGGCGGCGCTGGGCTTTACGCTCGCCAACACCACCCTGATCATCACCGGCGCCCTGGTCGGCTCCAGTGGGGCCATCCTCAGCTACATCATGTGCAAGGGGATGAACCGCAGCTTTATCTCCGTCATCCTCGGCGGCTTTGGCGGCGACGCCACGGCGGCCGGCGCAGGCGGCAAGGTGGAGACCCGCCCGGTGAAGCAAGGGTCCGCCGACGACGCCGCCTTCATCATGAAGAACGCCTCAAAGGTCATCATCGTCCCCGGCTACGGCATGGCGGTAGCCCAGGCCCAGCACGCCCTTCGAGAAATGGCCGACAAGCTGAAGGAAGAGGGGGTGGAGGTGAAATACGCCATCCATCCCGTGGCCGGGCGGATGCCGGGGCACATGAACGTGCTCCTGGCCGAGGCCAATGTGCCCTACGACGAGGTGTTCGAGCTGGAGGACATCAACTCCGAATTCGCCACCTGCGATGTGGCCTTCGTCATCGGCGCCAACGACGTCACCAACCCGGCGGCCAAGACCGATCCGACCTCGGCCATCTACGGGATGCCGATCCTGGACGTGGAAAAGGCCCGCACGATTTTGTTTATCAAACGCGGCATGGCGGCAGGGTACGCGGGGGTGGAGAACGAGCTTTTCTTCCGGGACAACACGATGATGCTGTTTGGGGATGCGAAGAAGATGGTGGAGGGGATTATTAAGGGGCTGTGAGGTTGCCCCCCCACACGTCGAATTGCTCTTCCACGGCGTCCAGATTCTCCGCGATGACGATCAGAGTGATCTCAGGCTTGGGAAGATTGATCACCTCCACGTCAGGCACGTATCGGAACGTAAGCGCCTTGTGGTGGGGGCCGAGCGTATCGATTACTCTGCCGAACCATAGGACATCTGGCGTTTTATAGCCGCACAGCTCAGCGGCTAATCGGGCCTTCGCCAAGTCGTGCCCAATGTCCTATATCTGCTTTTCAGTCCCACCATGCGCGATGACAACGGCCTTCAACATCAATTCTATTGAAAAGCCCGCTAGTAGGTAGAACGGCATGGAATGGGGCGAGCGAATAAAATCACTCTCACCATCAATGAGCTTACGCATTGAAAGTGCGTAGCTTTTGGCTGCAGTGAATAAGTCCAAACTCGCCATTCAACCGCTCTCTCTGTGGCGAACCCGCCCTTAAGTCCATGGATGCCAGTTTAGCGAGCCGTCCTGGCTGTCAAGGACGGCCCCGCAGGGGCCGCCGCGGAGCGGTGGGCCTTTGGCCCATCCTTGACAGCCAGGCCTTAGGCTCGCTGATCATTCCACCATGGGCCTTAAGGCTCTTTGGAACTACGGCTCCCGAATGGGCGGCCGACGCACCCAGGTTTCAAGCAAAGTCGCCGCCCTCCCCCTGTTGAGGGGGGAGGGAGCCGTCTACACTTCCGCCGTCCCCGCCCACGCCCCCGTGCTGTAGAGCGAGCGCACCGACCACCCCAGTGTGGCGTACAGCGCCCGGCCCTCCTCGGTGGCGACTAGCAGCTGCAGATCCCCCGCGCGCCGCCCCGCCGCCTCCAGCCCCTTCATCACCGCGCGGCCGAGGCCCTGTCGCCGGTGGGCGGCGTCGGTGACGATCTGGTCGTATCCGAACACGCCCCCATAGCGCGCGGCGCGGCCGCTGGCCGCCAGGCTCCCATCGGCGGCGAGGATGCGGGCGGCGGCCACCTGCCCCGCCGTCTCGATCTCCAGCCGATAGCCCGCCGGCAGCGCCGGCGGCGGGCCGTCGCTGGAGCCTTCCCGGCTCATCACATAGCCGGTGGCGCCCACGCTCCAGCCGGCCGGCAGGAGCGCGGCCAGCGTCTCCGCCGACGCGCAGAGCTTGATCAGGATGCGGGGGTCCTCGAGGGTCGCCGCCAGCGCGCGGATCCTCGGCCCGGGGCTTGGAAACACGTAACGCCGAGGCTCGTGCGGCAGGCCCGTCTCCACCCGAAACCCGCCGTGATCCGGCGTGGGCGGCGGCAATCCCCGCGACAGGGAACGGGTCCTGAGCCAGGCCTCGATCAGCGCCGCATCGACCGCCTGCGGCGGGGCGGGCTCAGCCGCCGCGATCGCCGCCGCTGCGTCGCCGCCTCCGCCGCCTTTGGCTGTGCTAGGGTGGACGACATCTGTCTTTTCGATCATCGGCGTGGCTCGGCATGGGCGCTGGGGCCGGTCGAGCCGGGCGCGTTCTCGATTTTGCATCGGCGCCGCAGCTTCGACAACGCCCCGTTCGGCGCGGCGAGCGAGAACCCTTTAGCCTTGCAGGACTTGCTGGCTTTACGCCGCCCCGATCTTGTCCCAAAACCGCCCCATGCGCGGAGAGATGATCGACATCGGCGGGCGGCGCTTTCGGGTGGTGCGCTCAGGCCCGAGCGGGGGACCCGGCGGCGGCGCGGGGCCGACGATCATCCTGGAGGCTGGCTCCTTCGGCACGGCGGCGGATTGGGCGGTGGTGCAGGGGCTGATCGGCGCCGAGATGCGCTGCTTCGCCTATGACCGCGCCGGCCTTGGCTATTCCGATCCCGGTCCCAAGCCCCGCGACAGCCGCGCCATCGCGGGGGATCTGCAAAGGCTCCTCTGGGCGGCGAAAGAGGAGGGGCCCTTCATCCTGGTCGGCCACTCCATGGCCGGGGTGCATATGTATCATTTCGCCCTCACCCATCCCGAGCAGGTGGCGGGCCTAGTGCTTGTCGACGCCACCCCGCCGGGGGCCCTGACCGACCCCCATGTGATAGGGATGGTGAAGGCCTATCGTCGGGCGGTCAGCCTGGCCCCCCTGGGGGCCCAGCTCTTCCTCAACAGCGCCACCTGCGCGGTGCTGGCCGACCGCATCGACGTGCCCGAGCCCGCCAAGTCGGAAAAGCGCCGCGCCTTCGCCTCCCCCATCCACAACTATTGGGCGGCGCGCGAAGTGCATGAATGGCTGAGGGATGGGGAGCAGACCCGGGCGCTGGGCGAACTCGACCGCGAGCTGCCGGTGGCGGTGGTGACGGCCCACGGCGGCGGCGAGCGGTGGAAGGCGCTGCAGGCCGAGCCGGCGCGGCGCTCGCGCTCGGGCTATGCGGTGAACGTCAAGGAGGCCGGCCACGCCTCCCTCTTAGGCCCGCGCTATGCCGAGGCGGTGGTCAAGGCCATCGTCTTCGTGTGGAAGGCGGCCCAGGCCGGCGGGCGCTAGGGCTAGGTTTCGGATCTCCCCATTGTCATCCCGGACGGCGCAGCCGATCCGGGACCCAGAAGCGACGGTGCTAGGGAAAGTCTGGGTCCCGGCGCTTCGCTTCGCTGCGGCCGGGATGACAGGCGTTGGATTTTCACCCCTAACAGAACACGCAGACGCAAAAACCCGGCCGCCAGCGCACCAAACGCCGAGGACCGGGGATTCAACGAAATTGGAATATTGCGCCCGGACCGCATGGGCCGTCCGGGGCGATAGGCAAGGGCTTTAGGCGGGGCGACCCGCGCCGGGGGGCTTCACCTTGGGCTTGGGCGGCGGCAACAGGCCTTCGCGCTGCATCCGCTTGCGGGCCAGCTTGCGGGCGCGACGAACGGCCTCGGCTTGCTGGCGAGCGCGCTTTTCCGAAGGCTTTTCATAGGCCACGTGGCGCTTCATTTCGCGGAAGGTGCCTTCGCGCTGCATCTTCTTCTTCAGGGCCTTCAGGGCCTGGTCGACGTTGTTGTCGCGGACGAAAATCTGAACGATGACGAGGCCCTCCTCTGGACCCTTGTGCCGCCGATAGGCTCGGCGTCGATGAAACGGATTTAGCCACGGAAAGGATCGCCTCCCGCGTCGAGCCGCCGGATATAAACGAGCCCCGCGCGCTTGTCCACGGCTAGGGTGGTTCCCCATGCGCTTGCGGGGTGCTTCTTCGCCGCCGCCGCGCTATCTTCAGTTCATGAGCACGACCGATCCAACCGTTGAGGCGACCGATTGGGCGACGGCCGCCGAGGCGCGGCTCTTGGACGCCGCCATTCCCCTGGCCCCGACCCTGCACTGGAACGGGACGCTGGTGAAGGCGGCGGCCCGGGCGGCGGGGCTGTCTGCGGACGCCATGCTGCTATTACCCAATGGGGCCAAGGATCTGGCCGCCCTGCTGTTTCGCCGCCACGATGGGGCGGCCCTGGCTGCGCTCTCGCATCTGGACGTTAGCGCCCTGAAGGTCCGCGCGCGCATCCAGGCGGCGGTCTCGGCGCGGATCGAGGCGGCGATGGCGGACGAGGCTGCGACCAAATGCGCCGGCCTCTATCTGGCCGCTCACCCGGCGCTGGCGGCGTCGCTGGGCTGGGCTGCGGCTGATGGCCTGTGGCGCTGGGCGGGGGATACGGCCACGGACGAGAATCACTATTCCAAGCGGGCGATCCTTAGCGCCGTCCTCCTCTCCACCCTGGCGGCGCGGCTGGCCGGGGGCGAGGCGGCGGGCGAAGCGCACCTAGCCGCCCGCATCGACAATGTGATGGCGTTCGAGAAATGGAAGGCGGGCCTGCCCACCCCCGCCGGCCTGGCGGAGGCGGCGGCGGGCTGGCTGGGGCGACGGCGCTACGGCGGCTAGCCCCGCAGATTGGCGGAGGGCCGGTCCTAAGCGCTGATATTGAAGATGGAGCCGGCGGGACTGTCGTTGGAGGCGCTGGCGCCGGTGGGCGTGCCCGAGGTCGAGGTGGAGGTCACCGCCCCCTGGGCGTTCTTCACCGTGGTGGTGACAGTGCCGTCGGCATTGGTGGTGACCGTGGTCGTGCTGCCGCTGCTGCTTCCGCCGCCGCCGGAAGCTTTCGCCCCGGAGGTTCCGCTCGCGCCCGTCGCGGCGCCGGTCGACGATGCGGCCGACGTCGAGGCGTCGGTCGCGATGGTGGAAAGGGTCGGCGCGGAGGCGCCGCCGATGGCTCCGATACTGCTCACGCTGCTTCCTCATTCGATTATTGAAAGATGGAGTCAGCCTCCGCTCCCCAATTTAACGAGGGGTTAACTTAAGAAATACTTCAAACCAATGTCAGTTGTTGCGGTTGTATTTCAAGCCGTCTCCGGATAGGGCTCGCCATTGCCCGACAGCATCACCGCGATCCAGCGGGTCTGGGCGAACTGGGCCAGGATGGCCATGGCCATCACCGTCAGGGGCGTCGACAGAAAGGCCCCGGTCAGCCCCCAGATCGCCCCCCAGAAGGCCAGGGACAGGAAGACCACCACCGGGTCGATGTTCAGGCTGGTGCCCTGCATTCGCGGCTGGATGATGTTGCCGACCACGAAACCGATCGCCTGCAGGCCGGCCAGCAAGATCACGGGCTGCACGAACCCGCTGAATTCCAAAAGGGCGAACACCGGCGGCGCCAGGGTGCCCACCAGGCTCCCGATCACGGGAATATAGCTCAGGATGAAGATGACGAAGGCCCAGAACACCGGGTGGCTGAGGCCCACGACGGCCATCAGCACCCCGGAGGGGACCGCCATCATCAGGGCGGTCACCGTCTGCACCCAGACATAGCCCTCCACCCCTTCGCGGATGCGGTCGAAGATGCCTCTGGCTTCTTCGCGGGCGTCTGGGGTGCGAAACAGCTTGCGGCTCTTACGCACGAAGCCTGAGCGCGAGGCCACCAGGAAGCCGAGGTAGAGCAGCACCACGAAGGCGTTGGAGGCCACGTCCTGGGCCCCCTTGACCAGGGTTCCAGCGAACTGGGCGGGGTTCAGCCGGCGCAGCAGGACGCCGAGGTTGGGCGGCACGATCAGGCCGAAGCGGTGGGCGGCCTGGCCCAAAAGGGTGTTCATCCGGCCCTCATAGGCGCCGGCCTGGGCGACGAACTGGGAGGTGTTGTCGGCGATGATCCAGATGGCCAGGACGAAGAAGGCGACGATCAGCATCAAGGCCCCCGGCATGGCCAGCCTGCGGGGAAAGTTGGGGATGCGGTCGCGCAGGGCCCGGGCCACCCCATCGATCATGAACAAGAGAAAGACGGCCATGACCAGGGGGGTCAATATGTCCTTCAGCGCCCAGCTGGCGAAACCCACGGCGATCACCGTCAAGATGGCGATGCCGATCTTCCAGCCCGCCGGTGTCGCGCCCGGCGGCGTCAGACCCTGGGCCGCATCCATGCTGTCGTCTTTCCCCATCCGCCCCACATAGCGCGATTAGCCTGCTCAGCGCGTTAAAAATTGTGGGCGCGGCGGTGGATGGCGGATCAGGCCAGCCCGGCGAAGGGTTCGCGCCAGGCGTCCAGCGCCCAGAGCTGTTCGTGCCAGCGCTGCACCTGGGGAAATTCGGCCAGCGGCAGGCCGGCGCCCTCGGCGAAGGGCAAGGGCGTCGCCACCCGGAAATCCGCATAGGAGATCCGGTCGCCGAGCAGCCATTTACGACCCTCCAGGTGCTGGTCCAGCACGGCGGCATAGGTGCGAAAATCCGCCAGCGCCTCGTCCAGCATGGCCTGGTCCGGCGTCTCATCGGAAAAGCGCGGCCAGATGAGCTTATAGAAGTAGAGGGTCCCGCCCGCGCGGGTCAGGTGATAGGCGCTCCAGCTGATCCACATGATCATCTCGGGCAGCTGATCGTCCGTGCGCCAGAAGTCCGATCCGGCCAGGGCGGAGAGGCGGCAGGCGATGGCGTCCACTTCCCAAAGGGTGCGGTCCGCCTCCACCAGCACAGGCACCAGGGCGTTGGGATTGATGGCGCGAAAGGCCTCGATGTTGTCCGGGTGGCGGGGGCTGGCCCGCACATAGTCCACCGGCGAATCCAGATGCTTGGCCACCGCCACGGCGACGCGCGGGTTGAGGTTATGGGAGTAGTAGAGCTTCATGGCCGGCCCCTTTCGAGCGGAGGGTATCAGCCAGGTGTTCGCCTACAAGATGGGGTGGTCGCCAATCTCACCCTACGGCGAGGGATTGTGGGCGGCCGACCCAATTGCAGCCTTTTGCACTGGGCGCGGGGATGCAATCGCCGCGTGGTGCGCTAGAGGCTCGGATATCGGATAAAGACAAGGGGCGCATGAGTGACTGAGCTATCGTTGAAAGCATGGAATCTGGCCATTGGCCGAGGGCGCCCCTTGGTGGTGATCGCTGGGTTGAACGTGCTGGAAAGCCTGGATCTGACGCTGAGCGTCGCGAGCCACCTTCAAGCCGTGACCGCCGATCTGGGCCTGCCCTTCATATTCAAGGCCAGCTTCGATAAGGCCAATCGCTCCTCCATTGGCAGTTATCGGGGTCCAGGTCTGAAACAGGGACTGGCGATGCTGGCTGAGGTCAAGCGGACGCTGAATGTGCCGATCGCCACCGATCTTCACGAAATCGATCAGGCGGAGCCAGTCGCGGCGGTTGCGGACCTGGTTCAGATACCGGCCTTCCTTTGCCGGCAGACCGATCTGGTGGTCGCGGCTGCGCGCGCCACCCACGCCGCTGGCGGCTGGCTGCATGTAAAGAAGGCCCAGTTCCTGGCGCCATGGGACTGCAAGAACATCATCGCCAAGGCCCGAGAGGCGGCGCCTGGCCTGGGCGTCATTCTGTGCGAGCGCGGCAGTTCATTCGGCTACAACAATCTGGTGGTCGATATGTTGGGCATTCCAGAGATGCAACGCCTCGGCGTGCCGGTGACCATCGACGCGACTCATGCGGTCCAGCTGCCCGGCGCCGATCCGCGCACCCAGGGCGGCTCGACGGGCGGACGGCGCGAGGGTGTCCCCGTGATCGCCAAGGCGGCGGTGGCGACGGGCGCGGACGGGGTGTTTCTTGAATTCTACCCGGACCCGGATAGCGCCCTGTGCGACGCGGCGAGTTGCCTGCCGCTTGCCGATGCGGCCGGTCTGTTGGCTGCCTTGAAAGCCATACGCGTGGCCGTGCAAGTCTAGGGGCGCATGGCGCCTCCGCCCGCATTGTTCGCGCCCACATTGCAGACGTCGGCGCCGCCCCACATATATTGACCTGGTTTCTTTTCGTTGGAAGGCGGCGGCGATGGGCAAGGCGTGGTTTGGGGCTAAGCAATATGGCTATGGGATCGCGCCGGCGAGCTTGGCCGGTTGGGTGGCGACGGGGGTGTTTGTCCTGGCGATGATCTTCACCCGTCCGGTGGTCGCGGCGCTGCATGGACCCCCTTGGCTGGCCTATGTGGTCTTCCTGGCGCTCATCGCGGGGTTCTTCCTCTTGATCGCGCGCAAGGGCGACGGCCGGGCCTTTCAATGGCGCTGGGGCGGTCGAGGTTAATCCACGCGGGCGGGCCAATTGCACTGATTGCACTGTAGTTTGAGGGTGCAATTGAGAGCCCTTCTCCCCTCCGGGGAGAAGGTGGCGCGTAGTGCCGGATGAGGGGATTCGCTGCACCACGGTGTGGCGACTGAGCCCCTCACCCTCCCACGTCGCTGCGCGACGCGGGCCCCGCCCTTTCCCCGGAGGGTAGAGGGATGCTCATCGCGGGCGCCACCCTAAAGCGGCGTTAACCTATTGATATGTCCCATCTTTCGGCCGGGCTCGGCATCGCCCTTGCCGTAGAGCCAGAGGCGCGCGGTCGGATCGGCGGCGAGGGTGGGCCAGGCGTCGGCCTCATCGCCGAGGAGGTTCAGCATCTCCACCCGGGCCAGGGGGGCGGTGGGGCCCAGCGGCCAGCCGGCGACGGCGCGGATATGCTGCTCGAACTGATCCACCTGGCAGCCGTCGGCGGTCCAGTGGCCGGTGTTGTGGACCCGGGGGGCGAACTCGTTGACCAGCAGGCTGCCGTCCGCAAGCTCGAACAGCTCCACTCCGATCACCCCCACATAGTCCAGCGCCCCCATCAGGGTGAAGGCGATGCGCTCGGCCTCCGCCGCCAGGGCCGGGGAGACCTCGGCCGGGGCGATGGAGCGGCGCAGCACCCCGTGCTCGTGCTGGTTCTCCGCCAAGGGATAGGCGGCCATGGCTCCGTCCCGGCCGCGGGCGGCGATGATCGAAAGCTCGCGCACAAAGGGGGCGCGGGCCTCCAGGATCGCCGGCCGGCGGTCGATATGGACGAAGGCGGAGTCTTCATCCACCGCATTGGTCACCCAGGCCTGGCCCTTGCCGTCATAGCCCTCGCGGCGGGTCTTCAAGAGGGCGGGGGCGCCCAGTTTCTGCAGGGCGTGGGGCAGGTCGGCGGCGCTGTCGATGACGGCGAAGGCCACGGTGGGGAGGCCGTGGGCGTTCAGGAAGCTCTTCTCGGTCACCCGGTCTTGCGAGACGGTCAGGGCCCGGCCGGGCGGAGCGACCCGGTATCCGTCGGCCTCCAGGGCGGCGATGGCCGCCCCCGGCACGTTCTCGAACTCAAAGGTGACGACGTCTGAGATTTCCGCCAGCTGGCGCAGGGCCGCAGGATCGCCATAGCCGCCGACGATCTCCCGCGCCGAGACCCGGCCGGCCGGCGAATCCGCCTCCCGCGCCAGGACTGCGACATTAAAGCCCAGGCGGGCGGCGGCCAGGGCCATCATCCGCCCCAACTGCCCGCCGCCGACGATGCCGACGGTGGAGCCGGGGGGCAGGGGAAAGCTCGGCGCCCCCATGCTCAGGGCTCGCCGTCCGCGTCGCCTGGCGCGTCACCCTGCGGGGCGACCGGGTCTTCCACCGTTTCGGCCACCTCGGCGCTCTGGGCGGCGCGGCGGGCGGCGACGCGTCCGGCCAGGGCGGGATCGGATAGGGCCAGGATCTGGGCCGCCAGAATGCCGGCGTTCTTGGCCCCCGCCTTGCCGATGGCCAGGGTTCCCACCGGCACGCCGCCGGGCATCTGCACGATGGAGAGCAGGGAATCCAGCCCCGACAGGGCCTTGGACTTTACTGGCACGCCCAGCACCGGCAGATCGGTCAAGGAGGCGACCATGCCCGGCAGGTGGGCGGCCCCGCCGGCGCCGGCGATGATCACCTTATGCCCGGCCCCCTTGGCCCCCTTGGCGAAGCTGACCAGCCGATCCGGCGTGCGGTGGGCGGAGACCACCATGGCGACCCAAGAGACCCCCAGGGCGTTCAGCGCTTCGGCGGCGTGTTTCATGGTGGGCCAGTCCGAGCGGCTGCCCATGACGATGGCGACAGGTGGTCCGGCGTCCAATGGCTATCCCTCGCCCATGCGGGCTCGACCGTGGAAAGCGCGGCACTATAGGGATGAACATTGCGCCCGCAACTAATGAGGCTACCTTATGGCTATGAACGCCAAGTTCGCCATGGACGATCCGGTCGAGGCCTACGCCCCCGAGGGGACGATCGGCGACGCCGCCTTGATCGCCAGGCTGAAGGCCGAGCTGGCCCAGACCCGCGCGCGCCTGGCCGAGGTCGAGCTTCTGGCCGACCGCGATCCCCTGGCTCCGGTGTTGAATCGGCGAGCTTTTTTGCGCGAACTTCACCGCACCATCGCCTATTGCCAGCGCTATGGAGCCGAGGCCTCCCTGGTGTTTTTCGACCTGGACGGCTTTAAGGCGGTGAACGACAGCTTCGGCCATGCCGCGGGGGACGCGGCGCTGAAGGTGGTGGCCGCCACCCTGGCCCATCACGTGCGCGAATCGGATGTGGTGGGGCGGCTCGGCGGCGACGAGTTCGGGGTGATCCTGGCCCAGGCCAACCGGGAAGCGGCGGAGATCAAGGCCGCCGCCCTGGTGGAGGAGATCGAGCGGACCCCGGTGATCGTCGGCGGCCGGGCCATCGCGCTGGGCGCCTCCTTCGGCATCCGCCAGTTCGAGCCGGGCCTGGACGCCGGCCAGATGATGGCCGAGGCGGACGCCGCCATGTTCATCCGCAAGGGCGAACGTCGGCGCTCCTGACCGCCGGCTCCGCCTTAGATCAGGCGATGATGTCCGGGGTCAGCTGGTCTTCCAGCCGGGCGATGATGTATTTCAGCAGGAGCTTCTTCTTTTTCAGGCGGGCGATCTGGATCTGGTCGGGCTGGGGTTTGGCGGCCAGGGCGTCGACGCAGGCGTCCAGATCGTGGTGCTCCACCTTGAGTTCGGCCAGCCGTGCGCGCAGTTCCCCGTTGGCGGCCTGCTCTTCGATATCCTCGTCGTTCATGCGGCGCACCTCAGGGCGCAGGATAGATAGCAGTCCTCGCCGACGGGTAAAGCCCGCCCTCACCGAAGCGTGACCGTAGCGCGCCGCCGCTCACGCGGGCGTTACCTGACAAACCTGTAAGCCGGTGCTCTACTCGCCTGGTACGCTTAATGGAGGTTTGCTCATGGCCATCGAAGCTCGGATCCGCGAACTTGGCGCCCGCCACCAAAATCTGGAAAAAGCGATCACCGACGAAGTGAAAAGACCCTCGTCCGACTCCCTGCGCCTGCACGATCTCAAACGGAAGAAATTGAAATTGAAGGAAGAAATGGACGTGCTGCGGGGCGCTCGCGCCAACTAGCGGCGCGGCTGCGCCCTGGCCGAGGCGGCGGCGATCCCTATTCCTCGCCGTCCTCGCCGAGCACTGCGTTATCGTCCCGATCGACGGTTCCGGTCTCATGGGCCGGGCGAAGGGTTGGGCCTTCGGAAATGACGCCCTTCTTGGCGTCGTCCTTGGCCTTCTTTTCCGCCGCCTTGAAGATTAGGGCGTCCAGCTCCAGTTGACCCACAAGGCCCAGAGACACGGGATCGACCGGCTTGATGTTGGACGAATTCCAGTGGCTGCGGTTGCGCACCTGGTCGATGGTGGACTTGGTGGTGCCCAAAAGCTTGGAGAGTTGGGCGTCGGTCACTTCGGGGTGATTGCGCACGAACCAGGCGATGGCGTCCGGCCGGTCCTGGCGGCGCGACACGGGCGTATATTTGGGCGCCTTCTTCATCGGCTTCAGCAGTTCGGCGTGGCGCGAGGCCTGGGCCTTCAGCCTGTATTTCGGGTCGGCGCCGGCGCGGTCCAGTTCTTCGCGGGTCAGTTGACCGTTGGCGATGGGATCGGCGCCGCGGATGTCGCGCGCCACTTCGCCGTCGGCGATGCCGTTCACTTCCAAGGGGTGCAGGCCGCAGAATTCGGCGATCTGCTCGAAGGTCAGCGAGGTGTGCTCCACCAGCCAGACGGCGGTCGCCTTGGGATAAAGAATGTCGGTCATGGTCTTATTCCAGACGATATTAGAGGGCGCCAGCCGGGGCCCAGATACGACGGCGCCCGGCCTTTCGGCCGGGCGGTTGTGTCAGTCATATAGTAGACACGTGTCGATTGGGAAGTTTTTTACGCCCTTCGCTCAACCGCCACGCTTCAAAGTCTCGCGAGCGACGATCGCCCGCCCGACCGTGGTCGACCTTTGCGCCTCTGTGGCGATTGCGTGAATTTCGCCGAGCCGGCCGGCCGGCGCCTTGCGTCCAATGTAGGCCGGCTGCAATTTATCGCGACGGCGTAGGGCGTCCTTGCCTGCCGGCGCCGACCATCCGGAAAGGAACGATCCCATGTCGACGGTCACCACCAAGGACGGCGTGCAGATTTTTTACAAGGACTGGGGCGAGGGTCAGCCCATCGTCTTCCACCACGGCTGGCCGCTCAGCAGCGACGACTGGGATGCGCAGATGCTGTTTTTCGTCCAGCACGGCTTTCGGGTGATCGCTCACGACCGGCGCGGCCATGGTCGCTCCAGCCAGGTCTCGGACGGTCACGACATGGATCACTATGCGGCCGACGCGGCGGCGGTGTTCGAGCAGCTGGATTTGCGAGGCGCCGTCCACATCGGTCACTCCACCGGCGGTGGCGAGGTCGCCCGCTATGTGGCCCGTCACGGCCAGGGCCGGGTGGCCAAGGCGGTGCTGATCAGCGCGGTGCCGCCGATCATGGTCAAGTCGGACAAGAACCCCGGCGGTCTGCCGATCGAGGTGTTCGATGGCCTGCGCGCCGCCCTGGCCGCCAACCGCGCCCAGTTCTACCGCGACGTGCCCGCCGGCCCCTTCTACGGCTTCAACCGCCCGGGCGCGCAAGTGTCGGAAGGGGTGATCGACAACTGGTGGCGCCAGGGGATGATCGGCGGCGCCAAGGCCCACTACGACGGCATCAAGGCCTTTTCCGAGACCGACTTCAACGACGACCTGAAGGCGATCGATGTGCCGGTCCTGGTGCTGCATGGC
>JAMFTA010000097.1 GCA_026225565.1 Caulobacter sp. | reverse complement strand
GGCGCGCCGTTTTCGTCGCCCGGAAGGATCGTGAAAAATTGGTGCGGCCATGACAACCAGAGCAGAGGAAGGGGTACGGCCTCTAGTTAGCGCGCGCCGTACACTTAGTTAGTCTCGGATAGCTTACTAATTTGTGGGAATTGCCTCCTGGGCCACAGGGCTGTTGAAATAAGACCTTGACAAGGCGTGGGCATTTAACGCATCGGGGATGATCTCGTGCTGCTCGCGAAATTGTGATCAGAGCCGCCTCGAGAGGCGCCATTTCTCGAATCACTTGTGACGACCCATGATCCGAAAAGCCGCAAAGCCGGGCGTTCTTTGGGCGTTGGTCGCCTGTTGAGCTAAAACAGGGAACGCCCTGAGGCTAAGCGGGAGCCGAATCTTCGCATTCGGCGCGAGAATTCGAGACGTGCGTCGATTTGTTGCGATCGCGCTTCAACTACTGGCTCAGAGGTTTCGATGTCCGCGTTGGTTATGGAATTTGCTCACGATCAACGCGATTCGACGTTGGCCGTCGATGACCTGCTGGAACTGACCATCATGATGCCCTGCCTGAACGAGGCGGAGACCATCGAGGTCTGCGTCAAGAAGGCCATGGGCTTCCTCGCCCGCTCCGGCGTAACCGGCGAGGTCCTGATCGCCGACAACGGCTCCACCGACGGTTCGCAAGCGATGGCCCAGGCCTTGGGCGCGCGAGTGGTGCAGGTGTTCGAGCGCGGCTATGGCGCGGCCCTGATGGGCGGCATGAAGGCGGCCCACGGGCGCTACATCATCATGGGCGACGCTGACGACAGCTATGATTTCGAGAATCTCGACAGCATGGTCGAGAAGTTGCGCGGCGGCGCCGACCTGGTGATGGGCAACCGCTTCCAGGGCGGCATCAAGAAGGGGGCCATGCCCCCGCTGCACCGTTACCTGGGCAATCCGGTGCTGTCGATGATCGGGCGGGTCTTCTACAAGATCCCCGTTGGCGATTTCCATTGCGGTCTGCGCGGCTTCCATCGCGAATCCCTCCTGGCGCTGGGCCTGCAGAGCCCCGGCATGGAGTTCGCCTCCGAAATGGTGGTGAAGGCGGCCCTGAACGGCCTGACCATCGTCGAAGTGCCGACCGTTCTCTCCAAGGACGGCCGCTCGCGCGCGCCTCACCTGAAGACTTGGCGCGACGGCTGGCGCCACCTGCGCTTCCTCCTTCTGCACAGCCCAGAATGGCTGTTCCTGGCCCCGGGCGTGGCCCTGGTCACCGCCGGCCTGATCGGTTGCTGCCTCTTGAGCCAAGGCTCGGTGCAACTGACCCATACGATCTCGCTCGACGTCCACACCCTGGTGGTGGCCTGCTTCGCCATCCTGATGGGCGCACAGCTGATCATGTTCAGCGGGTTGGCCCGACGCTACAGCGTGATGGAAGGCGTCCTGCCCACCTCCCGCGGCGCTCAACAGCTGATCCTCGGCCTGACCCTGGAGAGCATCCTGCAGGGCGCGGCGGTCCTCTTGGTGCTTGGCGGCGCGGGCGTCACCTGGGCAATTGTCGGCTGGGCCCAGAGTGGCTTTGGCCCGATTCTCTATAACAACGTCATGCGCTTGCTGGTGCCCTCAATGACGGCGATGGCCTTGGCCATCCAGCTGGCGGCGGCGGGCTTTTTGGCCTCGGTCTTCACCCTGCGCCGGGTGTGATGGATAAAGGCGCTTCGGCGCGGGCGCCGTCCGAGCCAATAGTGACGGCGCGCGTATTGCGCTGGGCGGATCGGGTGAAGACCGCGCCGGCGTGGACGCGCGGCGCCCATTGGTTCACGACCCGGCCTCGGATCAGGGCGACGCTGATGGCCCTGGTCGGGGCGATCATGCTGATGACCGCCACCCTGGTTATCGGCGGCCGCCCCAGCGTCTTCACCGATACCGACGACTATTACGCCCAGGGCCGCAGCGTCGTGCGCGCGGTGCAGAAGTGGGCCGTGCATGGCGCGCCCATCGTCAACTGGGACGACGCCGAATACCGGCTGAGCCATCCGGACGGCGGCGACGAAGAGCCGGTGCATAACCAGGACGGCGCTCGATCCGCCTATTACGGCTTTGCGCTCTATGTCTTGCAGAGCGTCGGCACCCTTTGGCTGTTCGCCTTCGCCCAGGCCCTGGTGGCCGCATCCCTGCTCTACGCTCTCTGGCATGCGGCCGCTCCGCGGGCGGCGGCCTTGAGCTATTTCGTCCTGATGGGCGGGCTTGCGGCCCTGTCCACCCTGCCGGTGTTCACCGCCTTCGCCATGCCCGACGTGTTCGCGGGCCTCGCCGCCGTCTCTACTGTCCTATTGATGGTCTACCCGGACCGATTCAAATGGCCGGCCCAGCTGACGCTCTGGACGCTGTTGGCGGCGGCGATGAACTTCCACATGTCCAACCTGATCACCTCGATGGGGCTGATGGCGGCCAGCATCGCGGCGCTGTTATGGTTCAAGACCCCGTGGAGCCATCTGATCAAGCGCGTGGCGACAGTGCTGCTGGCCGCCGCGTTGGCGGTGGCCGCCTCCGGCGCCTACGCCACCATGGTCAAGCTGCGCTCGGGCGACGACCTTGGCCATCCGCCCTTTCTCACCGCACGGGTCCTGGCCGATGGCCCAGGCCGCAAGTTCCTGGCCCACACCTGCCAGAACAGTTCGCCCTATGTGGTCTGCGCCTTCAAATGGATGCCGCTGGACGACAGCGAGGACATCCTGTGGTCGGACGATCCCGAGCGGGGCATTTTCAACCTCTCTGAATTCCCCATGCGCGAGAAGATGAACCGGGAAGACTCCAAGTTCGCCCTGGCCTCCACCCTCTACGATCCCCTCGGTCAGGTCGCGGTCTCCCTCGACAACTGGCGTCAGCAGATCTTCAACGTGCGGCTGGACGAACCCCTGCTCAACCCCGGCTACTATCTGCACGACCCCTATTGGAAGACCACCAATCTGCCCAAGCTGATCAAGAGCACCGGCGAGCATTGCGGCCGCAGCCCCGGCAATTGCGCCGTATCCTTCGATCCACAGATCCCGGCGATCATTGACGGGGTGATCGCCTTTCTGGCCGCGGGCTTTGTCGGCTATCGGCTCTATCGGCTGAACTTCATCGCCATGTGGACGCGGCGCGACTTTGAAGACCCGGTGTTTCGCGCCTCGATCGCCGCGGTGCTGCTGATCGTGGCGGTGATCCTGAACGCGGCGGTATGCGGGGCGCTCTCGGGGCCCTTCCCTCGCTATCAGGCGCGCATCGTCTGGTTGTTCACCTGCTCGGCCTTGCTGTTCGAGATCGCCGTGCGCGCCGCCGCCAAACCTCGTCGGGTGCGCCTGAAACTGGTACGCGTCGCCCAGGTTTAAAGGGAAAGCGCTGTGGACCAGTCCGATGACATTTGGCCGGATCTGCCCTACGTCGCTCTGGCCCCGACGCTGGAGACCCTGCAGCTGTGGGCCCAGATCGCTGGTAAGGTGCGGCTGGCCCAGACCCCGTGGCTAAACCATTCCTGGCATGTCACCTTCTACGTCTCGGCGCGGGGGCTTGCGACAGGGTTGATTCCCCATGGCGCGCTCGGGCTGGAGCTTGAGTTCGATTTCATTGCTCAGGTTCTGATGATCCGGGTCAGCGACGGCGGGGAGGGGCGGATCGCCCTTGCGCCGATGAGCGTCGCCGATTTCTACACCGAGTTGCAGACGGTGTTGGCGGGCCTCGGCACGCCTGTCGAGACGGACATTCGTCCCAATGAGCTGCCCGACGCCACGCCCTTTCCGGAGGACACGGCGCCGCGCACCTATGATCCAGCCATGGCGCAGCGCTTCTGGCGGGCGCTGGTTCAGTGCGACCGGGTGTTCAAACGCTTTCGCACCGGCTTTCTGGGCAAGGCGAGCCCCGTTCATTTCTTCTGGGGCAGCTTCGATCTGGCGGTGACCCGTTTCTCCGGGCGCAGGGCGCCGCCCCACCCCGGCGGCGTGCCCCATCTGCCCGACGCCGTGGCGCGCGAAGCCTACTCCCATGAGGTGTCCAGCGCCGGCTTCTGGCCGGGCGGCGGCGACGTGCCCCACGCGGCCTTCTATTCCTACGCCTATCCCGCGCCATCCGGCTTCTCGGGTGCGTCGGTCGCGCCAGCCGCGGCCTATTTCCATGAAGCGCTTGGCGAGTTTTTGCTCCCCTACGACGCGGTCCGCACCGCCGCCGATCCCGATGCCACCCTCTTGGCCTTCCTGCAGAGCACCTATGACGCAGCGGCGGACGGCGCGGAGTGGGATCGGATCGCTTTGGAATGTGCGGAGGGCCAACCCAGGCGGCCGCGCCCAGTACGCTGAGATTCAAACTATGAGACGGCGACTTGCGCGTCGCTGGCGATCTCTCCGGTGCGGTGCAGGGGCGCCCGCTCGCTGGACTTGCGATCGGATCGAGGCGATGAGGCGCGATGCGAAAGCCTAGAATTCAAATGCATCTTCCCAACCTCTATGTGGGCGGCATCGAGCGCTGGGCGCTGACCCTTTTTCGGGGGCTTCCAGAATTCGATTGGTTCATATCCACCCCCCCTGGAGCGGTCACACACCAATCGGGGCTCGATGACTTCAAGGGCTATAAGATCATCCAGGAGGGCGATGACGCCTTGTCCATGGACGCCCTGATCACGACCTGGGGCATCTCCAACCGGTCGGTTGCGCCAACCATCGCCGTAGCCCACAGCGCCTTTCAGAAGTATCGGGAAATGATGCGTGCGGCGCCCTACGACTTCGCCGTGGCGGTGTCCGAGGGCGCGCGATGCTGCTTTCCCGAGGGGACGCACGTCGACATCATCTACAACGGCGTCGATGTCGATCGATTGCAGGCCAGCGTCCCGCGCGCAGCCACCAGGGCGCGTCTGGGCATTCCCGTCGGCGCGACGGTTATCGGCTATGTGGGACGATGGGGGTTCCAGAAGAATCCTCTGGCGGCGGCCATCGCGGCCGGGCGAATCCCCGGGGCCGTCGCCCTCTATATTGGACCGCCTTCGGACGATGCGAGCCTTGTCGCGGAGGCCCGGCGACAGGCGCCTTGCTTCTTTGTAACGCCGGAAGAGGCTGTCGATATCGGCGATCTCTATAGGGCCATGGACGTCTGCGTTTTCGCCAGCCGAACCGAAGGCTTTGGCCTGGCCATCGCCGAAGCCTGGTATTGCGGCGTTCCGGTCGCGGCTACGGCGGTCGGCATTGTAGCGGAGCATCCCGATCTGGTGTCGCTGCTGACCGACGATCCAAATGCGGAGGATTTGAAATTCGCGGTCGAGAAGGCCCTGTCAGGGTCGGGCGGCCCCGACGTCCGGGCGGCCCGTGCGACCGTGGTAGAGCGCTATTCCGCCGCCCGAATGGTCAACGATTGGCGCGACTATATCCAGGCGCATCTCGGCGGCTCCATCGGTCGCTAGCGACTGAGGACCAGCGTCTCCGGCGTCGCCTCGATTCGGGAGAGGCGGCCAAGATAGCTCATGCCGAGCAGCGAAGCGGGGAGGTCGCCTTGCATCACCAGCGCCTTGACCTGCTCGATGCGCGCGCCGGCGACGTCGATGTGGTCGAGGGTGACGGCGGCGCCCCGCTCTCGACCCGCAGCGGTGAACACCGGCCGATCGTAGCGCAGATGCGCCACGTCCAACCCGAGGCGCTGGGCGTCGGCGGCGGTCAGGGTCACTACGCTGGACCCCGTATCGACCAGAAATCGCACCGCCGCCCCATTGACGTCTGCTGTGGCCCAATAATGGCCGTCGGCGCTCTTGCGAATAGCCTCGTGATGGATCGGAAGAGCCAAGGCGTGGGCGCCCAACTGCATCACAACGCCGCCAGCGCCGAGCGCGGACAGGGTGGCGATCAACAGCACCCCGGCTTGCTTCACAAACATCGGTTTTGACCCGTTAGATCGCATCTCGATCCTGCCTGCACTCTACCCCACACCTGTTTTTATCCTGTGAACAGGGATGTGCCAGGGCGGGACGACTAGCCGATCAGTCCGAGCTTTTCGGGTGCGATGCGGCCGCGACGGGCGGGGAGTTCGCGCGTCACCGCCGCGCGCGCCGCATCGTCCAGGGCGCCCCATCCGGCGATCTCCGGCAGGGTGCGCAGGCAGCCGAGGCAAAGTCCGCTTTCGCCATCGACGACGCAGACCTTGATACAGGGCGTGGAAATGGGGCGGGGCGCAAAAGCCATAACTAGCCTTAGCGTCAAGCGCTCTCATTGACTAGTCAGCGCTGCCGTTTGGATGGAAAGTCAATACATTAAAATATTAGCGTTTTTTAATGTGCGTTGCAACATTACAAAATAGCCACAATCATTCATGACACATCTTTAATTTGAATATAGGTGGTGAAAATGCGTCAATAGGACGTCCAAAAGCGACATAATAACGACAATAGGTCTTCACAAGGAACGTTCCCATGCGCCTCTCAACGACTCTTGCTTTCGCTGCAGCGTCCGCGACCCTTATCTTGTCCAGCGCCGCTTTTGCAGCACCTCACACGGAAATGAGCGATAGCGCGCTGCTTGCCGTCGCCCACTGCGCGGGTGTGGCCGAGGGCACCGGCGGCGACGTCGCCCCGTTCAACGCCGTGATCGACAGCCAGGCCGTCGCCCGCACGCCGGACGTGCTGGATCGGCTCGACCAGGTGCGCACCGACGCCAAGCGCGCCGCCACCCACTCAGGCCCCGATGGCAAGGCCGCCCTGGTGCGCGAGCGTGACGGCGTCTGCCGCAACTATCTGCAGCAGGGCTAGGGCGACCTGGCAAAACCTTCCGCTTACGCGAACGTCAATCTTGCAATGACCGGGCAGGGACCTATCATCGGACCGAATATTCTAAAGCGCCGCGCCAAGCGGCCGACCAGGAGACGGTCCGATGAATCTGGATTTCTCGCCCGAAGAGGCGGCGTTCCGCGACGAGGTGCGCCGCTTCATCGCTGAGAACTATCCGCCACATCTGCGCGGCAAGCAGGAAGAGGGCGAGGAACTGGCCAAGGACGATTTCTTGTTGTGGCACAGGATTCTCGCCAAGCAGGGCTGGGTGGCGCCGTCCTGGCCGAAATCCCTCGGCGGCACAGGCTGGACCCCGACCCAGAAGTACATCTGGTCTGAAGAGCAGGCGCGGGCCGAGACCATCCCGATCCTGCCCTTCGGCATCGGCATGGTCTCGCCGGTGATCATGGCCTTCGGCGACGACGAGCAGAAGGCGAAGTTCCTGCCCGCCACCTACAATGGCGACATCTGGTGGTGCCAGGGCTATTCCGAGCCCGGCGCCGGGTCGGATCTGGCCGGCCTATCCACCCGCGCCGAGCGGATCAAGGGCGACGACGACAAGGAATACTATCTGGTCAACGGTCAAAAGACCTGGACCACCCTGGCTCAATACGCCGACTGGGGCTTCTTCCTGGTACGCACCGATCCGACGGCGAAGAAGCAGGAGGGGATCAGCTTCCTGCTCATCGATATGAAGACCCCCGGCGTCACCGTGCGTCCCCTGATCACCATCGACGGCGGCCATGAGGTGAACGAGGTCTTCCTGGAAAACGTCAAGGTTCCGGTCGAAAACCGGGTCGGCGACGAGAATAAGGGCTGGACCTGCGCCAAGTTCCTGCTCGCCCACGAACGCTCCGGCATCGCCGGCGTCGCGCGCTCCAAGCGTGGCATCGAGCGGCTGCGAGAGATCGCCTCCACGGAGCTGGCCGACGATGGCGGCAAGTTGATCGACGATCCCATCTTCAAGCGCAAGGTGGCCGAGCTGGAGATCGATCTCGCGGCCCTGGAATATACCGAGCTCCGCACCCTCGCCGGCGAAAGCGCCGGCAAGGGCCCGGGGGTGGAATCCAGCCTCCTGAAGATCAAGGGCACGGAGGTCGGCCAACGGCTGACCGAGCTCGTGCTGGAGGCGGCTGGCCATTACGGCGCTCCCTATTTCAGGGGCTTCCCGGCGGAGGGCGGCAATGCCCTGCCGATCGGCCCGGAATTCGCCCACCGGGCCGCCCCCACCTACTTCAACATGCGCAAGACCTCGATCTTCGGCGGCTCTAACGAGATCCAGCGCAACATCATCGCCAAGATGGTGCTGGGGCTCTAGCGCCCGCGCCGGCCAACGTCAGAAACGTCAGACTTCAAGGGAAACGTCGTGGACTTCAGCTTCAGCGAAGAACAGTCGATGCTGCGCGACACCGTCGCCAGCTATCTGCAGGACAAGTACGACTTCGAGACCCGCCGAAAGGCGATCCGGTCCGAATCCGGTTGGCGTCCCGAGGTGTGGAAGGCGTTTGCTGAGGAGCTCGGCATCCTCGGCGCCCCCTTCTCCGAAGAGCATGGGGGCTTGGGCGGCGGCGCGATCGACAACATGATCGTCATGGAGGAGTTCGGCAAAGCCCTGGTGGTCGAGCCCTATCTGTCCACCGTGGTGATCGGCGGCGGCTTCATGAAGCATTCGTCCTACGCCGGCGCCGGCGAGGTGATCGGCAGGATCATCGAGGGCGGGGCGGTGATCAGCTTCGCCTATGCCGAGCCTCAAGGGCGCTATAACCTCGCCGATCTGAAGACCACGGCCAAGAAGGACGGGGGCGGCTGGGTGCTGAACGGCCAAAAGGCGGTGGTGATCGGCGCGCCCTGGGCCACCCACCTGATCGTCACCGCCCGCACCGGCGGCGCCCAGCGCGACGCCGGCGGCGTTGGCGTGTTCCTGATCGAGAAGGGGCTCTTGGGCGTCGCCACCCGCGACTATCCCACCGTGGATGGCCAGCGCGCTTCGGAAGTGTCGTTCGAGAACGTCTCCGTCCCGGCCTCCGCCCTGATCAGCGAGGACGGTCTTGCTCTCGTGGAGAAGGTCACCGACGAAGCCATCGCCGCCCTCTGTGCCGAAGCGGTGGGCGTGCAGAGAAAGCTCCACGAAGGCACATTGGAATATACCAGGCAAAGGAAACAGTTCGGCGTGCCCATCGCCTCCTTCCAGGTCCTGCAGCACCGTATGGTGGATATGTTCATGGCCATGGAGCAGGCGGTCTCCATGACCTACATGGCCACCATCAAGCTGACCGAGAGCGACGCCGAGCGGGCCAAGGCCATCTCCGCCGCCAAGGTGCAGGTCGGGCGCTCCAACAAGTTCATCGGCCAGAACGCCATCCAACTATTCGGCGGCATGGGCATGACCGACGAAGTGTCGATCGGCCACTACTTCAAGCGAGCCACCATGATCGAGGGCCAGTTTGGCTCGGTCGACCACCACCTGAAACGCTATGAAGATCTGTCGTTCGGCGTGGCGGCGTAACCCCGCCCGCCCTTGCCGGCGGGTTGTTTAATGCTCGCCGGCGCCCTCAGCTGGAGCCGACATGCCCCATGGTTTGCAGTCCGACGCCGATATCGAACGCGTCGTCCTCGGTATGCTGGACTGTTCCCTGCCCAAGCAGGACTGGACCCACGCCGCCCATTTCGCCGCCACGCTCTGGCTGCTGCGTCATCGGCCGGAGATCGATCTGCAGGCGCAGATGCCGCTATTCATTCAAAGCTATAACGCCTCCGTCGGCGGGGTGAACTCCGACACCGAAGGCTATCACGAAAGCATAACTCAGGCGTCTTTGCGGGCGGCGCGGGCTTTTCTGGAACACTGCCCGCCTACGCAGCCCCTGCACGAGGTGCTCGAACGGCTGACGGACTCGCCCCTGGGCCGCTCCGATTGGCTGCTCGACTATTGGTCCAAGTCTCGCTTGTTCAGCGTGGAGGCGCGCCGATCCTGGGTCGAACCCGACCTTCGGCCGCTACCGTTCTGAGACGATTCGGGCGGCGGTGTTTCGCGCCTATTGGCCGCCGATCAGCGGCGACCCGCGGACGGAGGCGTAGATCCCGTCGAAGACCTTCAGCGTATCCAAATCGCCCACTGCGCCCAAATGGATCGGGTCGCCGAGGTAGAGCGCCTGAGCGGTCCCCTTGTCGAACGCCGGCCAGTGGGGAAGCCCCGGTCCGTTGGGATCGCCATATTTGGTGAAGTTGGTCCAATAGGTGGAGATAGTTTCCGCTAGCGCCCGGTCAGCAGGGGTCCACGGCCACCGCTCTTGATCCAGGTGATCGAACACATACCAAAGCTCGGCATAGTGGCTGGCGCCCCAGCCGGCGTAGATCGAGATCGCCGGAAAAGCCGGTTGCTGAACGAAATGATAGTAGTAGGCGGGGTGGGCGCTGTCAGCCGCCTGCAGGCGCGCCCAGGCCCACATGTCCCAGCCGAACCGCAGATCCCGCTCAAAGGCCGCGCGCGCCGTCTTCGCCTCTGCATCGGTGGCGTGGGGATAGGCGTCGAGCAAGGGCGGGGGCAAGGCGCCCCAGGCGTGGGCGATATCGGCTGAAAAGCTGGCCGCCTTCACCGTGGAGAGGTCGACCAAGGACCGCGCCTCCTCTTCGTTGGAGCCGATCAGGATGGGCACGTCGTTTTGCCGCCGCGCCGCATAGGCTTCTTGGGGAGAACGCGGCAGGACGTAGCCTTCCAGCACCGGGTGGGCGATGGCGTTTCCATCCAAAAGGCGCTCGGCCGGCAAGCGGCGCAAGGCGGCCAGCGAGGGCGCTCCGAGGGACGCGGCATAGGCGTCGCCTTGCTTTTCGGCATTGGCCAAGATCCAGTTCGGCGCCAGCTGTATGGGCTCGAACACCCCGCCGCTTTGCGCGATCGCTCCACTGAACAGCCCGGTGGCCTGGGGCGAGGCCATCAGGAGGCTGATCGACATGGCGCCTGCCGACTGCCTAAAGACGGTCACCCGCCTAGGATCGCCACCGAGGCTTGCGATGTTTCGCTGCACCCACTGCAGGGCGGCGATCTGGTCCATCAGCCCATAGTCGCCCGAGGCATGGTGGGGCGATTCCAGGCTGAGGTCGGAGGAGGCCAGGAACCCCAGCGGTCCCACCCGATAGCCGAAGTTGACCACGATCACGCCCTTGCGCGCCAGCCGGTCGCCCCAATAGAGCGGCATGGCGGCCGCGCCGTTGTTAAAGCCTCCGCCATAGATGAAGACCATCACCGGCAACGGCTTGGGCGAGGCTTGCGCCGGCGCCCAGATGTTCAGGTAGAGGCAGTCTTCGCTCATCGCCGGCGGCGCCTCGCCCGGCATGGAGACGCCCTTTTGCATACAGGCCGGCGCAAAGCGGTCGGCGCGCTTGACGTTCGACCATGGCGGCGGCGGCTGGGGCGGCCGCCAGCGAAGGTCGCCAAGGGGCGGGGCGGCGAAGGGCAGACCCTTGTAGACCGTCAAATCGCCCTGGCGCTCGCCCTGCACCTCGCCGCCGTCCACCCTGACAGCCGCGGACGCCGCCCCGACCGTGGACAGCACGGCGATCACAGCCGCCACTGCATTTGCAAAACCTTTCACGACGCATCCCCCGCCCGGCGCTTAGCTGAGCGCCGGGCGGTACGGTCGCTCAAGCTGGCGGGTGGGCCTAGTGAAAACACGGTAACATTGAGCGCGCTGCAGAGGAAAAATGCAAAATATGATCCGAACCCAGACATATTTCTTGCGCTTTTTCACAAACCTGTCACATTAGCCTTCGACGCGCTGACGACTCGGAGGGTGGGATTCCCAAGTAGGCGGCTCCGCGTCTCTTTCTGGCTTTTCATGCTGGTCAAGGAGACGCTCCATGAACAACAATTCGACGCTCAATAACGCTATCGTCAATTTCGCCTTCACCGGCGTGATGCAGCCGCACAAGCGGCCCGAGGAAGAGCGGCCCAAGCTCTCGCTCACGCGCTTCATCCCCAAGAAGAAATAGTCGTCGGCCGCAAACGCTCGCGCCTGGCCATTTGTGATCGCAAAACCCTCCCTCTCGGCCCGCACAATCGCTATCTGTGCGACCTGAGGGCGGCATGAGCGATTTCAATAGCGACGACGAAGAGGGGATGGGCGCCCGACCCACGGTGCGCGGCCGCGTGCTGTCTAACGGGCAGGTGCTGGGCTTTGTCTGGCGCCAGTGGATGCGGCGGCCGGGGCGGTTCGCCGTCATCATCGGTTTCATCGCCATCAGCACCGGCTGCGATCTGGCCATTCCCTGGTCGGCGGGCGCCCTGATCAATGCTGTGGCCGGCCGCGCGGGCGGGGCGGCGATAACGGCGGCCTGGACCGGTTGGGCCGTGCTGTCGGCCCTCTATGGAACGGGCTATCTCACCCGCCTGCTCTCTTGGCGTGTCATGACCGGCTTTGCGGCGCGCAACATGGAGGAGGTGGTCAACGCCGCCTTCCAGCGGGTGCAGTCCTTCTCCGCGGACTGGCATGCCGACACCTTCGCCGGGGCCACTGTGCGCCGGGTCAGCCGCGCCATGCAGGGGTACGACAATGTATCGGACGCCCTGATCCTGATGCTGGGGCCGACGCTGCTGGTTTTGGGCGGGCTGACCATTTCCATGGGCATTCGCTGGCCGCTGGCTGGGGTGTTCACAGGCGCGGTGGTGGCGGGCTTCATCGCCTTTAACGTGATCGGCTCGGCCCGCTATATTCGTCCGGCGAACCTCCGCTCCACGGCGCTGGACTCCCAGATCGGCGCCTCCCTGGCCGATGCGCTCGGCGGCAATACGGCGGTGAAGAGCTTCGGCGCCGAGGCGCGGGAGGAGGCGCGATTCGCCGCCATCACCGCCAATTGGCGCAGCGCGATCATGGCCACCTGGAACCGCTTCAACGCCCTCAACTTCGGCCAGAACCTCCTGATGCTGGCGCTACAGGCGGGGTTGACCGGCATTCTGGTCTACGCCTGGTCCAAGGGAAAGGCACAGCCGGGGGACGTGGCCTTCGCCATCACCTCCTTCATGCTGATGAGCGGCTATATGCGCAATTTCGGCGAGATCACCCGCATGTTGCAGCGGGGGCTGGACGATACCCTGGACGTCGCCGCCTATATGCAGACCCTGCCCCAGGTGGCCGACTGCCCTGGCGCGTCCGCGCTGGCCGCCGCGCCGGGGCGGATCGAGTTCCGCGGCGTCACCTTCCGCTACAAGAGCCAGACCGCGCCGATCTACGACAACTTCTCGCTGGTGATTGCGCCGGGCGAGCGGGTGGCGCTGGTGGGACCGACCGGGGCGGGCAAGTCCACCTTCGTCAAGCTGATCCAGCGGCTCTATGACCTGGAGAGCGGGCGCATCCTGATCGACGGGACCGACATCGCGGCGGTCACCCAATCCTCGCTGCGCCGCGCCATCGCCACCGTGCCCCAGGATCCCGCCCTGTTCCATCGCACCATCGCCGAGAACATCGCCTACGCCCGCCCCGACGCCTCCATGGCCGATGTGGTCGATGCGGCCCGCCGGGCCAGGGCCGATGGCTTCATCGCCCGCCTTCCCAAGGGGTACGACACGCTGGTGGGCGAGCGTGGGGTGAAGCTGTCGGGCGGCGAACGTCAGCGGGTGGCCATTGCGCGGGCCTTCCTCGCCGACGCGCCAATCCTGATCCTGGATGAAGCCACCTCGTCCTTGGATGTGGAGACCGAGCAGCAGGTGGCTGCGGCCAGTGAAGCCCTGATGCGTGGGCGCACCACCATCGTCATCGCCCACCGCCTCTCCACCATCCGCAGCGCCGACCGCATCCTGGTCTTCCAGGACGGCCGTATCGTCGAGGAAGGTCGCCACGCGGAGTTGGTGGGGCAGGGCGGGGCCTACGCCCGCCTCAGCGCCCTGGCGAACGCTTAAAGCCCTATTGGGCCGCCGCGCTGTCGTAGAACCTGGCGAGGTCGGCTTTCATGGTCTTCAGGGCATCGGGGTTCAGATAGACCATGTGGCCGGACGGGTAATAGGTGAAGCCGATGTTGGCGCGGATCGCCGGCTCCAGCTCCATGTGGCTAAGGTCGTTCTCGGTGCCGAAGAAGGGGGTGGCCATGTCGTACCAGCCGTTCAGCGACAGGACCTTCAGGTGGGGATTTTCCCGCATGGCGGCGGCGAGATCCAGCGCCGTGTCCGCGTTGGCCATGGGGTACTGAGCCCCCGGCGCCTTGTGCTTGAAGTCCCAGGCCCGACCGATGGCGTAGTAGGTGGGGCGATAGGTCAGGTCGGTGCGATAGCCGAGATCGTTGATCAGATAGTCGTTGAAGGAGGCCGCGAATGCGCCCTGGATGCCGGTGTCCGAGGGATCGTAGCTGGCGTTTTCCCCGGCGGCGTCGGCGTCGATGCCCTCGAAGCGCGAGTCGTAGCGGCCGGTGGTGCGGCGTTGATCCCGCATCAGCTCCTTGCGGAACCGGCCCAGGTCCACCCTGAGGTTCGCCTCCTCCAGATATTGCACGGAGAGGCCAGTGTAGGCGGAGAGCTGCTTAGCCACCGCATCCTCTTCAGGCTGGGAGATGTTGTGGCCCTTGGCCAAGGCGACGGCATAGGGCCCGGCAGCATAGTCGCGCACCTGTTGCAGGAAGGCCGGAAGGTCGGCGGGCTTGTTCTGCAGCCGGTCATGATACCAGGCGGTGGCCGCATAGCTTGGCAGATAGTCGATATAGGCGTTGTCGAGCCCCGGTCCGCGGCGATTGAAGTTCAGGATCGAGGACAGCAGCATGACGCCGTTCATCTGCACATTCTGCTCTTGAAGCGCATAGACGAGGGCTGCGGAACGGGGCGTGCCATAGCTTTCCCCAAAGAGGAATTTGGGCGAATTCCAACGGTTGTGCAGGGTCAGAAAGCGGATCACTCCCTTGGTGAAAGAGTCCACGTCCTGATCCACGCCCCAGAAGTCCTTGCCCTTGGCGTCGCCGACCGGCCGTGAAAAGCCGGTGCCGATGGCGTCGATGAACACCATGTCGGTCTTGTCGAGCAGGCTCTCATTATTGGGGGCGAGATTGTAGGGGGCCGGACCGGTGGCGTCCGGCGAACTGGTGCGGATGCGCAAAGGTGCGAAAGAGCCCATGTGCAGCCACATGGAGGAGGAGCCGGGGCCGCCATTATAGAAGAAGGTCAGCGGCCGCTTAGCCGGGCCCGCGCCATGGTCGGCCACATAGGCGACGTAAAATATGCTGGCGGTGGGCTTGCCGTCGTCATCACGGATGGTGAGCGTGCCGGCGATGGCTGAATAGGGAATGGCGCGACCATTGATGGTCGCGGTGTGGTGGGTGACGCGCTGGATTTCCTGGATGGGCGCGGTCGCCACGTCGCGGTCGCTGAGCTTGCTCTCCTTGGCCTGCTCGCCCCGCTCGGAACTTTGCGGCTCGTCCCGGTCGCTGCGGCCCGGCTCGTCGGGCGCGGCGGCGGCTGTGGGATGGGCGGGACGTTCCGCAGCGACGGCGGTGGAAGACAGTATGGCGGCTGAACACAAGGACGCCAAAATCGCCGCTAGGGAAGACCTGCCGCTATCCATATTACCGTCCTGAAACAACACGTTAGGGAGGTTACAGTGATAGCGGCTGTCAGAACTTCGTCAATCAAATCCGGGGTGGTTCAGTGAGTCCCAGGGCCTGGGTCAGCACCCTGGCCATATCCCCCCCGGTGAACGGCTTTTGCAGGGTCGGCCGGTCGCGCCATTCGGGCGGCAGTCCGCTCACCCCATAGCCGGTGGAGAAGGCGAAGGGGATATTCCGCTCGACTAGGGCGCTCGCCACGGCAAAGGTGCTTTCGCCAGCCAGATTGAGGTCAAGTAGCGCCACGTCGAATTCCAGCGTCAGATCGTTGGCGTGGCCGAGAGCCTCATCGAGCCGGGCGCCGGTGGCAACGACGCTGCAGCCCTGGTCGGCGAGCATATCCTCCACCAGCATGGCGACTAGCGCTTCATCCTCAACCAATAAAACTCGGGCGCCTTTCAGCAACTCGTTTATTTCGATCACTCAACGCTCTCCCGAACGGCTTAGCTAAGCGTTGCTTCATCTTCGGCGGGATGAGAACGGCGGGCCGCTAATCTCCGTAAAATCTCCGTAGCCAATCGGTCGGTTTCTCGCAACGGTTCATAGTTGAAAGGTTCGAGCGCGCCGATAAAAGGTCTCGCCGCACCCCGTTCGGCAAGATCGGCGTGAAACAGGCGTTTGCGCCACTGGCCGCCATCGACGGCGGCGATGTAGAGGGGCTTTCCCGTGGCGGCGGCCTCGGCGACCATGTTCACCGAATCTTCCGTGACCACGATGATGTCCGCCGCCGCCAGGAAGGCGAAATAGGGATTGTCGCCCTGGCCGTCCCAGATCAGCCCGGGGAAACCGCCCAGGCGACGCCGTAAAATGGCCTTGGCGGCTTCGGGCGTGCGGCGAGAGAAGGTCATCAGCAGCGACCCGCCGTGTTGGCCCAGGGCCTTGGCCAGATCCTCCGCCAATCGTTCGGCGCGCTCTGGGGATAGATTGAAAGCTTTGGATTTCCCGCCAATCAGCACCGTTAAGTGGGGTGTCGGGAGGGTGGATAGCTGGCTCCGAAAGGCCGTATGCGCCTGCGCCAACTTTTCCGGCGTAATGCGATGGGGAGAGCCGGTGATCGGGAAAACGCCCTCGCCGGTCAGCCTGTCATGGACCGGCGGCGCCACCAGGTCGAACAATGTCGCCGGTAGGCGAGGATCCTGCAGTTGCACGACGAAGGTGTCCCCGCCCGACCATTTGCGCATACGGATCGACAAGGGCAGGCTCGCCCGCCCCGCCGCGATCCACAGATTGGGCCAGGGCGGCGCAAAATCACTGGAGCCGGAGGAGCGGCCCCAGCGCGGCGCGGGATTTAACCGTGGGGGCAGGGGATCGAGCGGCGCCTTCCACCCGATCCTTTTCGCCGTGATCTGCACCGGCGTTTGCCGGCCGATCGCCTCGGCCAGGCCCAGAACCTGATTGTCGATGCCGGCTCGGCCGTCGGAAACGGCCCAGATCTGCAGCGGGGTTAGACCCACTCGACCTTCAGGATTTCATAGGCCTTGATGCCGTTGGGGGTGGAGACCTCCACCACATCGCCGGACTCCTTGCCGATCATGCCTCGCGCCAGCGGCGAGGTAAGCGCCAGGCGGCCGCGCTTGATGTCGGCCTCGTGTTCGCCGACGATCTGGTAGCGGGCCTCGTCCTCGGTGTCCTCGTCCACCACAGTGACCGTGGCGCCGAACTTCACCTGCTTGCCCGAGAGCTTGGAGATGTCGATCACCTGAGCGCGGGCCATCTTGTCCTCGATCTCGGCGATACGACCTTCGATCCAGCCCTGACGCTCCTTGGCGGCGTGATATTCGGCGTTTTCCGAGAGGTCGCCATGGGCGCGCGCCTCTCCGATAGCCGCGATCACGCTCGGCCGATCCTGCGTCTTCAGAGTCCTCAGTTCTTCGTCGAGGGAGTTGTAACCCTCGCCGGTCATCGGCACTTTTTCCATAAGGAATAGGTCTTCGTTCGCCTTGAGTGAAGTCGCGTCCGGCCGCAGGCGGTCACGTCCGGGGGGCTGAAAGGATATGGGCTGGACGTTATTAATTCAAGAGGCGGCGTAAACTAAGCCAAGGCATAGGGTCCGCCGCGGGTCAGGGCGCGTCGATAGGCGGGCCGTGCATGGACACGGCCCAAGAAGGCGTGGAGGTTCGGATGCCCCACCTCGATAGTGTCGCCGATCAGCTATAGCTTTGCAGCGGGCGCACTTCTAGCTCGCCCTTGGCCAGCACCGCGATGGCCTGGGCGGCGGCCAGGGCGCCGGCGGCGGTGGTGTAGTAGGGAATCTTCATCATCAGGGCGGTGCGGCGCAGCGAGAAGCTGTCCTCCACCGACTGGCGGCCCTCGGTGGTGTTGAACACCAGCTGGACGCCGCCATCCTTCATGGCGTCGACGATGTTGGGGCGGCCTTCCAGCACCTTCTTGATGGTCTCGACCCGCAGGCCCTCGCTGGCCAGATAGGCGGCGGTTCCGGCGGTAGCGACAATGCCGAAGCCCTGGGCGATCAAAACCCGGGCCGGCTCCAGGATCCAGCTCTTGTCCGCCTCCTTCACCGAGATGAAGACCTTGCCCTGGGTTGGCAGGGTGACCCCGCCGGCCAGCTGGCTCTTGGCGAAGGCGCGGGCGAAGGCGGCTGAGAGCGGCTCGCCGGGGCGCTTCCAATCCAGACCCATCACCTCGCCGGTGGAGCGCATTTCCGGGCCCAGAAGGGTGTCGACGCCGGGGAAGCGGGCGAAGGGGAAGACCGCCTCCTTCACCGCGATATGTTCGACCTCGGCTTCATGCAGGTCGAACGAGGCCAGCTTTTCGCCGGCCATCACCTTGGCGGCGATGGCCGCGACGGGCTTGCCGATGGCCTTGGCCACGAAGGGCACGGTGCGGCTGGCGCGGGGGTTCACCTCCAGCACGTAGATGCGGGGGGCGTCCGAGTGGGGCTCCTCGATGGCGAACTGCACGTTCATCAGGCCTTTGACCTTCAGGGCGCGGGCCATCAGCTCGGTCTGGCGCTTCAACTCGACCACGGTCTCAGGCTTCAGGGAAAAGGGGGGGAGCGAGCAGGCGCTGTCGCCCGAGTGCACGCCGGCCTCCTCAATGTGCTCCATGATGCCGGCGACGAACACCGTCTCGCCATCGCAGATGGCGTCTGCGTCGATCTCGGTGGCGCGGGACAGGTAGTGGTCCAGCAGGATCGGGTGTTCTTCGGAAATGCCCGTGCGGGCCAGATAGCTGGTCAGCTGGTCATGGTCGCGGATGATCTCCATGCCCCGCCCGCCCAGCACGTAGGAAGGGCGCATGACGAAGGGAAAGCCGAGCTCGTCCGCCTTGGCGATGGCCTCGGCGGCGGTGCGGGCGATGGCGTTCTCCGGCTGCATCAGACCGATCCGGTGCAGCATCTGCTGGAAGCGCTCGCGGTCCTCTGCCAGGTCGATGGCGTCGGGCGAGGTGCCCAGGATTGGCACGCCGGCCTCTTCCAGGGCGTGGGCGAGCTTGAGCGGGGTCTGACCGCCGAATTGCACGATCACCCCTAACAAGGTTCCGTTGGATTGCTCCACGGCGATCAGCTCCAGCACGTCCTCGGCCGTCAGGGGCTCAAAGTAGAGGCGGTCGGAGGTGTCGTAGTCGGTGGAGACGGTCTCGGGGTTGCAGTTGACCATGATGGTTTCATAGCCATCGGCGCGCATGGCGAGGGCTGCGTGTACGCAGCAGTAGTCGAACTCGATGCCCTGGCCGATGCGGTTGGGGCCACCGCCCAATACCAGGATCTTGTCGCGGGTGCTGACATTGGCCTCGCACTCTTCCTCGTAGGTCGAGTACATATAGGCGGTGCTGGTGGCGAACTCGGCGGCGCAGGTATCGACACGTTTATAGACCGGGCGCACCCCGAGTTGGTGGCGGCGCTTGCGCAGGGACTGTTCGGACACGGCGAGTAGCACCGCCAGGCGTTTGTCCGAGAAGCCCTTGCGTTTTAATTGGAACATCTGGTCCTTGCCGATATCGGACAAAGCCACGGTCTTGAGCCGGTTCTCGGTCAAGACCAAATCCTCGATCTGGGCGAGGAACCAGGGGTCGATCCAGGAGTGCTCGTAAATGTCGGCGATCGACATGCCGGAGCGGAAGGCATCGGCGACGTACCAGATGCGCTCGGGGCCGGGGTTCTTGAGCTCGCCGATCAGGATGTCGTGGGCGTCCTCGGTGTCGATATCGAGTTTGTGCTCGAAGCCTGAGGAGCCGACTTCGAGCCCGCGCAGGGCCTTCTGGATCGACTCTTGGAAGGTGCGGCCGATCGCCATCACCTCCCCCACCGATTTCATTTGCGTGTGCAGGCGCGAATTGGCCTCGGGGAATTTCTCGAAGGTAAAGCGCGGGATCTTGGTGACGACGTAGTCGATGGCCGGTTCAAACGAGGCCGGGGTGCGCCCGCCCGTAATTTCGTTGCGCAGTTCGTCGAGGGTGTAGCCGATGGCGAGTTTGGCGGCGATCTTGGCGATCGGAAAGCCCGTTGCCTTGGAGGCCAGCGCCGAGGAGCGCGACACCCGCGGGTTCATCTCGATCACCACCATGCGTCCGTCCGCCGGGTTGATGCCGAACTGGACATTGGAACCGCCGGTTTCGACGCCGATCTCGCGTAGCACGGCGATGGAGGCGTTGCGCATGATCTGGTATTCGCGGTCGGTGAGCGTCTGCGCCGGTGCCACGGTGATAGAGTCGCCGGTGTGCACGCCCATCGGATCGAAGTTCTCGATGGAGCAGATGATGATGCAGTTGTCGTTCTTATCCCGCACCACCTCCATCTCGTACTCTTTCCAGCCGATCAGGGATTCGTCGATGAGCAGTTCGTGGGTCGGCGACAGCTCCAGGCCACGCTCGCAGATCTCGATGAATTCCTGGCGGTTGTAGGCGATGCCGCCGCCGGAACCGCCCATGGTGAAGGAGGGGCGGATGATGCAGGGAAAGCCGATCTGGTCCTGGACTTGGAGGGCCTCCTCCAGGCTGTGGGCGATTGCCGCGCGCGGTGAATCCAACCCGATGCGGGTCATCGCCTGGCGAAACAGCTGGCGGTCCTCGGCCTTGTCGATGGCGTCTTTGGTGGCGCCGATCATCTGCACGTTGAAGCGCTCGAGCACGCCGTGTTTAGCCAGATCCAAGGCGCAGTTCAGCGCGGTCTGTCCGCCCATGGTGGGGTGCATGGCTTCGGTGCGGTCCTGCTCGATGATCTTCGCCACGGTCTGCCAGGTGACGGGTTCGATAGAGGTGGCTTCGGCCATGGCCGGGTCGTTCATGATGGTGGCGGGGTTGGAGTTGACCAGGATGACCCGGTAGCCCTCCTCTTGCAGGGCTTTACACGCCTGCGCGCCGGAGTAGTCGAACTCGCAGGCCTGGCCGATCACGATGGGGCCGGCGCCGATGATCAGGATGCTGTGGATGTCGGTACGTTTCGGCATGGGAATCCTAAAGGTTAATCAGTGCGCCCGCAGCCGGGACGCCCGCTGCCGCATCAGCTCGATGAAGTGATCGAACAGGTGCACGGCGTCGTGGGGCCCGGGGCTGGCTTCGGGGTGACCCTGGAAGCTGAAGGCCGGCTTGTCGGTGCGGTGCATGCCCTGCAAGGAGCCGTCGAACAAGGAGGTGTGGGTGACGCGCAAGGTCGCGGGCAAGCTAGCCTCGTCCACCGCAAAGCCGTGGTTCTGGCTGGTGATGGCGACGGTGCCGGTCTCGACATTCTTGACCGGGTGGTTAGCGCCGTGGTGGCCGAACTTCATCTTCAGGGTTTTAGCACCGGAGGCGAGTCCCAGCAGCTGATGACCCAGGCAAATGCCGAAGATCGGAATGTCGGTCTCGAGCAGGGCCTTGATGGCGGTTATGGCGTAGTCGCAGGGCGCTGGATCC
>JAMFTA010000096.1 GCA_026225565.1 Caulobacter sp. | reverse complement strand
GGGATGACTCCCACCGACGCCATCCACCAGGCGGCGCTGCTCCGTTTCCGGCCGATCATGATGACCACCATGGCGGCGCTCCTGGGCGCCCTACCTCTGATGCTCGGCGGCGGCATGGGGGCGGAGTTGCGCTTTCCCCTGGGCGTCTCCATCGTGGGCGGGCTCTTGGCCTCGCAACTTCTCACCCTCTTCACCACGCCGGTGATCTATATCGCCTTCGACAACATCGCCACGCGCTTCGGCCGCAAGGATCCAGAGAACCCGGTGCGCTACGATCGCCAGCAGGAGGGTCGCGGCCAGCAGCCTGATCCGGGCGACGACCGCGCGCCACCTGCCTCCTATCCCGATCCTGAGGGCTACCCCTCGTGAATCCGTCAGCCTTCTTCATCCGAAGGCCGGTGGCGACGATCCTGATCACCATGGCCATCGCTCTGGTGGGGATCGCGTCCTATTTCGTGCTGCCGGTGGCGGCCCTGCCGTCGATGGATTTTCCAACCATCTTCGTGCAGGCCTCCCTGCCCGGCGGCAGCCCCGAGGTGATGGCCACCAGCGTCGCCACCCCCCTGGAGCGCCGCTTCGGCCAGATCGCCGACCTGTCCGAGCTGACCTCCATGTCCAGCACCAACTCCAGCCGCATCATCATGCAGTTCGGGCTGGACCGGGACATCAACGGCGCGGCTCGGGACGTGGAGGCGGCGATCAACGCCGCGCGGGCGGACCTGCCTACCTCCCTTCGCTCCAACCCTACCTATCGCAAGGTCAATCCCTCCGAAGCCCCCATCGTCATCCTGAACCTGACGTCGGAGACCATGACCACGGCGCAGATCTACGACGCCGCCTCCACCGTCATCCAGCAGAAGCTGTCGCAGATGCAGGGGGTGGGCGAGGTGGACGTCGGCGGCGGGGCCAATCCCGCCGTGCGAGTGGAGCTGAACCCCACGGCCCTGGCCCACTATGGCATAGGGCAAGAGGACGTGCGCGCCGCCATCTCCGCCTCCAACGGCAACCTACCCAAGGGGCAGGTCACCTCGGGAGGGCGCAAGCTGCAGATCTACACCAACGACCAGGGCTATGTGGCGAACGATTATAAGCCCATCGTCATCGCCTATCGGGACGGGGCGGCGGTGCGCCTGTCGGATGTGGCCGAGGTCAACGACGGCGTCGAGGACATCCATAACCTCGGCCTCGCCAACGGCAAGCCGGCCATCGTGGTGCAGGTGCGCAAGTCCCCCAACGCCAATGTCATCGACACCGTCGATCGCATCAAGGCCGCCCTGCCGCAAATCCAGGCCCAGCTGCCCCCCGCCATCCACCTGAATGTCTCTGTGGACCGCACCATCACCATCCGCGCCTCGCTGGTCGAGGTGGAGCGCACCCTCCTGATCGCCATCATCCTGGTGGTGCTGGTGGTGCTGGTGTTCCTGCGCAACGGCCGCGCGACGCTGATCCCCGGGGTGGCGGTGACCGTCAGCTTGCTGGGCACACTGGCGGTGATGTTCCTATGCAAGTTCAGTCTCGACAACCTTTCCTTGATGGCCCTGACGGTGGCCACGGGCTTTGTGGTCGACGACGCCATCGTCGTTTTGGAGAACATCACCCGCCACGTGGAAGCGGGTATGCCGCGCTATAAGGCGGCTCTGGTGGGCGCCGGCGAGGTGGGTTTCACCGTGGTTTCCATGTCCATCTCCCTGATCGCGGTCTTCATCCCCATCCTGATGATGGGCGGCATCGTCGGGCGTATGTTCCGCGAGTTCGCCGTCACCCTGTCCGCCTCGATCCTGATCTCCCTCTTCGTCTCCCTGACGGCGACGCCGATGATGGCCGCCCGCCTGATCGATGACAAGCAGACCGTGGCGGCCAAGGCTGAGCGCGACGGTCATAAGAAGAGCGCCTTCAAACGCTTTACCGGCGCCTTTTCCAACTGGTTCGAGAAGGGTTTTGGCTTCGTGCATGAGACCTACGAGGACTCCCTGAACTGGGCGCTGGATCACAGCCTGATCATGCTCTTCACCCTGTTCGCCACCATCGTCCTGACCGTCTGGCTCTACGTCATCGTGCCCAAGGGCTTCTTCCCCCAGGAAGACACCGGGCAGATCCAGGGCGGCGTGCAGGTGGACCAGGCTTCCTCCTTCCTCCTCACCCGCGCCAAGTTCAAACAGATCGTCGCCATCATCGGCAAGGACCCCGCGGTCCAGACCGTCACCGGCTTTTCCGGCTCGGGCGGCGGCGGCATCTTCGCCCAGCTGAAGCCGCTGAACGAGCGGGAGGGGCTGTCGTCGGACGCCGTCATCGCCCGCCTGCGGCCCAAACTGTTCAAGGTGCCCGGCGCCCAGGCCTTCTTGCAGACCGTGCAGGACGTGCGCGTAGGCGGGCGCCAATCCAACGCCCAATACCAATACACCATCGAGAGCGACGACTTGGCGGAGCTGCAGACCTGGGGCGACAAGCTGACCAATCAGCTGAAAGCCGATCCGACGCTCACCGACGTGAATTCGGACCAACAGCCCCATGGGCTGGAGACGATGATCCACATCGACTACGACGCCGCGTCGCGGCTGGGCTTGACCGTGGCTCAGGTCGATAATGCGCTAGGCGACTCCTTCGGCCAAAGCCAAGTCTCGACCATCTACAATCCCTTGAACCAGTATAAGGTGGTGATGGAGGTGGCGCCTCAATACGCCACCACGCCGAGCAGCCTTGACGGGCTCTACGTCTCCACCAGCAACGCCGCGGGCTCCAATCTGAGCGCCGGTTCGGGTCCCCGCTCCACGGGCGCGGGCGCGGCGAGCAGCATCGCTTCAAGCTCGATCCAGAGCATCGACGCCGCGAGGGCGGCCAGCGCGCAGACCCGCACCCTGCCCAACCTTGTCGCCGCGCCGACGCCATTCGCCCGGCTCAGCGCGCCCGGAAACGCCAGCGCCGCCAACGCCAGCAACGCATCGGCCGCCACATCCGCAACGGTGGTCGGAGGAGTGCTGGTGGCCTCGGGCTTGTCTGGGGCGGGGAGCAGCCGCTCCTCCACCGGCGGCGGCGCGGCGGGCAAGGCGCAGACGGGCACGGCGGTGGCCACCGCCAAGGAGAAGATGATCCCGCTCAGCGCCTTCGCCACCTATGGACCCGACTTCACGCCGGTCTCGGTGAACCACCAGGATCAGTCGGTGGCCACCACCATCTCCTTCAACCTGACTGCCGGAAAATCCCTGTCCGACGCCCAGGCCTCCATCGCAGGCGCCATCGACGCCATTCACATGCCCAGCACCATCCATGGCGGTTTCCGCGGCGTGGCGCAGCAGTTCCAGCAATCCCTGGCCAGCGAGCCGCTGCTGATCCTGGCGGCCCTGGTGGCGGTCTATATCGTCCTGGGGGTGCTTTATGAGAGCTATGTGCATCCCATCACCGTTCTCTCCACCCTCCCTTCGGCGGGGGTGGGAGCGGTGGCCGCCCTGATCATCTTCCATGTGGAGTTCGACATCATCGCCCTGATCGGGGTGATCCTGTTAATCGGCATCGTGAAGAAGAACGCCATCATGATTATCGACTTCGCCTTGGTGGCCGAGCGGGAGGATGGCTTGTCGACCCGCGACGCCATCTATCAAGCCTGCATGTTGCGCTTCCGCCCGATCCTGATGACCACCTGCGCCGCCATTCTCGGGGCGCTGCCGCTGGCCATGGGCCTGGGTGTAGGGGGCGAGCTGCGCCGGCCCCTGGGCATCGCCATCATCGGCGGCCTGGTGGTCAGCCAGGTGCTCACCCTTTTGACCACCCCGGTGGTTTATCTCTACATGGACAAGCTGCGCAAACCCAAGCCCCGCTCCCGTCTGGGCGAACGCCTGCGCGGCCGTCCCGCCCGCGGCCCGGCCGATGCCGCGCCGCAAGCTTCCTAAAGGCATGACGATGACCACGCCCAGAAGACCCCTCCACGCCCGCTTCGCCTCCGTCAGCCTGGCCGCGCTGGTCCTGGTCAGCGCCGGCTGCAGCGTTGGACCCAACTATGTGCGCCCTTCGGCGCCCCCCTCGCCGGCCTTCAAGGAGGCGCCGAGCGCCGCCAACGGCTGGGTTCCGGCCCAGCCCATGGACGCCATCCAAAAGGGCGTCTGGTGGTCGATGTTCGGCGATCCGGTGCTCGACGGTCTGGAAAAACGCGTCTCGGTCAATAACCAGAACGTCATCGCCGCCGAGGCCGCCTATCGTCAGGCTCGCGCCCTCACCACGGTGGATCGCGCCGCCTTCTTCCCCACGGTGACGGCGACCGGCTCGGCCCAGCGGTCGCACTCGGGCGGCGGCGACAGCAAGGGAACGAGTGTCGTCGCCGGCGGCAGTAACGACGTCTCCAGCTACAACGCCGCCCTGGGGGCTAGCTGGGCGCCCGACCTCTGGGGCCGCATCCGCAGGACGGTAGAGGCGGACACCGCCGCCTCCCAGGGCAGCGCCGCCGATCTGGCCAACGCCACCCTCTTGGCCCAAGCACAACTGGCCTCCAGTTACGTGGATTTGCGGGTGCTGGACGAAGAGAAGAGCCTCTTCGACGACACGGTCGCCGCCTACCAGAAATCTCTGCAGATCACGCAGAACCAGTATAACGCCGGCATCGTCGCTAAGGCGGACGTCATCACCGCTCAGACCCAGCTTCTCAGCGTACAGGCCCAGGACGCCGATATCGGCGTGCAGAGGGCCCAGGACGAGCACGCCATCGCGCTCCTGATCGGCGTCGCTCCCTCGGAGCTGACCATCGCCGAGGCGCCCCTCATCCGCACCGTGCCGGTGGCCCCGATCGACGTTCCATCCACCCTTCTGCAGCGCCGCCCGGACATCGCCGCCGCCGAGCGATCCGTGAAGCAGCAAAACGCCCTCATCGGGGTGCAGGTCGCCGCCTACTATCCGGACATCACCCTGTCGGGCTCCTACGGCTTCAACGCTGCCAATCTTGGCGATCTGTTCAAAAGCGCCAGCAACATCTGGTCGTTCGGCGGCGACATCCGCGAGACCCTCTTGGACTTCGGCGCGCGCCGGGGACGGGTGAGCCAGGCCAGGGCGGCCTACGATCAAAGCGTGGCGCAATACCGCCAGACCGTCCTGACCGCCTTCCAAGGAGTGGAGGACCAGCTGGCGGCCCTGCGCATCTACGAGGGCGAGGCCAAGATCCGCGATCAGACGCTCGCCTCCGCCCGCCAAGCCGAGGCTCTGGCCCTGAACCAGTACCGGGCCGGCACAGTGGACTACACCACGGTGATCACCGCCCAGGCCACCGCCCTCTCAGCGGCCCAGAGCGTGTTGACGGTGCTCCGCGCCCGGCAAGTGGCCAGCGTCACCTTGGTCGAGGACCTCGGCGGCGGCTGGACGACGGCCGATCTACCCAAACATTAGAGCGTGACCGTTTTAGGTTGGAGCGTAACCTGAGTTGATGAGGTAGTTGGCGCATTCGTCGGCGGAGAAGTGGTCGAGGAGCGATCCGATCCTGCGCCAGGTGGCTTCAACGCTTCGCTCATCG
>JAMFTA010000095.1 GCA_026225565.1 Caulobacter sp. | reverse complement strand
GACGCGGAAATAGTGCTCCGCATGCTGCTGGTAGCTCTCGCCCAGCACCCGATCGCCAGCGGTCAGGGCGTCGCGCGCCAGCTGCTGGTACTTTTCGAACACATGCTGGGCGGCGCCCCTGATCTTAACGCCGTCGGGGCCGTTGGATTCAAAGGCGCGGTTGGCGTTCTGCTGCGGCTTGCCGCCGTTGTTGCCGCCGCCGCTGCCCCCGCCGGCTCCGGGGCCGCGATTGCGACCGCGCTGCCGCTTCATCCCCTTGAAATCTCTCATCGTTCGAAAAACCGTTTGGTGTGGGTCAAAATGCAATGGCCTTCGCGGACGTCCGCGGCGGATGCGATCGAACGTGGCCAAGGTTTGCGGTCTTGGCTACGCGGTGCGGACTCGTGCGCATTCACGTTGGTCTCCGCCCCACGTCCGCGATCTAACGAGTGTTCGATGCTGGACGTCAGCCCCTCAGACCGTTCGTTTGCGGACCCGTTCCGCAACAGACGCCGGTTCATTGAGTGGAGACGGGACCTTATCTAGCGATTCGGAAAGGGATTTCCAAGGGGTTTCTTCGCGCCGCCCACCACCCGGTCCTTATCGGCCAGGTCTTTGCGGGTGCGCACGTCCTCAGCCCCCGCCTCGCGGAACAGGGCCTCCACCGCCTCGGATTGATCGAATCCGATCTCCACGGCGAAAACACCGTCCGGTTTCAGCACCCGCAGGATTTCGGGGGCCAGCCCGCGATAGGCGTCCAAGCCATCCGTCCCGCCGTCCAAGGCCAGGCGTGGCTCATAGTCGCGCACCTCCGGTTCCAGGCTCTCGATATGGGCGGAGGGGATATAGGGCGGATTGGCCACCACCACGTCGAACGTAGCGTCCCCCAGCCCCTGGGTCCAATCGCCGCGCAACAAGGCCACCTGGGACTCAAGACCGAGATTGGCGGCGTTCTCCCGCGCCACCGCCAGGGCTTCAGAGGAGATATCGACCCCCAGCCCCTTGGCGTTGGGGCGCTCGGCCAGGATGGCCAGGAGGATGGCGCCGGAACCGACGCCCAGATCCAAGATGGTGAAATGTCGGTGTTCGTCGAAGGCGGCCAGGATGGAATCGACGATCACCTCGGTGTCGGGTCGGGGGGTCAGCACATGTTTGGAGACCCCCAGCATGATCTTCCAGAAACCCTTCCGGCCGAGGATGTGGCTGACGGGCTCGCGCGCCGCCCGGCGGGCCAGGTAGTCGTCGAAGGTCGCCGCCTGCTCTGGCGTCAGTTCGCGGTAAGGATCGCTGATGATGTCCGTGCGACTGACCCCAGCCGCGGTCTCCAGCATCAGCCGTGCGTCGATGGCCGGGCTGTCGATCCCCGCCGCCTTCAGCCGCTCGCGCGCGCCGGTCCAGGCCTTCACCAGGGTGAGGGCCTCCAAGGGGGTGTCGGTCATCCAATCCGCTCCGCCGCATCGCCTTCGCCAACGCGGCCGCCCTGGGTCACGTTCAGATAAACTCCGCAATAGACGTGTCCATAGAGGGCGAACAGCGCCTCGACGACCTCCATGTCCCGCTCGCCGGTGGTGAGGCCGACCTCTATGGCGGCGCAACGGACGATGGGCTTGAACAGACGGGCGTGGGCCGAACCCAGGGCGATGGGCGTCTCGGCGCTCCAGCTCATCTCTGCCCAGGCGGGCCAGCCCTCCACATAGAGGTTGGCGCGAAACCGCAGGGGGTCGACCGGCTGGCCCATCTTCGCCGAAAGATCGCGCACGCTTTCCAGATTGATCAATGAGATGTGCCCGCTGGGATGGTCGGTGAAGCGGTGCGGCGGCGCGGACAGCACCTTCAGGGGCCCGCGAACCTCGTCCGCATCCAGAAAGCCGGTCAGCCAGATGGCGAAGGCCTTGCGCCCGCGTTCGCTGACGAGCTCGCCGACGAAGGGCGGATATCCGGCGGCCTCGACGGTGAGCCCCCCCGTCGTCTCGTCATAGGCCGTGCGCACCCGCGCCAGCTTGGGCGTATTGGCGAGCACGGTGAAGGCGCTCTTGGGCACAAAGGCCGGTGCCCAGGGTTTGAAGGCCGACGGGCCGTTCTCCACCGCGTAAAGCCTATCGCAGGGGAAATAGCTGCCGGCGGTCAGCTCCGCTCCGTCCAGGCGCTCGGGCGAGAAGCCCTTCACCGGATAGCGGTAGATGGATTGGATGCGACCGGCCATAGGCGCTCCTAAACCCAGCTGAGCCCTCCGCGCAAGCCGATCGCGCGCCCGGCGGAACGCCATCCGCGTCTGCGCTTTCCAAGGAGGCGCCCAAAGCTATGCAGGGGACGATGAACCGCAAGAAGACCATCTCCCGTCGCGATCCGCGAGGACCTTCTCCGGCGCCCTGGGGGAGCCCGCTGCAGGGCCCGATCGCCGCCGCCGGCTGGTTCCTGCTGGCCGCCAGCATCCTGGCCTGGCCCCGGCGCGAAAGCCTATCCCATCGGTTTTGGCGCGGCTTTGGGGATCTGGCGCGGCGGCTGCGCGGCCTCCCGCCGCAAGCCCCGCCGACGACGAGGGGGGGACGCGGGCACGGCGCGGACAGGCCGAGCGGCATTCCCCTGATCGGCTGGAAAGACATAGCGGGGCGCACCTGGTCGGAATTCAACAAGGACCGGATCACCCAGGTCGCCGGCGGGGTGGCCTTCTTCGCGCTCCTGGCCGTGTTTCCCGCCCTGGCGGCCTTCGTCTCCCTTTACGGCCTCTTCGGCGACGTCGGCGCGGCGGAAAAGCAGATCGCGCTCTTGAGGGGCGTCCTGCCCCCCGAAACCCTGCAGTTCGCCGCCGAGCAGATGGCTCGCTTCGCCGCCAAGGGCACGGGTCAGCTCAGCTTCGCCTTCGCCGTCAGCATCCTGGTCTCCATCTGGAGCGCCAATGGGGCGGTGAAGGCCCTGTTCGACGGGCTGAACGTGGCTTACGAGCAGCGGGAAAAGCGCGGGCTGATCAAGCTGAACCTCTACTCCCTCGCCTTCACCATAGGGGCCCTGGCCTTCGTCACCGTGGCCTTATCGGCGGTGATCGCCACCCCGAGCCTCTTGGCCTTCCTCGGCTATAGATACGGCTTGGGCGGTCTGTCCGTTCTGCGCTGGCCGGCCCTGGCGGCCTTGGCGGTCGCCGCCCTCTCCATCCTCTACCGCTATGGCCCGAGCCGAACGCGGACGCGCTGGCGATGGATCACCTGGGGCGGGGTCGTCGCCGCGCTCCTATGGCTTTTGGCGTCTATGGCCTTCTCTTGGTACGTCTCCGCCTTCGCCCACTATGATCGCACCTATGGGTCACTAGGGGCGGTTGTGGCCTTCATGATCTGGATCTGGCTATCGACGATGATCGTCCTGGCGGGCGCTGAATTGAATGCGGAAATCGAAGCCCAGAGCGGAGCGGACACCAGCGTCGACGGGCGGGACGACTAGGGCGACCCAGGCGCTCCTAACCCCGCCGCCGGGGAACCGGGCGGAGCTGGAGCCGTTATCCCGACGGTTGATCTTCCAACCAGCTGTGTAGACGCGTCTGCGCGTCCGAAGGACAATTCATGAACAAAGTGCTGATCGGGGCCATGGCCCTGTCGCTGATCGGAGCCTCCGTCGCTTCCGCCCAACCCGATGGCCGCGACCACGGCCCCATGCGCAGCCCGG
>JAMFTA010000094.1 GCA_026225565.1 Caulobacter sp. | reverse complement strand
GTGAAGCTCAGGCCGGAACGGACGCCGCCTGGAATGGCGCGGAGGACTTAGCGTGGACCTCGACCGAAACGTCCACGTCCTGGCCGAGCCGATCGAGGATGTTCATCAGCCGGTCGACGGTGAAGCGCTCCAGCTTCACCTGGCGGATGCGCGAGAAATCCGCCGCGGCGATTCCGGTCAGCCCCTGCGCCTTGCGGATGGTGAGGTTGCGGTCGTCGAGCACGCCGATGATCTTCGCCGCCAGGATGGCGCGTAGCTGTCCGAGGTTCGGATTGGGAAGGCCGAGGTCGCGAAAGACGTTGCCGCTGCCGTGAACCAGTTCCATGTCGTCGTCGGGTCTCACTTCAGCGCCTCCTTCAGTCTCTTTAGCCGCTCCCGCACCAGGTCGATCTCGTGCTTGGGCGTCGCAATGCCGCTCGTCGACTTCTTCTGGAAGGCATGCACCACCCAGATCGCCTCGCCGATCTGAAGCGCGTAGACGACCCGGAAGGCGTCGCCGCGATGCTTCAGCGCCAGTTCCATCACCCCGGACCCGAGCCCGGTCAGGGGCTTGGCGATGTCCGGCATGCGGCCTTCGGCCACGACCGTGAGCGCCCGAGCGAACTTCAGGCGGGCGTCCTCTGGGAAGTCCGCGAAATCCCTTTGCGCGCCCCTGATCCAACTGATCGACCGGGTGTCTCTGGCGGTGTTCATGATGGCAAATTTGACATCAAAGGGCAAGTGAATTGAGGTGTTCGCTCCCTCAAGAGCGCCCTCGGGCGCGCGGGGGCGATGTGAGCCGTCGCGTCGGCGCATCGAACTCGATGCGTGGACCCGGCGCTCGGGCTCACGTCAGGCGGCCCGCTTGAGCTTGGGCCGCTTGGCCTTCGGCTTGGCCGCCGGCGGGGTCTCGGCCGCGTCTCCGTTCACGGAGCCGCCCTTGGCCTCGTCCTGGGCCGCGTCGGCCAGGGGCCCCCAGCCGGGCAATCCCTGAAGAATGCGCTCGGCATTCTTCACCGGCGTGATGTGCCCGTAGTGGTCCTCGATCATCTTCACCGAGGTGCCCATCTGCTTGGCCAGGAAATAGACGTCCACGCCTTCGGTCAGGCGGAAGGTCGCGTAGGTGTGGCGGAAGCAATAGGTCGAGCGGGTCTTGCCCGACGAGCTGATCCGCAGCTCGGCCTTGATCAACAAGGACTCTATCAGACCCTCGTAGAGCGAGCTGGCGGGCTCGCCCTTGTGGTTGGTGAACACGAAATCGTCGAGCCTGGTCGCATTGCTGATCTCGCGAACACGGCCCAGGTACTCGGCGACGTTGCCGGCCGCGACCAGGTCGCGGAACTTGCCCTTGCCACGCACGTGCATGACCACCAGCGTGCGGCCCTCGTTGTCCGTGCGCACGGCGATGTCGCGCCAGCGTAGGTTCTTGGCCTCGGGCGGGCGCATCCCCGTGTTGCACATGATCAGCAGGAAGGCGTAGGCGGTCTTCCGATACCACTTGGAAAAGTCCGACCGCGCTTCCTTGATCCACTTTCGAGCGAAGGTGTGCAGGTGGCGGTACTCCTCCGGCGTGAACTCCTCACGTCGGTCCTTGGACAGCAGCAGGCGACCCTTGAAGATCTGGCTCTCGGTGACGAGCTTCTTGCTCGCGGCGTAGGCCATCACCGAGCGGAAGATCGACATCTCCGTGCGGATGCTAGCGTTGCTGACCTCGCCGGCCGGAAGGCGCACCCGGCCCTTGTTGTCCCTCGGCGCCTCAGCCTCGATTTTGGCTATTGCCCTCTTGTCCTTGTCCTCGATGGCCTTCTCCAGGCGCTTCTGGCGGTCCTCCTCGATCGCTTTGCGCCTGATGGCGTCTTTGCGCCGCCAGATGGGATAGCCGGCCCATCGATCCTGGCCGAGCTGGCTGACCTGGATGGAGCCGACGTAGGCATTGAGCTGATGCCGGATGACGGAATCTATGTTCTCCCAGCGGTGCTGGGTGATCTCGCCGATCTCGGCGCGCTCCTTCTGCTGGGCCAGGAAGTCCTTGGCGACCGCATTGAATGGCCGATCGAAGATCGGGAGGTCGCGCTTGATCAAGGCGCGGACCTCTGCGTCCTCGTCGAAGGCCCGCTCCTTGGCGGAATTGATGTCGGCGGTCCTCAGGCAAACTGTCTTGTAGCGATCGGCCTTCGGCACCTTGATGCGGCAGTACCAGTTGCGGTGCTTGACGTCGCCGCGGCGGAAGAGGATCAGTCCGGGCTTCAGCTCCTGGGGGTCGAGAACGAAGGACATGGCAGGGCGCTTTCTGTGCAGGTTCCGTGTCGGACACTCGCCTAAGTCTTTGATTTTGCGTCGCTGTGCAGGACCAGTGCTTGGGCCTACGATGAGCAAAAGTCTTGCAAAATCAAATAGGTAAGTTTACCTGCTCTCCCCTCAAGGGGGAAGGGAGAAGACTTGTAGCCCCGCCCGTAAATGGGGAGGGAAAAGGGCTCACACAGCCGCGACGTCCGTTACCTTATAGGTGAGCAGCCGCCCCTCTTCGTCGGTGATGGAGACGTATTCGCCCACGGCGAAGCGGTGCTCGCCGATGCGATAGAGGGGTTCGGCCTCGTCGCCGTCCTCGCCATAGTCGAAGAACCAGCGGTCGCCGCGCTTGTTCAACAGGCCTTCCTGGGCGTCCTCGTCGGGGGCGAAGCGGCGCACCGTGGCCTTGGATTTGGCGCTGCGGAAGGCGGCGTCGTCGATCTTGCCCTCGGCGGTGAGCGGGGCCACCAGGGCGTAGCCGCGATGATCGTCGCCATCGGCGAACTCGGTGCCGGGATTGCGCGCCAAGCGCATGACGATACGGGAAAGGCTCATCGAATTACTCCTAGTGGGTCAGAAACAGCGATGGGCCGTTGTCGGACTGCATCAGATGGCGGGTTGTTCCGCCGAAAATGAACTGCTGGAACCGCGGATGCCCGAAGGCGCCGGCCACCAAGGTAGCGGCGCCGGCGGCCTGAACGGCGGCGAGCAGCATGGGGCCGGCGTCGCCGGTTTGCGGCAAGGTCTCCACCTCTGCCGTAACGCCCCGCTCGGCGAAATGCTCCTTCAAGCGGGCCGGATCGAAATCGCGCGGCGTCGCTTTTGGTGCGGCGAGGATCACCACCCGCTGGGCCTTCTGCAGCCAGGGGATGGCGACGCGGGCCGAGCGGGTCGCCTCGCGCCCCCCGTCCCAGGCCACGGCTACGGTCTCAGCCACATGCGGCGCGCCGCCTCTGGTGATGAAGACCGGCCGCCGCTCCTCCATCAGGACATCCTGGAACGCCTCCACCAGGGCCCCGCGCCCGCGCGCCGGATCGGGGCCGAACACCACCACGTCCGACAGTCGCGCTTCCATGCAGAGCGACGCTCCGACCGGGCTGGCGAGGGTGGAAAAGCTCTTCTTGGGGTATTCGCAGGCCGAATAGTGGGCGCGGGAATGGCGCTCGCCGATCTCGGCCGCTTCCCTGAGGCTGTCGAGAGCGGCCACCTGCACCCCGCCCATGAAGCCCTCGCCCATCCAGGGCATCAGATCGGCGGCGTCCGCTGGAGCGTAGACGGCGGCCACCTCGCCATTGAACGGCGCAGCGAGAGCCGCCGCCGCCGCCAGGGTTTCCATGTCGCTTGGGGCCCCGGAAAGAGGCGCCATGATCCTGGCCCAACTCATTGGTTAGCTCCCTGTCGCTGTCACGCGGTCGTCGTTGATCTTCGGCCTGCAATAGGCCAGTTGCAAAGGCTCGTGTCATTGAGGAACATCAATTTGTCCAAAGGGCTGCGTCGCGGGGCCAAGACGCCCCCAAGGGCTTGGCAGCGGATGCTGTCCGGCCGGCGCCTGGACCTGCTCGATCCCTCGCCGCTGGACATCGAGATCGAGGACATCGCCCATGGCCTGGCCAGGGTGGCGCGCTGGAACGGCCAGACCGTCGGCGCCCACGCCTTCTCCGTCGCCCAGCACTCGGTAGTGGTGGAGGAGATCGCCGCCCACATCAAACCGGGGCTCGATCCCAAATGGCGGCTGGCCGCCCTGCTGCACGACGCGGCCGAATATGTGATCGGGGATATGATCTCCCCCTTCAAGGCGGCCCTCGGCTACGACTATCAAAGCTTCGAGGCCCGCCTGGAGACCGCCATCCATATGCGCTTCAGCCTGCCCCTGACCACGCCGCCGGAGATCAAGGCCCTGATCAAGGCGGCGGACCGGGCCTGCGCCTTCTTCGAAGCGGTGCAGCTGGCCGGATTTGCGCCGGGCGAGGCCCTGACCATCTTCGGCGCGCCGCCCAAGGCCTATAGTCTGGTCATCGAACCCCAGTCCCCCGGCGACGCGCAGGCCCGGTATCTTCAGCGGTTTCACACCTTGAGTGAAGCCACCGGCGCCGAACCCCACGCCCTCGCCTTCGATACGGAGTGATCCCATGGCCCTGATCGTCTGCTCCCTCCGCCGCATCGACGATCTGATCGTTGCGCGAGCCCCCTCCCACTTGATCACCCTGCTGAGCCCGGCGGAGATGATCGACGAGCACGCCGCCATGGGGGCGGGGCGCCACCTACGCCTGGGGATCAACGACATCAACGAGCCGATGGAAGGCCTCGTCGCGCCCGACGAACAGACGGTGCGATCGATGCTCGACTTCGGCGCGGGATGTACGCCAGCCAGCCCATGCTGATCCACTGCTGGGCGGGCATCAGTCGCTCCTCCGCCACCGCCTATATCCTCGCCTGCGAACGCAATCCGGACGTGGCCGAAGGGGCGATCGCCAACCATTTGCGCGCGACCTCCCCCATCGCCAATCCCAACCTCCGCCTGGTCGCCCTGGCGGACGACATGATGGGCCGCCAAGGCCGCATGATCGACGCCGTCCGCGCCATCGGCGCCGGCGAACTGGCCATGGAGAACCAGCCGTTCGAGCTTCCCGCGCGCTTTGGCGCGGCCTGACCTCGCCCGCGCTATGAGCACGCCCCTCGTCATCGGACTCTCCGCGGTGGTCGCGGCCTTGAGCGGCGGCGAGCTCTTGGCCCTCACTGTGCGCCCCGAGGACGTGCGCACCCACAGGGCGTCCGCCCTTCCCGGCCTGCCGTTCGGGCCGTTCGACCCGGTGGGGCATCGCACCTTCGAGCTGGCGCTGCGCGCCTTCGTCACTGAGCAAACCGGCTTTGAACTGGGTTATGTGGAGCAGCTCTACACCTTCGGCGACAAGGGTCGCGACGCCCCCCTGCCCGACCTCGGGGCCAGCGAGGCCGACCCCGGCGCACGGGTGATCTCGGTGGGCTATCTGGCCCTGACGCCGGAGGCGGATGCTGAGGACCCGGCCGTCGCCTGGTCGCCCTGGACCCGGTTCTTCCCATGGGAGGATTGGCGCGGGGGCCGCCCGGCGGTGATCGACGAGGCGCTGAAGCCCCGCCTGGAGGCCTGGGCCCTGGCTGGAACCGGCCGCGGCGCCCGCGCGCGGAGCCTCTTTGCCCTGGACGGCGCGCCCTGGAACGAAGAGCGGGTGCTGGACCGTTATGAACTCCTCTACGAGGCGGGCCTAGCGGCGGAGGCCGAGCGGGACCGGGGACGGGCGCGGGGGCTGGATTCCCCCGAACCCTCCGGCTTCCATCCCGCCTTCGGCCAACCCATGGTCTCCGACCACCGGCGCATCCTCGCCACCGGCCTGGGGCGCCTGCGCGGCAAGCTGAAATACCGCCCCATCGTCTTCGAACTGATGCCCGAGAGCTTCACCCTCTACGATCTGCAACGGGCGGTGGAGGCCATCTCGGGGGTGCGGCTGCACAAGCAGAACTTTCGCCGCATGGTGGAGCGCACCGGCCTTGTGGAGGGCCTCGGCCGCTTCCGGACCGAGACCGGCGGGCGGCCGGCGGAGCTGTTCCGCTACCGTCGGGAAGGCGCCGGCTCGCCCTCGGGGATCGGCTTTTCCCTGCCGGGGCTCAGAGAGGGATAGAGTTTCTCCTTCCCGCGCGGCGGGGGAGGAGAAATGGCGCGCTGGGCTGGGGTTTAGAACCTACGCACGAAGGCGAGGCTGTAGACGTTGCTGTCGTCGCTGCCGTGGTCTTGGCCTTCGAAGCGGGTGTAGTCGACCCGCACGCCGTTCTTGCCGTCGAACGAATACTGCGCGCCGGCGCCATAGTTGATGCTGTCGTAGTGATGATCGTAGCCGCCGCCAGTCGTGTCGTCGTTCACATGGTACTGGTTGGCGCCGTAACCGAGCCGGGCCAAAAGATCGATCTTCTGGGTGATCGGCAGGAAGCCCACCGCGTAGCCGGCGTACTGGTCTTGCAGGTGGGTGCGGGTCAGATCGCCGCCGATGGTCTTGGTGTCGCTGCCAAAGCCGCCGGTGGCCTCCCCTTCGACGCCGAAATAGCGACCGAAGCGGGCGCCGATGCGGCCGGTGACCGCGT
>JAMFTA010000093.1 GCA_026225565.1 Caulobacter sp. | reverse complement strand
GCTCGATCACAGCCCACTCAAAATCGGTCAGATCAAAGCGCGCCATGCCATCCTCCTTTGCTCAGGAGGAGTGAATCAGCCCAGCCTTGATTTGGGAATCCCGTTTATGGGTCTGTGCCCTAGTCGGCCGCGCGATCAGCGTGCTAAGAGCGCCAACCCCAGCCGAGTTCCCCTTTTCGATGACCGAACGATCCGCCGTCGTCACCCGCTTCGCCCCCTCGCCCACCGGCTCGCTGCACATCGGCGGCGCCCGGACGGCTCTGTTCAACCTCCTATATGCGCGACACATGGGCGGCAACTTCCTGTTGCGCATCGAGGACACCGACCGCGAGCGCTCCACCGACGCGAATGTCCAGATCATCCTGGACGGTCTCGGCTGGCTGGGCGTGACGCCGGACGCGCCGCCGGTGTTCCAGGCCGCCCAGGCCGACCGCCACCGCGCTGTGGTGCAAGAGCTCCTGGCCAGGGGTCGGGCCTATCGCTGCTACATGACGGTGGAAGAACTGGCCGAGGCGCGTGAGAAGGCGCGGGCCGGCGGCCCGGCGATCCGCTCCCCTTGGCGGGACAGGGCTTCCAACGATCCGGACGCGCCGCATGTGATCCGCTTCAAGGGGCCGCTAGACGGGGAAACGGTGATCGACGACCTGATCAAGGGCGAGGTGAGCTTCCAGAACAAGGAGCTGGACGATCTCGTCCTCCTCCGCTCCGACGGGATGCCCACCTATAATCTCGCCGTGGTGGTCGACGATCACGACATGGGCGTCACCCATGTGATCCGCGGCGACGATCATCTGAACAACGCCGCCCGCCAGGCCCTGATCTACGAAGCCATGGACTGGCCCCGCCCCGCCTTCGCCCACCTGCCCCTGATCCACGGCCCCGATGGGGCAAAGCTCTCCAAACGCCACGGCGCCCAGGCGGTCGGCGAGTTCGCCGACATGGGCTATCTGCCCGAGGCCTTGCGCAACTATCTGGCCCGGCTCGGCTGGGGCCATGGGGACGACGAAATCTTCAGCGATGCTGAGGCCATCGCCTGGTTCGACGTGGCGGACGTGGTCAAGGCCCCGGCGCGGCTGGACTGGCCCAAGCTCAACCACATCAACCAGCACTACATTCAACAGGCCGACAATGACCGCCTGGCCGAGCTGGTTTGCGAAATCTACGCCCAGCGCGGTTCGCCGATCGACAAGGATCAACGCCCCAAGCTGGCCGGGATCATCGCCCTGGTGAAGGAAGCGGCGCAAACTCTGCTGCAACTGGCCGATCTGACGGTGTTCGCCACACGCTCGCGACCCTTTGCTCTGGACGAAAAAACCAGCAAACTCCTGACCGAAGAAACCAAGGCGCTGTTATCTCGTTTGCGAACCAGGCTTGACGCCGAAACGGAGTGGAGCAGGCCGGAGCTCGAACGGACCATTCGCGATTTTGCGCAAGGCGAGGGGGTCGGGATCGGCAAGTTCGGGCAGGCGCTGCGCGGCGTGCTCAGCGGCGGCGTCCCGGCGCCGGATCTGGCCAGCAGTCTGATGGCGCTCGGGCGGGCGGAGGCTTTGGCCCGTATGGACGACGCGCTTTCGCTACTGCAATAAAGCGCTATAAGGCGCGACGAAATTTCGCTGGTACGGCGGCCGCCGTCCTTCCGGGGCGGCGCTAAAGGAGAAGGGATTGCCCATGGATAACAAAGTGGCGCCTAACGGAACTGCGTCGTTTCGCATCGGCGAGAAGGATATCGAGCTCCCCGTGCTGAAGGGGTCGATCGGCCCAGACGTGGTGGATATCAGGAAGCTCTACGGCGAGTCCGGCCTGTTCACCTTCGATCCCGGCTTCACCTCCACGGCGAGCTGCGAGAGCCAGATCACCTTCATCGACGGCGACAAGGGCATCCTGCTCTATCGCGGCTATCCGATCGACGAACTGGCCGAGAATGCCACCTTCCTGGAAGTCTGCCATCTGCTCCTGAACGGCGAGCTGCCCACGGCGGCCGAATACGCCGACTTCGAACACACCATCACCCGCCACACCCTGCTGCACGATCAATTCAATCGCTTCTTCCAGGGCTTCCGGCGCGACGCCCCGCCGATGGCCATCATGGTGGCCGCCGTGGGCGCCCTATCGGCCTTCTATCACGACAGCACCAACATCCACGACCCCCAGGCGCGGATGATCTCCACCCACCGCCTGATCGCCAAGATGCCGACCATCGCCGCCCAGGCCTACAAATATTCGATCGGTCAGCCCTTCGTCTATCCGCGCAACGAGCTCGGCTATGCGGAAAACTTCCTGCACATGTGCTTCTCGGTGCCCGCCGAGGAATACACCCCCCACCCCGCCGTGGTGAAGGCGATGAACCGCCTCCTGATCCTGCAGGCGGACCACGAACAGAACGCCTCCACCTCCACCGTGCGTCTGGCCGGTTCCTCGGAAGCCAATCCCTTCGCCTGTATCGCGGCCGGCATCGCCTGCCTGTGGGGCCCGCTGCACGGGGGCGCCAATGAAGAAGCGCTCAACATGCTGCGCGAAATCGGCACGGTGGATAAGATCCCCGACTTCGTCAAAGGCGTGAAGAACCGCGAGCGCAAGCTGATGGGCTTCGGTCACCGGGTCTATAAGAACTACGATCCCCGCGCCAAGGTGATGCAGAAGACCACCCACGAGGTGTTGGACGCCCTCGACATGCGCAACGATCCGCTGTTGAAGGTGGCGCTGGAATTGGAGCGGATCGCGCTTAGCGATGAATACTTCATCTCCCGCAAGCTCTATCCGAACGTGGACTTCTATTCGGGCATCACCATGAACGCCCTGGGCTTCCCGCCCGAGATGTTCACCGTCTTGTTCGCCATGTCGCGCACCGTTGGCTGGATCGCGCAATGGGCGGAAATGATCTCCGACCCGTCGCAAAAGATCGGCCGCCCACGCCAGATCTACACCGGCCCGACCGAGCGCCACTTTACCCCCCTCGACAAGCGGGGCTAGGCCTCAACCGAGGCTAAGCCCCAACTGGGACTAAGGCTGAAGCAGGCCCCGCTCCCGCAAGGTCTCGATCACGGCGTCCGCCGCGAGACCGGAAGGGTCGGGGCCGCCGCGGCCCATCTTCGCCAGCGCCGCCGTCTGACGGTCCGCCTGGTCACCACGAAGGTTTTCATCGTCCAGGCGTGCGATCACCGCCTCGGCCAGGGCCTGGGGCGTGCAGTCGTACTGCAGAAATTCCGGCGCGATTTCCTCGCCGGCGGCGATGTTGAATAGCGTCGCATAAGGGCTGGTCAGCACCCGCTTCAGGATGAAGTGGCTGAGCCGACCGACGCGGTAGGCGATGACCATCGGGCAACCGGCCATGGCCAGTTCCGTACTCACCGTGCCGCTGCAGGCCAGGGCGACGGTGGCGGCCCGCATGGCGTCGTATTTCAGGACATCGCCCTCGACCACATGCACCGGCGCCGTCCAATCGGCCAGCGCCGCCTTGACCTGATCGGCGACCGTTTCAGCCACCGGTAGCACCACTTGCAAATTCGGCCGGCCAGCGAGGATGCGCGCCACGGCCTCCCGGTAGATGGGCATCAGCCGCTTGACCTCGCCCGAGCGACTGCCGGGCAGGATCAGGAGGATCGGGTCGTCCGGCGCCGCGCCGATATGGGTCCGCAGCCGGGCGGGATCGGCAGTGGAAAAGTCTCGCGACAGGGAGGCGTTGCCGACAAAGGTGGTTTTCAGCCCCGCAGCCTCGAAATAGGGGGCGTCGAAGGCGTGGATCGACAAGAGCCGGTCGACGGCGGCGGCCAGCACCCGCGCCCGACCGGGGCGAGAGGCCCACACCTGCGGTCCCACATATTTGATCAGCCCCATCTGCGGGTCGATCCGGCGCAGCGCGTGGGCGACCCGGAGGGTAAAGCCCCAGGAGTCGATCAGGACGGCCAGGTCAGGCTTTTCCAGGGCCGCGAACGCCGCCGTATCCGCCACGCGCCGGACCACCTTGGGATAGGCGGCGAGCCCTTCCAGCAGTCCTAGGACGGAGAGCTCGGAAATGTCGAACGGGCTAGCGATTCCCTCCCGCGCCATGGCCGCGCCGCCGACGCCGACGATCCGCACCCGGTCGCCGAGCCTGGACCGCAGCGCCCTCGCCAATCCGGCGCCCAAGGCGTCCCCCGACGGCTCGGCGGCCGCCAGCATCACGCAGGCGGGCTTCATTTCATGCCTCGCCCTTCAGACCGATCACAAACAGGCCCAGCCGGTCGGCGGCGGCGATCACAGCCGCCCGGTCGATCACCAGGGTGGCGTCGGCTTCCGCGACGATCCCCGCCAAGCCGGCGGCCGCGGCGCCCTCCACAGTGGCGACGCCGATGGTCGGCAGATCGATGCGGCGCTCCTGGAGAGGCTTGGGCCATTTCGCCAAGACCCCAACCCGCCGCCCAGCGTCGCCCCTCAGCTCTGCGGGCAACTCGGCGCAGCGTCTCAGTAAGCCGTCCGTGCCCTCCTGCGCTTCCAGCGCCAGCACCACCCCCTTGGCCGCCGCCGCCGCCTGCCCCACGTCCAGGGCGCCGATAGCCTTGGCCACCTTCACCGCCAGCAAGATATCGTCCTCGTGCTCAACACCGGCGGCAAGGGCGCCCAGGGGACCGAGGGGAAGGCGCAGGCCCCCGGCGACGTCCTGGGCTCCTTCCACGGTGAACCCCTCCCGTTCGAATTCACCGATCAGGCAGCGCAGCAGCGCATCGTCCCCCTTCGATGCTGCAGCGATCACCCGAGGCAAGGCCATGACCCCGCGCAAATCGGGTTTCAGCTTGGAGAAGTCGGGACGCTTCACCGCCCCGGAAAAGCAGACGGAGACGCACCCCTGTTGCTTCAGGATGGCGAACTGGCGACCGAGCTCGGCCATGCCCACCTCGACCCCCGGATGGTCCGCAAGCTCAGCCTCGGCGATGCCGCTGAGGCGCAGCACGAAATAGGGCCGCTCGGTCAGGCGGCAGAGATTGGCGAGGGCGATGGGCAGACCGCCGCCCCCTGCAATCAGGCCAATCTTTCCCGCTCCACCGTCGGCGAGGATCACGGGTTGGGCATACAGAGGGGACGATCGGCGTCCGCCCGGATGAACTCCACGATCTCGCGCACTTCTGGGGTTCCGGCATAGGTGCCCGCCGCATCCTCCAGCCGCTCCTGGAAGGTGCCTTCAGGCGCGAACAGCAGGCGGTAGGTGGCGCGCAGATCGTTGATCGCCTGGCGCGAGAAGCCCCGCCGCTTCAGACCGACCAGATTGAGCCCTTCCAGGTGGGCGTGATTGCCCCAGACCGAGCCATAGGGGATCACATCCTTGGTCACCACGGCGCCGCCGCCGGTGAAGGCGTAGCGGCCGATGCGGGTGTGCTGATGCACGCCGGTGAGGCCGCCCAAGAACACATAGTCGCCGATCTTCACATGGCCGCCGAGGGTGGCGTTGTTGGCCATGATCACGTGGTCGCCGACGACACAGTCGTGGGCGACGTGGGAGGCGGTCATGAACAGGCTGTCGGCCCCCACCCGGGTCACCCCGTGATCCAGCATGGTGCCCGTATGCATGGTCACATGCTCGCGGATCACATTGCGCTCGCCGATGATCAGCTGGGTGTCCTCGCCCTTATAGGCGGTGTGCTGAGGCGGTCCGCCCAGGCTGGCGAAGGCATGGACCACTGTGTCGGCGCCGATCTCGGTGACGCCATCGATCACCACGTGGGACAAGAGGCGCACCCGGTCGTGCAGCTTCACCTTGGAGCCGACGATGCAATAGGGGCCGATGGCCACCCCCTCGCCAAATTCCGCGCCTTTGGAGATCAGGGCGGTCGGATGAATGTCAGCCATCAATGGGTGCTCACCACCATGGCGGCAAAGTCGCATTCCGCCGCGATCTTGTCGTTCACGAACGCCTTGCCGTGGAATTTGAACAGGTCCGAGCGATGCCGGATCACTTCGACCTTCATGCGCAGCACGTCGCCGGGGCGAACCGGGGCGCGAAAGCGGCAATTGTCGACCGAGATGAACAGGATGGTGCGCCCTTCGATGTCGGCGTTCAAGGACTTGGACATCAAGACCGCGCCGGTCTGGCCCAAAGCCTCGACGATCAACACCCCCGGCATCACCGGATTATCGGGAAAGTGCCCCTGGAAATAGGGCTCGTTCATGGTGACGCACTTGATGCCGGTGATCGACTTGTGGGGCTGATAGTCTTCCGCTCGATCGATCAGCAAGAATGGAAAGCGATGGGGGATCCGGGTGAGGATCTCCTGCATCTCGATCGCGGGCCCGACAGCTGGCGTTTCGTCACTCATGGGCCCCCGCCTTCTCTCGCGTTTCCGCCTTGCGGGCCAACCAGGCGATCTCCCGCATGAATTTCCGAATCGGTTTGGCGGGCACGCCGCACCAGGTTTCCCCCGGGGGAATATCGCGCATAGTAAGCGCGCCGGCGGCCAGTCGCGCACCCGCGCCGATCGTCAGATGATCGCCAGTGCCCGCCTTGCCTCCGAATTGCGCGCCATCGCCGATGACGGTGCTGCCGGCGATGCCGGTTTGGGCGGCGAAGACGCAGTTGCGCCCGATGCGGACATTGTGGGCGATCTGCACCAGATTATCGATCTTGGTGTTCTCACCGATCACCGTGTCGTCGAAGGCGCCGCGATCTATGCAACTGCAGGCGCCGATGGTCACCCCGTCCTGCAGGATAACCCGCCCCAGCTGAGGCGAGTCGATGGCGCCGGCGGAACTGGCCGCCACCCCAAAACCCGCCTCGCCTATGGCCGAGCCCGCCAAGATTCGCACCCCATCGCCGATCAGGGCATGGCCGATGGTGACATTGGCCCCGATCCGGCAATTGCGACCGATCATCACCCCTGGCCCGATCACCGTATTGGCGGCGATCTCAGTTCCGCTGCCGATATGGGCGCCGGGACCGATGACCACGCTGTGGCCAAGCTGAACCCCTTCTTCGCAGTGAGCATCCGGGTGGATCGCCGGCGACAGGGCGGGATGCAGGCGCGGGTGGTGCAGATGGATCGCTGCGCGCGCGTAGGCCGCCTGGGGCTCGTTGGTGACCAGCAAGGCGCACCCTGCCGGGCCGACGCCCTCGTGGGCCGCCGAAATAAAGCAGGCCCCCGCCGACGTGGCGGCAAGGTCGCCCAGAAACTTCCTATCCGAGAGGAAGGAAATATCCGTGGCCGCCGCGCGGCCGAGGGGCGCCACCCCTAGAATTTCTCGCTCGGCGCCGCCGGCGTCGACGAGCATCGCCCCCGTCAACGCCGCAAGGTCGGCCAGGATGACCGGGCCGCGCGAGTCAAAAAACCGTGGGTCCGGCATGCCGTACCTCGCCCCCCTGCCCGACGCGCCGCGCCGGGGTTCGTGTTATTACTGTTGCGGCAGGTTTTCGCGATCGAAGGTCAAGGTCGGCAGGACCGCATCGACCTGCTGAACGGCTTGCTCGGTCAGATCCATTTGCGGATTGGCGCCCATCACTACGTCGCCGCGCAGGAGCAGGCTGCAGTTGTGCGACTGATAGAGGTTGCGCAGGATCGGCGTGATCGCCAAGTCGAACCGCTGCAAGGCCTTCTCGCCGGTGGCTTCCAGTTCGCGGCTACGCAGCTCGCCCTTGCGTTGAGCGGCTTCCTGACGCTGCTGGATCGGACCGGCCTGCTGCTGGAACTGCTCCTGGGTCAAGGTCGAACGCTTGGCGATCAGGGCGTCGGCGTCGGTCTTGACGCCTTGCTGTTCGGCTTGGATCTCGGCCGCGGCCTGGGCGCGCAGCTGTTGCATCCGCGCCACCATCGCCTTGCCTGCAGCCGATCCGCCCACAGCGGCGTCGCGATTGTACAGGCAGACGCCGGCGATCGGAGGGCCCGAAACCAGCGGCGGCTGAGCGGGACCGGCGGAGGGGGCGGATGCCGGCGATGAGGCTGGCGTCGCCGCCTTCTTCGGCGCGGCATTCGCGGTGGTGGCGACAAGCAGTATGGCGACCGAAGCCGCGCCGAGGATTTTCAAGGTCATTATTGAAACTGCGTGGAGGTTGAGAAACGGAAGGATTCCGTCTTGTCATAGGTCTCTTTGGCCAAAACTTGGCTGAAGTCCAGACGGATCGGTCCCAAGGGCGAGGTCCAGAACACGCTGAGGCCGGCGGAGGCGCGCATACCCAAGTCGTCCTTCACCGTCGGCTGTCCGGCCTTCACGTCCTTATCGACCAGGCCGAGCGTGCCAAAGTCGGTGAACAGGGCGGTGCGGATGCCGTATTGCTCGGGCAGGTGGTTGGGCAGGGACACCTCGGCGGTGCCGATGGCGTAGAGATTGCCGCCAAGAGCCTCTTCGAAGGACGGATTGGTGTCGCGCGGCCCGATACCGGCGATCTGGAAGCCGCGGAAAGTGTCGCCGCCCTTGAAGAAGCGGTCGTTGATCCGAATGTTGTCGCCGCCCCAGCCGCCGATGTAGCCGCTGGCGCCGGTCACCGAGAGCACCCACTCCGGCGTGAAGCCCCAGTAGGTGGCCGCCGTCAGTTCGCTCTTCAGGTATTTCACGTCCCCGCCGAGACCCGCGAAGTCCTGGCTGAGCTTGGCGTAGAAACCGCGCGTCGGGTGGATCGGATCGTTCCGCTTGTCGAGGAAGAGGGTGTAGCCGACCGACGAGGCCAGGCTGTCCCCCCGCTGATCGCAGATGACGATGGAGATCAGCCCGGCGGCGCAGCTGGAGTCGCTCACCGTCACGGAATCCGAATGGATGCTGTAGCGGGTGTCGAGGAAGGTGTTGACGTTCAGCGGGAAGCCGGCGCGCAGGCTGGCGAAGGTCGACGCCGTGTTGAAGCCCGATGTGTCGGTATAGTCATAGCGATAATAGCCCACGTCGAAGCCGGCGCGCAGATCCCGGCCCGCGAACCTCGGCTCGGTATAGGAGAAGTCCACCTGCTGGCGCAGGGACCCGACCGAGGCGCGCACGCGCACGTCGGTGCCGGTGCCGCGGAAATTCTTCTGACTGACCCCGACGTCGAGCAGGAGCTTGTCCACCGAGCTATAGCCGGCGCCGAGGGACAGCTCCCCCGTCGGCTGCTCCTGCACCTTGACCTGCAATATCGTCTTGTCCGGCGCGCTGCCGGCCACCTGGGTGATGTCCACAGTCTTGAAGAAGCCCAGGCGCTTCAGCTCCGTCTTGGAGCGGTCCACCAAGACGCGGTTATAGGCGTCCCCTTCGGCCAGCCGCAGCTCCTGACGGATCACCGGGTCCAGGGTCTGGGTGTTGCCGACGATGTCGATGCGCTCGACATAGACGCGCGGCCCTTCCTTCACCTCGAACACCACATCGATGGTGTGCTTTTCGCGATTGGCGGTGTAGCGGGGACGGATGTCGACAAAGGCGAAGCCGGAGGCGCCGGCGGCGAAGGTCAGGGAGTCCACCGCCGCTTCGATCCGGTCGCTGCGATAAAGCTGGCCCTCCTTGATCGGCAGGAGGATCTGCAAAATGCTGGCGTTCAGCTTCTTCAGGTCCGTCTTCACCGTCAGCTTGCCGAACTTGTACTTGGCGCCTTCGTCCATCGTGTAGGTCATGGCGAAGCTGCGCTGGCTTGGCGTCAGCTCGGCGACCGAGGAGATGACGCGGAAATCGTAATATCCCTTGTTGGTATAGAACTTCCGCAGCTGCTCGCGGTCGTATTCGATCCGATCCGGATCGAAGTTATCGTTGGACGTGAAGAATTTGTACCAGGCGGACTCCTTGGTCACCACCACATCGCGCAACGCGTTGTCGCCAAAGGCCTTATTGCCGAGGAAGTTCACCCGCAAAACCCCGGTCTTCGGCCCTTCGCTGATCTCGAACACCAGATCGACCCGCTTTTGCGGCAGTTCGACGATCTTGGGCGTCACCACCGCCGAAATGCGCCCCGACCGGCGATAGAGTTCCACGATGCGTTGCACGTCTTCCAAGACGTGGGAGCGGGTGAAGATGCTGCGGGGGTGGACGCTCACCTCGTCGCGCAGCTTATCCGACGACAGGGCGGAGTTCCCCTCGAACACCACCTGATTGATGATCGGATTTTCAACCACCCTGACCAACAGCTGGTCGCCTTGGATGTCCAGGCGCACATCGGAAAACAGGTCGGTGCGATAGAGGGTCTTCAGCGCCAGATCGAGGCGCGCGGCGTCCACCGTGTCGCCGGGCGCGATGGGCAGATAGGACTGGATGGTCGCCGTCTCGATCCGCTCATTGCCTTCGATGACAATGCGGCGAACCAGACTGGATTGGATCGGGGTGGCCACAGACGTGGGCGCGGCGCCTTGGCCGGTGGCGATGGGGCCCGAAGCGGCGGGTCCAGCCGCCGGCGCAGCGGGCGTTGATGGAGAAGGGCTCGTGCTCTGGTCGCCGCTGATGGACGGCGGCGGCGCGCCACCGCCGGTTTGCGCCATCCCCTGAGGCGCAAAGGCGAGCGCTCCCGCGAACAGGATGGCGGAGGACAGCAGGAAAGAGCGTCTAACGCGTGATATGGACATCATCAACCATCGGCGGGCGGCGAGCTAGGAAAAGAGCCCGCCGAGGATTTTAAAGACAGGCAGCTGCTGCAGGTCGTTCCAAGTGGCGAACAACATCAATCCCAACAGCAAAGCAAGACCCACGCGATAGCCGGCGGCCTGGACCTTCGCCCCCAAAGGCCGACGCGCGACGGCTTCATAGGCGTAAAACAGCAGATGTCCGCCGTCCAGCACGGGAACCGGCAACAGATTGGCGAAACCGATATTGACCGAAAGGGCGGCGATCAGCGTGGTGAGCGCCACAACGACGCCCAGAACCTTGGCTCCAAAGTTGGGCCCGCCATGTGCGCCGGCTTGGGCGAAATCGCCGGATGTCTTGGCGATGCCGATGAAGCTGCCCAGTTGGTCGCCCGACTCGCGGCCGCAGAAGATGCGCGAAATATAGAAGACCGTGGTCTCAATCTGCGCCCATGAATGCGCAACGCCGCCGCCGATGGCCTGCAAGGGACTATAGCGCCGATGGAAGACGTCGCCTGGGGATGCGGAACTGGCGAGGCCTAAGACGCCCAGCTTGGCGCTGGCGCCGGTGGCGCGATTTTTCACTAACCGACGCTCAGGGGTGGCGACAAGATCGATATCGGCCGGTCCCCGCCGGACCGTGAAGCGAATCGGCTCGCCGGCGCGCAAGGCGGTATAGGTGGCCAGATCATTGAAATCGTCGATCAGCCGACCATTGGCCGAGACCACCAGATCGCCTGTCTGAAAGCCAGCGCGCGCGGCTGGGGAATTGGGTTGCACGCCGCCGATTCGCGGCTTGTAGCCGATCTCGCCCAAACTTCCGAGGAGGACCGCGAACAGGACGATCGAAAGGATGAAATTGGCCATGGGTCCGGCGAGCACCACCAGGGCGCGTTGCCACAGGGGCTTGAAATGGAAGTATTTCAGCTCGGCGCCGATTCCTTCGCGCGCCACGATTTCGCGCCGCTGGGCGGCCAGGTCGTCTTTGGTGGGCGCGGCGGAGGCGGCGTTGGCGTCGCCGGCGAACTTCACGTAGCCGCCAAAGGGTATCCAGCCCAGGCGCCACTCGACGCCGCTCTTATCGGTCCAATGAAGGATCGCCCGGCCAAAGCCGATGGAAAAGCGGTCGACCGCCACCCCGCACCAGCGGGCCACCAGAAAATGCCCCAGCTCATGGATGGTGATGACCACGGTCAAGACCAACAGAAAGGGCACGGTGTAGAGCAGGACCTGCTGCAGCAATCCCAACATGGATCAGACGCCTTTCCCTGCGCCGGCCTGGCGGCGCGGCGATCTGTCGAGGATATCCCTCGCCGCCCGGTGCGCCCGCGCGTGGGTGGCGAAGGCGGCTTCCAGGTCATTGGTGTTGATGCGCAAATCCCCGGACCGGTCCATCTCCTCTAACGTCTGGCCAACGATTGCGGCAATTTCGAGAAAGCCGATGCGCAGATCGAGGAAGGCGGCCACCGCCACCTCGTTGGCGGCGTTGAGCGCCGCTGGGGCGCCGCCGCCCATGCGCAGGGCGTCGCGGGCGAGCTTTAAGGCGGGAAAGCGATCCGTATCCGGCTTTTCAAAGGTCAGGGTTCCGATCTCCCCCAGCTCCAGCCGCGGCGCCGGCCAATGCAGGCGGTCGGGCCAGGCCCAGGCGCAGGCGATCGGCGTGCGCATATCCGGCGCGCCGAGCTGGGCCAGGGTGGAGCCGTCCTCGTACTCCACCAGACTATGGACGATGGATTGCGGATGGATGACCACGTCCACCTTGTCTTCCGGCATTCCGAACAGATAGGCGGCCTCGATCATCTCCAGGCCCTTGTTCATCATGGTGGCCGAATCGATGGAGATTTTCGGGCCCATATCCCAATTGGGATGGGCCAGGGCCTGCTTGGGGGTGGCGACGCGCATCTCGTCCCGGCTGCGGGTGCGGAAGGGCCCGCCAGAGGCGGTGAGGATCAGGCGGCGCACCCGATCGCGCCGGGCGAGGTCGAACACCTGGAAGATGGCGGAGTGCTCGGAATCCACCGGGATCACCGAGCCGCCCGCCGCCTGGGCCACCGCCAGCAGCAGGGGCCCGGCGCAGACGATGCTTTCCTTATTGGCCAGCGCGATCACCGCGCCGGTGCGGGCAGCGGCCAGGGTCGGCTTCAACCCGGCGGTTCCGACGATGGAGGCCATCACCCAGTCGGCCGGCGCCTGGGCGGCGGCGACCACGGCCTCGTCCCCCGCTGCGGTTTCAACGCCCGAGCCGGCAAGCCGGGCGCGCAAGGCGTCATGGTGGGCTTCAATGGCGATAACCGCCAGCCTGGGCCGCCAGCGCAGGGCCTGCTGCGCCAAGACCTCGACGTTGTTTCCCCCGGTCAGGGCGACGATCTCGATCTCTGCGCCCCCCAGACGGGCGTGATGAAGCACATCCAAGGTGGAGACGCCGACTGAACCGGTCGACCCCAGGATAGACACGCGGCGGACGCTCAAAATCCCACACCCAAACTCCAAATCCATCGCGCCAGCGCCATCACCAGGGCGCCGAACATCAATCCGTCCACCCGGTCGAGCAGCCCTCCGTGTCCGGGGATCAAGCTGCCGGAGTCTTTCACGCCGAACCGCCGCTTCAACATCGACTCCCAAAGATCCCCGCCCATGGCCGCCAACCCCGCCGCCAGCCCGACGGCGGCGGTGGCGCGCGGCCCGGGGCCCGCCTCGTGGGGCAGCAGAAGCGCGATGGCCTCCGCCGCTACGATTCCCACCAACAAACCCCCGACAAAACCCGACCACGTCTTGTTGGGCGAGAAGCGAGGCCAAAGCTTGGGCCCCTTCAACGCGCTACCCACAAGAAATGCGCCGATATCCGCCCCCCAAACGATGGCGATCAGCATCAATGTCCAGCCACGGCCGTCCGCATCGCCCCGCAGCCACATCAAGGCGACGCTGGGGGCGCCGACGTATAGCACGCCAAAGGCGATGTCGGCAGGCCGATCGATCTTGCCCCTGGCGAGGGCGATGAAGGCCCCCGTGACCGCGCCCACGCCGACCAGGGTCCAGCCGATCCAGGGGTGGCCGAGATAGGTGGCGAACACGGCGACCAGCACCGCAATGGCGATGATGGCGGCGGCGCGCACCGGCGTCTCCGGATCGGCCATCTCACCCCATTCGATGGTCAAAAGGGCGATGGCGACGGCGATGAGCACGAGAAACGCCCACCCGCCGAACCATATGCAGGCCACCGCCACGGGGGCCAGGATCGCAGCCGAAATGGCTCTAAGGCCCAGATTGCGCCAGTCGAAACGCTTAGCCGGCGGCGAGGACGTCATCCACCTCAGCTCCGCCGTAACGCCGCTCACGGCTTTCGAATTCTTCGAGGGCGGCCTTCAGGTGTTCAGGTCCGTAGTCGGGCCAGAGCACGTCTTGAAAGACGAGTTCGGCGTAGGCGGCCTCCCAAAGGAGGAAGTTGGACAGGCGACGCTCGCCAGAGGTGCGGATGATCAGATCCAGCGGCGGCCCTTCGGCGGTGGACAGAAAGCGGCCGAACGCCCGCTCGCCCACCTCGTCCGGGGCGACGGCGCCCGAGGCGATGGCGGCGGCGTAACGGCCGGCCGCCTCGGCGATATCGGCGCGCCCCCCGTAGTTGAAGGCCACCTGCAGATGAAAGCGGTCGTTGTTGCGGGTGCGCTCTTCAGCGTGCTCGATCACTTCGAGCACGTCGGGCGAGAGGTCGGAGCGGCGGCCGATGACCCTGATCCGGGCGCCCTCCGCCTCAAGACGCGCCAGATCGCTGCGCACATAGTTCTTCAGAAGACTCATCAATTCGGCGATTTCGGTCGCTGGCCGGCTCCAATTCTCGGTCGAGAACCCGAATACAGTCATCCATTCGAGACCAAGCTCCGCGGCGCCTTCCACGGTGCGTTTTAAGGCGTTGACGCCGGCGCGGTGGCCCAAGGATCGCGGCAGGGCGCGCTTCTTCGCCCATCGACCGTTGCCGTCCATGATGATGGCCACGTGGCGCGCGCCGGCGGGCGGGCGCTCCTCAGCCTGGGGATCGCCGCCATTGACCGAACGGCCTTGCGGCCTGAGCGCCGGCGACATCAAACCCATCTCCTCAATCTCCCCGCGACAAAGCTCGATGTCACGAAGACATTAAACTTGCATGATCTCTTGCTCTTTACTTTTCAAGGTCTCGTCGACGCGCTTGACCGACTGATCCGTGAAGGTCTGAATTTCGCCCTCATAGCGCTTTCGATCATCCTCGGAAATATCGCCGGCCTTTTCGAGCTTTTTCAGCTCTTCCATAGCCTCGCGGCGCACGTTGCGCACCGCGACCTTTTGCTGCTCGGCATATTTTCCGGCCAGCTTGGCGAGGTCCCGGCGGCGCTCTTCGGTCAGCGGCGGCACCGGAATGCGCAGGGTCATGCCGTCGGTGATGGGATTGAGGCCGAGGCCCGCGTTGCGAATCGCCTTCTCCACCGGAATCACCATGGCCTTGTCCCAGACGCTGACCACGATCATGCGCGGCTCCGGCACGCTGATGGCGCCCACCGAGTTCAACGGCATGGTCGAGCCATAGGCTTCCACGGTGATCGGCTCCACCAGGCCCGCATTGGCGCGGCCGGTGCGCAGGCCGACATATTCTTCCTTCAGGGCGGCGATCGCCCGCTCCATCCGGTCGCTGAATTTGGAAAGGTCGGGTTTGCTCATGGGTTCAGGCTCTCTTCCGCCGATTTTGCCGTAGCCGCCGGCGTTTCCGCGATCACGCTGTGGGCGCCGACGCCGGTCATCACATCTCGAAGGGCGCCGGGACGGCGAATCGAAAACACCACGATAGGGATGGAGTTTTCACGCATCAGACTGATGGCCGAGGCGTCCATCACCTTCAGATCCTTGGATAGATACTCAAGATAGGTCAGCCGGTCGAACCGCTCGGCGTCGGCGACCTTCTTGGGGTCGGCGGTATAGACCCCGTCGACGCTGGTGCCCTTAAGGAGGGCGTCGCAATTCATTTCGGCGGCGCGGAGGGCCGCGGCGGTGTCGGTGGTGAAATAGGGATTGCCCGTGCCGGCGGCGAAGATCACCACCCTGCCCTTTTCCAAATGCCGCATGGCGCGGCGGCGGATATAGGGCTCGCAAATGGTCTGCATGGGGATGGCCGACTGCACCCGCGTATCGACGCCGATGCTTTCCAGGGCGTTCTGCATGGCCAGCGCATTCATCACCGTGGCCAGCATCCCCATGTAGTCGGCGCTGGAGCGTTCCATGCCCTGGGCCGCTCCGGCCATGCCGCGAAAGATATTGCCGCCGCCGATCACCAGGCAGAGCTCAACCCCGCTTCGCACCATTTCGGCCACGTCCTTGGCCACGGCGGCCACGGTCTTCACATCGATGCCAAAGCCGCTTTGTCCCATCAGCACTTCGCCCGAAATCTTCAACAGCACCCGGCGGTAGCGCAGGGCGGGATCGAGCGACGGGTGCGATTGGGGCATGGGTTTCCTATCCGATGGAGACCGAGGACGCAAAAACGGCCGAGCCCGCAAACCGCGAACCCGGCCGTGTTTATCGAGAGCCCGGCTTTTCGTCCAGGCTCGGTGAGGGATCTTAGGCTTGGCCGGTCAAGGCGGCGACTTCGCTGGCGAAGTCATCGGTCTTCTTGTCGACGCCTTCGCCCAGCGCCAGGCGCACGAAGCCGACCACCTTGATCGGCGCGCCCATCTCCTTGGCGGCCTTGGCCACAAAGGCTTCCACCGTCAGGTCCGGCTCCATGACGAAGGACTGCTTCAACAGCACCACCTCCTCGTAGAATTTGCGCAGGCGCCCCTCGACCATCTTTTCGATGACGTTGGCGGGCTTGCCCGATCCCTCGGCCTGTTCGGTGAAGATGGCCTTTTCCCGCTCGACCGCCGCCGGATCGACTTCGTCGATGTCGAGCGCGATGGGCGAGGTGGCGGCGATATGCATACCGATCTTGCGACCCAGATCGTTCAGCCGATCCTTGGGGCCCGAAGACTCCAAGGCCACCAGAACGCCGATGCGGCCGAGATCGGGCGCGGTGGCGTTATGCACATAGGCGGCGACCGCGCCTTCCGTGACCACGAAGCGCGCCGCGCGGCGCACCAGCATGTTCTCGCCGATGGTGGCGATCAGGTTGCCGATCATATCCGACACCGATTGGCCGTCGGGCATCATGGTGTGGATCAGGGCGTGAACGTCGCCGTCCACATCCAGCGCCGTCTTGGCCACGTCGCGGGCGGCCTTCTGGAAGAGGTCGTTGCGCGAAACGAAGTCGGTCTCGGCGTTCAGCTCGATGGCCGCGCCAACCATGCCCTTGCCCTCGTCGCGAAGGGCCAGGGCGATCAGGCCCTCGGCCGCGATGCGGTCGGCCTTCTTGGCGGCCTTGGAGAGGCCCTTGGTGCGCAGCCAGTCGATGGCCTGCTCGATGTCGCCCGCAGTTTCCTGGAGAGCCTTCTTGCAGTCCATCATGCCGACGCCGGACTTGTCGCGAAGCTCCTTTACGAGCGCAGCCGTAATCTCGGCCATGGCCCATCCTCCGAATCAAAGGTGAAATGAAAAGCGACCCCTATGGGCGCGCCTGTAACCGTATTTGACGTCAAGAACGCGACGACGGCCTTGCGGCCGCCGCCTGTCCTTAAGGCTTGTCTTAGACCGAGGCCGGCTCTTCGGCGACCGCGTCGATCGCCGCTTCGGTGCGCAGGGTCGGCTCGGACGGCTCTTCGGAGGCGCCCAGATCGACGCCAGAACCGGCTTGGCCGGCGGCGAGGCCGTCCAGCACCGAATCGGCGATCAGATCGCAATAGAGCTGCAAAGCCCGCGCCGCATCGTCATTCCCCGGCACCGGATAGGTGATGCCGTCCGGATCGCAGTTGGTGTCCAAGATGGCCACCACCGGGATGTTCAGCTTGCGGGCTTCCTGGATGGCGATGCCTTCCTTGTTGGTGTCGATCACGAACATCAGGTCGGGGATGCCGCCCATGTCCTTGATGCCGCCCAAGGACAGCTCCAGCTTGGTGCGCTCACGGGTGAGCTGCAACAGCTCCTTCTTGGTGCGGCCGTGGCTGCCGTCGCCGTCCAGGACGCCTTCAAGTTCGCGCAGGCGGGCGATGGAGAGGGAGATGGTGCGCCAGTTGGTCAAGGTGCCGCCGAGCCAGCGGTGGTTCACATAGTATTGGGCGCAGCGCTTGGCCGCGACCGCTACGGGATCGGAAGCCTGGCGCTTGGTGCCGACGAAGAGGATGCGCCCGCCGCCCGCCGCCACTTCCCGCACCTTCAACAGGGCCTGGTGCAGCAGGGGGATCGACTGGGACAGGTCGATGATGTGGATGTTGGATCGCGAGCCGAAGATGAATTTCTCCATCTTCGGGTTCCACCGGTGGGTTTGGTGGCCAAAGTGCGCGCCAGCTTCCAAGAGCTGACGCATAGAAAATTCGGGTAGCGCCATAAGGTTATGTCCTTCTTCCGGTTGCACGTCCGCAGGCAAACCCCTTTTAGGGACCGGAACGGCGACGACGGGGATTGACCCGCTGCTGCCGAACGCCTGCGTGTGAGATGAAGCGCTATCTAGGGCGGACGCCCGGAAATTTCAAGCTTTCAGTTCAATGGGCCCAGATCCCTAGACGTCCTCCAGCCACCGCACACCCGGCGCTGTCTTCAAGGCGCCGCGCAAGGCCGCGTCCAGCATGAAGCGGCCGGGCAGGCGCATCTCCACCTCGCAGGCGCCTTCGAGGGCCGCCACCAGGGCCACCTCCCCGCCCCGCTCGGCCGCGCCGGCCGAAAGGCGGCGCTTCAAGGCCGAGAAGTCGGCGTCCAGACCGTCCAGATGGATGCGCACCCCGCCCACATCCGTCTCCGCCGCCTTGCCCACCGGCTCGGCGTCGTCGCCGAAGAAGCGCACCTCCCCGTCCTTGGCCTTGGCCCTGACCTTGATCATGATGGCCTGACCGGGTTCCAGCACATCGCGGCAACGGCGCAGCGACTCGGGCGGGAACATCACCTCATATTCGCCTGTGGGATCGGAGAGGGAGACGAAGGCGAACTTCTCCCCCGATTGCGAGGCGCGCTCCTGCTTGCGCCGAACCACCCCGGCCATGCGAATGGCCTCCTCCCCCGCCTCCGCCCGCTGCACCGCCTCGACGAACAGCAAAACCCGGCGGCGGCGCAACACCTCCACCATGTCTTGCAAGGGGTGGCCGGTGAGGTAGAAGCCCACCGCCGCCAGCTCCTCGTCTAGCTGCACCGGCCCGACCCAGGGCTCGACCGCCGGCAGGCGCGGCCGGGTGGCGCCCCCGCCGTCGAAACCGAAACTGGCTTGCGAGGAGACGCGCTCGGCCGCCATGGTCTGGGCGTAGGCCATCAGCAAGTCGGCGCCGGCGACGATGGAGGCCCGATTGGGATGGATCCCGTCGAAAGCCCCGGCGCGCGCTAGATTCTCCAAGGCCCGCTTGTTCACCGAGCGGGGGTCGATCCGTTCCAGGAAGTCGAACAGATCCAGGAATGGACCGCCGGATTGCCGCACCTCCACCACGTGCTCCATGGCCAGCTGGCCGACGTTGCGAATGGCGCCCAAGGCATAGAGCACCTCCCCGTCCTCCACCTCGAAGTCGGCGCAGGAGCGGTTGATGTCCGGCGGCCGCACCACGACCTTGAAGCGCTTGGCGTCCTGGGAAAAAATCGCCAGCTTGTCGGTGTTGGAGAGATCGAGACTCATGGAGGCGGCGAAAAACTCCACCGGCGCATTAGCCTTCAGCCAGGCGGTCTGATAGGCGATCACCGCATAGGCGGCCGCATGGCTCTTG
>JAMFTA010000092.1 GCA_026225565.1 Caulobacter sp. | reverse complement strand
TCGCCGCCATCGCTATCCAATTGCGATGATCGTTAAATCCTGACTACGTCCTAGACCTTCAAATGCTTCAACAAACGCGCCGCCAGCCCGCCTTCGCCGCCGGCGATCAGGGGATCTGAGAGGCTGGCGTCTCCGGTCTCGAAGTGGCCGGCGAAGCGGTGCAGATAGGCGGGGTCGCTGTCGCTGGTAATGGCCACGTCGTACCAGTGGGCGGAGGGGGCGAGCGGCCAGGCGACCTGGCTAGTCCCGCCGGGCTTTAAGGCCACGGTCCTGGCCTTGCCGCCGGCGCAGGCATTGGCCAGGGTCACCTTGTGGGGCTTCTGACCGGGATTGGCCAGGGTCAGCACCAGCCGGTCCGTGGCGCTGTCGTGGGCGAGCGCCGTGGTGGGGGCGGCGCGATCGAAACCGGAGGCCTTGTAGCGGCGATAGAAACCGTTGGGTCCATGCACCGTCACGTCATGGGGACCTTGAGCCAGGGGCAGCACGTCGCTCACCGTCGTCCCCGCCGCCACCGTGTAGAACCAGGGGCCCTCAGCCGCACCGGCGGCGTAGACCTGGAAGGTTGCGGCCGCTTGGCCCTCGTTGGCGAAAACCAGGTGAAAACCGTCGGCGATCAGCACCCCGGCCACATGCACGTCATAGGGCAAGGGCCGCGCCGGGCGTTGGCCGCTCTCCTGCTTGGGCATCCCCTGCTCCGTGGGCGGGACGGGCCTTGGCAGGTGGGCGGTGAGGTCCACCTTTTCCACATAGTGGCTGACATCGGGCAGGCGCGCGGGGGCGGCGTTGGGGGTCTTGAAGTCGAAGGCGGAGGTCAGGTCGCCGCACACCGCCCGCCGCCAGGGGGTGATGTTGGGCTCGTGCACCCCAAAGCGCGCCTCGATGAAGCGGATCACCGAGGTGTGGTCGAACACTTCGGAATTGACGAACCCGCCCTTGCTCCAGGGCGAGACCACGATCATCGGCACCCGGGGGCCAAGGCCCATGGGCACACCTTGATAGACTTCGCCCGCCGTATCGACGTTGCTCTTGCCGAGCGCCGTTCCCGCCGCCGGGATGGGGATGGGCATGTGGTCGAAGAAGCCGTCGTTCTCGTCGTAGTTGAGGATGAACACCGTCTTGGCCCAGACCGCCGGATTGGCGGTCAGGGCGTCGATCAGCCGGGCAGTCAGCTGTTCGCCATAGCTGGGGCTGCCTTGCGGATGCTCGCACAGCACCGTGGGGGCGACGATCCAGGACACCTGCGGCAGAGTCCCGTCGGCCACGTCCTTGGCGAGGGCGGCTGCCAGATGCTCGCCGCGCGAGGCCTTGGCGTTCTGCGCGTTGGAGGTCTCGGCCCACGCCCGGCCCTTCTGGCCCATGGGCGTTGAGGCGTTCGCCCCACGGAAGGCTTTGAAATAGGCCAGGCCATTGTCGCCGTAATTGTCGTACTCCTGATAGACCTTCCAGCTGATCCCCGCCTCCTCCAGCCGTTCGGCGTAGGTCTTCCACTCAAAGCCTGGGAATTTGGGCCCGTCGTGGATGTAATCAGCGGTCTCGTTGGGCTCCAGCAGGGGATTGGTCACCGCCAGGGAGTTGGTCAGGCCGACATTCACCCCGCTGGTGCCGCTGAACAGGTACATGCGATTTGGGTTGGTCGGGCCAAATTGCGAGGCGTGATAGGCGTCGCAGACGGTGAAGGCGTCGGCCAGGGCATAGTAGAAGGGGATGTCTTCGCGGGTGAAGTGACCCATGGTCAGGGGCGTCTTGGCGGCGATCCAGGCGTCGTTGTGCTTCCACCGGTCGTGGGAGCCCTTCCAGCTGTGATCCAGGCTGGTGAGGCTCTCGGCGCTGGTCTTGCGCGCGTCGAAGCGGAAGGGGGCCACGTGGGTCTCGGCGCCGGGCGCGGTGGGCTGCAGCCAGACGGGCTGGCCGCCGGGCAGGGTCATGGCGCGCGGATCGCCAAAGCCGCGCACCCCCTTCAGACAGCCGAAATAGTGGTCGAACGAGCGGTTCTCCTGCATCAGGATCACCACGTGCTCCACATCCATGATCGAGCCGGCCTCGTTGCGGGCCGGCAGGGCCAGGGCCGTCTCCAGGGTTTGCGGCATGGCGCCCACGGCCGCCGTGGCCACAGCCCCGCCGCCGGCGAGCTTAAGAAATCCCCGTCTCACTATCGAAATCATCGAAACCACCCCATACCTGCCCTCACGCCTTTGCCACAGACCGACGACGGTTTGCTGACGCGAGACAGATTGCTTTAGCAGGCCGCCCTCTATAGTCGCAGCCTCGGGACCGGGCTGGAGTTTTTATGTATGCGCGTTGCAGTGATTGGGACGGGCTATGTGGGGCTGGTGTCGGGGGCCTGTTTCGCCGATTTCGGCCACGTGGTCACCTGCATCGACAAGGATGTGGGCAAGATCGATCGCCTGCACCAGGGCGTCATGCCGATCTACGAGCCGGGCCTTGAGGGGCTGGTGGAAAGCAACGTCAAGGAAGAGCGCCTGTTCTTCGCCTGCACCAGCGACGACACCGCCAAGGCGATCCGCGAGGCCGACGCGGTGTTCATCGCCGTCGGCACGCCCTCTCGCCGGGGCGACG
>JAMFTA010000091.1 GCA_026225565.1 Caulobacter sp. | reverse complement strand
TCGCTGGAAGGCATCACCCACGACATCAGGAAATAGGTGAAGTCGGCCAAAGGGTTGCCGAGGGTGGAGAGCTCCCAGTCCAAGACCGCCAGCACCCGCGGCTCGGTGGCGTGCAGGACCATATTATCCAGCCGATAGTCGCCGTGGACGATGGAGGTGGCGTCGTCCACCGGCAGGGTTTGCGGCAGCCAGGCCATCAGCCGGTCCATCGACGGCAGGCACTGGATTTCCGAAGCCTTGTACTGGCGCGTCCAGCGGTCGATCTGGCGGCCGAAATAGTTGCCGGGCTTGCCGTAGTCAGAGAGGCCGATGGCGGCGTAGTCGGTGTTGTGCAAATCGGCCAGGGTCTTGATCTGGGCGTCGAAGATGGCGCCGCGCTCGGCCGGCGCACAGCCCGGCAGGGTCTGGTCCCAGAGGATGCGTCCTTCCACCATGTCCATCACATAGAAGATGGCGCCGATCACCGCCTCGTCCAGGCAGAGGGCATGGGCCTTGGCGACCGGGAATTGGGTGGTTCCGAGGGCCGAGATCACCTTGAACTCGCGGTCCACCGCGTGGGCGGAGGGCAGGAGCTTGCCCGAGGGCTTCTTGCGCAGGACATAGGTCTTGGTGGTCGTGAGCAGTTGTTAGGTGGGGTTGGATTGGCCGCCCTTGAACTGCAGCACCTGCAGCGGACCCCGATAACCCGCCACATTGCCGATCAGCCATGCGTCGAGACGCGCCTCGTCGATACGGTGCGCCTCGTCGACAGGCTTGGCCCCCGAGTTCAGATCCTGAGCGGTGGGCGCTGCAGCTGCGACATCCGCCATGTTTCCTCGCCAGTTTTTATTTTACATCAGGCATACTCGGCTTTCGAGCGGGTGTGAACGGCCCCTTTTCGGTGGCTACAACCCCCGCCAGCCGATGTCGGTGCGATGAAAGCCGCCTGGCCAGTCGATGCGGTCGACGGCGGCGTAGGCGGCGGCGCGGGCCTCGGCCAGGGTGGCGCCCCTGGCGCAAACGTTCAGCACCCGCCCTCCGGCGGCGATCAGAGCGCCGTCTTCGCGCCGCGCCGTGCCCGCGTGGAAGACCGCCACGTCAGGCCCGAAATCCTGCTCGGCGCCCTCGATCTCCGAACCCTTTTCCGGCGCGTCCGGGTAGCCCTTGGCGGCCAGCACCACGCAGATCACCGCATCGTCCGACCAGGCCGGCGCGCTCAGCGACGCCAGCCGGCCGGTGGCGGCGGCGTGCAGATAGGGCAGGAAGTCCGATTGCAGCCGCAGCATCAGGATCTGGCATTCCGGGTCGCCGAAGCGGGCGTTGAACTCCACCAGGCGCGAGGCGCCGTGCTCGATCATCAGTCCGGCATAGAGGACGCCCTTATAGGGCGCGCCTTCGGCCGCCATGCCGCGGACGGTCGGGTCGATCATGCGGGTGCGGGCCTGGCGGATCACGAAGTCGGTCAGGACCGGAGCGGGGGCGTAGGCGCCCATGCCGCCGGTGTTGGGGCCCGTGTCCCCATCGTAGGCGCGCTTGTGATCCTGGGCGCCGCCAAAGATCATCGCCGTCTTGCCATCGCAAAGGGCGAACAGCGAGGCCTCCTCCCCGGCCATGAAGTCCTCGATCACCACCCGCGCGCCGGCGGCGCCGAAGCGGCCGCCCAGCATGTCGTCGATGGCGGCCTCAGCCTCTGCGCGATCCCTGGCGATCACCACCCCCTTGCCGGCGGCCAGGCCATCGGCCTTGATCACATAGGGCGGGGTGAAGCCGTCCAGGGCGGCCTTGGCGACGGCGGCGTCCTCGAACGTTCCGTGGGCGGCGGTGGGCAGGCCATGGCGAGCGGCGAAGGCCTTGGAGAAGGCCTTGGAGGTCTCAAGCTTAGCGGCGGCGGCGGTGGGGCCGAAACAGGCTATGCCCTCCTCCGCCAGCCGGTCGGCGATACCCGCCTCCAAGGCGGCTTCGGGGCCCACCACCACCAGATCGGCGGCGATCTCGTGGGCCAGGGCGACCAGCCCTTCCACGTCGGTGACCGCGACCCCGCGGATATCGCAGACGGCGGCGATGCCGGGATTGCCCGGAGCGCAGACCAGGTGTTTCAAACGCGGGGACTGGGCGATTTTCCAGGCCAGGGCGTGTTCGCGCCCGCCCGAGCCGATGAGGAGAACGTTCATGGGGCGCCCTGTGCGACAGCGACGGGCGAGCGTCAAGCCGCTTGGCGAACGGCGCAGGCGGGGCCACATGAGCCGCAATGCCCCCCTTGGTCCATCATCCCCACTATCGCGCCGCCCTGGACGATCGCCACACCCTGCCCATCAACAAGTTTCAGCGCCTGGCGGAGATCCTGACCGCCGAGGGCCTGGCCGGGGGCGGCTTCCACACGCCTGAGCCGGCCAGCGAGGCGCAGCTCTGCGCCGCACACCACCCCGCCTATGTGCGCGCGGTGTTGGACTTCGCCCTGCCCAGCGAGATGCAGCGGCGCATCGGCCTGCCCATGAGCGCGGAGATCGTGCGCCGAACCCGAGCCGTCTGCGGCGGCACCTTGCTCGCCGCGCGCCTGGCTTTTCAGCACGGGGTGGCCTGCAACACGGCGGGGGGCAGCCATCATGCCGGGCCGGACTACGGTTCGGGCTACTGCATCTTCAACGATGTGGCCGTGGCCGCGCGGGCGCTCTTGGACGAGGGCGCGGTCGACCGGATGCTGGTGGTGGATCTGGACGTGCATCAGGGAGACGGCACGGCGCTGATCTTCGCCGATGAGCCGCGCGTCTTCACCTTCTCCATGCACGCGGAGAAGAACTTCCCGGCCCGAAAGGCGGTCAGCGACCTGGATATCGGCCTGGACGACGGACTGGAGGACGAAGCCTACCTGGCGGCGCTGCACGCCACCCTGCCGGGGTTGCTGGAGCGGGTGCGGCCTGAGCTGGTCTTCTATGTCGCCGGGGTCGATCCCCATCGGGACGACCGGCTGGGGCGACTGTCGCTCAGCGACGAAGGATTGGCGGCGCGGGACGCCTATGTGCTGCAAACCTGCCTTTCCCACCGGGCGCCCGTGTGCGGCGTGCTCGGCGGCGGCTATGACCGGGATATCGACCGCATCGCCCACCGCCACGCCACCCTGCATCGGGCGGCGCACCGGGCGTCAGGCCATCAGCGGCACATCACCTCGGTGACGATCCCGCTCGTCTGATCGAAGAGGATGGTGACGCGGGCGGGATCGTTCTGCGGCGCGGCGGCGCAGCCGGTGCAGATCACCTGGCGCTTGCTGAGATCCACCGGCACGGGAATCTGGGTCTTGGGCTTGCCGATCAGGTAGCGCAGGGCGCCGGCGCCGCAGGTGTCCGACAGGACGGCGAGCGGGATGGGCGCGGCCGGCAAGGCGCTGGGCGCTGGCGGCGCGACGGGCGGCGCCGTCGCCGACGCTGCTGGCGGCAGGGCGGTATGGTTTCCGGCGTCGTCCACCGGCAGATAGCGGGTCTGGCATCCGGCGAGGAGAACCATCGCCGCGGCCCCCATGGCCCATTTGCGCATCGTCATGCCTGCTTCTCCCAGCCCCGTTCCGCCTGCCGCCAATAGGAGGCGGGCAATCCTTGCGCCTTCACCTCTTTCCAGCGTTTGCGCGCCTGCGCCAGGGCCTCGTCGTCGCGCCCGTCGAAGAGCAGGACGCAGCGGGTGAAATCGTCCAGCGGCCCGGCCTGCGCCCCATCGATCAGAAAGAGAGCGTCGGCCTTGTTAGGGTTGGCCAAATCAGTGGTGAGCAGGATCGGCTGGCGCGCCTCCTCCGCCTCCTCCGCAAGGCCATGGGGCAGGAAGCTGTCGTCGCGATAGGTCCAGAGCCAACCGTCCAGATGCTCGATGCGGTCGCGATCGGCGGCGCGCACCAGGGCGCGCCATCCGCGCTGCAGGGTCTTTTCCAAGAGTTCCGGCAGCACCTGATCGAGGCCGGATCGCTCCAGGTGGTAGAACCAGACCTCGCAGGGCTCCCTCATCCCTCGTAGTTGTCCTTCACCAGCCGGTCGAGCAAGCGCACGCCGTATCCGGTGGCGCCGCTGGGGGCGATGGCGTTGACGCCGGGGTTGCGCCAGACCGTCCCGGCGATATCCAGGTGCGCCCACGGCAGACCGTTGACGAACTTCTGAATGAACAGGGCGGCGGTGATCGAGCCGCCGGCGCGGCCGCCGATGTTCTTCAGATCCGCCGCCAGGCTTTCGATCTGCTTCTCATAGGCGGCGGGCATCGGCATCCGCCACAAGGGCTCGGAGACCGCCTTGCCCGCCGCTAGAATTTTCTCCGACAAGTCATCGTTATTGCTGAACAATCCAGCCAGGTCATGACCCAGGGAGGTGATGATCGCCCCGGTGAGGGTGGCCAGATCGACCATGAACTGGGGTTTGAAACGGTCCTGGCAGTACCAGAGGGCGTCAGCCAGCACGAGACGGCCTTCGGCGTCGGTGTTGATCACCTCGATGGTCTGGCCGGACATGGAGGTGACGATGTCGCCGGGGCGCTGGGCGGCGCCGTCGGGCATGTTCTCCACCAGGCCCAGGATCCCCACCACATTGGCCTTCGCCTTGCGGGTGGCCAGGGCGCACATCAGCCCGGCCACGGCGCCGGCGCCGCCCATGTCCCACTTCATATCCTCCATGCCCTCGGCGCCCTTGATGGAGATGCCGCCTGAATCGAAGCAGACCCCCTTGCCGACGAAGGCGATGGGCGGGGCATCCGCATCCTTGGCGCCCTTCCACTGGATCACCGCCAGCTGGCTTTCCCGGCGCGAGCCTTGGCCGACGCCCAGGAGCGAGCCCATGCCCAGCTTCTTCATCTCCTTTTCATCGAGAATCTCAACTTCGAGGCCCAGCTTCTCCAGCTTCTTGACCCGGCGGGCGAACTCCTCCGGATAGAGGACATTGGCGGGCTCGGAGACCAGGTCGCGGGTGAAGAAGACACCGTCGGCCACCGCGTCCATCGGCTGATAGGCCTTCTTGGCCGCCTTGGGATCGTCGCAGAGGACGCGCAGGCGGGTGATGGAGGGCTTCTTGTCCTCAGCTTCGGTGGTGCGATAGGCGTCGAAGCGATAGCTCGCCAGCCGCGCGCCGAAGGCGGCGTGGGCGCCGGCCTCCGCGGGGAGGCCCGTCAGCATGATGTCCAGGGTCTCGACGCCCGAGGTCTTCAGGGCCTGGAACGCGCTGGCGGCGAAGGCTTCGGCGGCCTCAGGCGTGAATTTATCGGCTTCGCCGCCGCCCACCACCAGGATGCGGGCCAGGGCCACGCCGGCGGGGGCGATCAAGTCCAGCGTCTGCCCAGCCTTGCCGGTGAAGCGGCCTTGCACGATCGCCCGCTTGATGGATCCGTTGGCGGCGGCGTCCAGGGTTTCAGCCGCCGGCGAGAGCGCGCCTTCGGTGAAGGCCAGCACGGCGACGGCCCGGACGGCGTCAGCCTCGGCGTCAAGCGCCACGAAATCGATCTTCATCGGAAATGCTCCAGCCGAAAGGGTCGGCGTCACCAAAGGGGTGGTTGTAGCGTGAGGCGGGGGGCGTGTAGAAGGGGCGACGCGCGTTTCGTCCTTAATCCCCGCGCGTCGAGCTTCATGCGCCTCATTGAAAAATACCTGTTTCGCCAGCTCCTATGGCCGACGCTAGCGGCCACCACCGCCCTGGCGGCCGTGGCGCTGCTCAGTCAGACCCTCGCTGAAATCGACGTTTTAGTGAACCAGCATCAGTCGGTGCAGGTGTTCTTGACCCTGATCGGGCTCAGCCTGCCGCAGATGCTGGCCATGGTGCTGCCGATCGCCCTGTTCGTCGCCGCCCTGATCACCCTCAACCGGCTGCACACCGAACAGGAGGTGGTGGTCTGTTATGCGGGGGGGATGAGCCGGTGGCGGGTGATTTCGCCGGCGATTCGCCTGGCCGTGCTCTGCGCCCTGATGACCCTGGTGGTGAACCTTTGGGTGGCGCCTTGGTGCTATCGCGCCACACGAGAAGAACTTTTCAAGATCAAGACCGACCTGGCCTCCAGCCTGATCCGCGACGGCCAGTTCACCCAGCCCGCCCAGGGGTTGACCGTCTACGCCCAGAGCACCGACCGGCAGGGGTTGTTGCACAATGTCTTCATCGACGAGGAGAAGCCGGACGGCTCCTCCACCACCTTCACCTCCAAATACGGCAACATCGTTCGGCGCGGGGGACAGCCGGCCCTGATCCTGCACACCGGATCGAACCAAAGGTTCAGCCCGGAGGGGGTGCTCAACTTCCTGGCCTTCGACGAATATGTGTTCGACCTGACCCCCTATCTGAACACCGATGACGACGTTCACTTCAAGAACTCCGACCGCTATCTGCATGAACTGCTCTTCCCGGACCTGACCCAGTTCTGGGACAAGCGGGACAAGAAGAAGTTCCTGGCCGAGGCGCACTCGCGCCTCTCGACGCCCCTCTACAACATCGCCTTCATGGCCATGGCGCTCGCGGCGGTGCTGGGCGGATCGTTCAGCCGCACCGGCTACGGTCAGCGAATCGTCATCTTTTCGGCCTGCGCCGTGGTGATTCGCATCGTCGGCTTCGGCGCCCAGGCCGCGTGCGACGCCGCGCCGGCCCTGAACATCATCCAGTACGCCATCCCGCTGGCGACCATCTGGCTGTGCTTCGGGCAAATCTTCCGGCAAAAGGCCAGCGCCGCCACCGCCATCGAAGGTCTGACTGAGCTGCAACCGATCGGAGCGCACTGATCATGCCGTTCAAGCTGGGACAGATCGAACGCTACGTGCTGATTCGCACCCTTCTGGGGGTGGCGATGGCCCTGGCGGTGATCGCCACGATCATTCTCCTGATCAACTTCGTCGAGCTGTCGCGCACCGTCGGCGTCAGGGCCAAGGACGCCTCCTCCACCCAGGTGTTCGGCCTTGCGGTGCTGGAATCGCCCACGGTGATCCTCTTGCTGCTGCCGTTCGCGTTTCTGTTCGGCGTCTTGGGAGCCTTCGTGAACCTGAACCGCCGCAGCGAACTGATCGCCATGCGGGCGGCGGGGGTCTCCGCCTGGCGGTTCATCTTTCCGGCGGCCAGCGCGGCCGTGGCGATCGGAGTGATCACGGTGATCGCCTTGAACCCCATCGCCTCGGCCATGAGCGATCGGTTCCAGCGCCTGGAAAGCCGACTCATGGAGGGCTATCTGGACGATCAGCCCAAGGCGATCTGGATTCGCCAGGGCGACAAGCATCGCCAGATCATCATCCGCGCCAAGTCCAATGAGCTGCCGGGCGTGCATATGAAGGACGTTTCGGTGTTCATCTACACCCTGGACCCCGACGGCAGTCTTCGCTTTTCCCGCCGGGTCGACGCCAAACAGGCGACCCTGGAGCACGGCCAGTGGCTGCTTACCGGCGCCCGCGAGGGCCAGCCCGGCCAGCAGGCCCAGACCTTCGACGCCATCACCATCCCCTCCACACTCAACCAGAGAACGGCGTTGGAGCGCTTCTCCTCCCCCGCCGCGATTCCCTTCTGGGGGCTGCCCGGCATGATCGCGCGCACGGAGCGGGCGGGCTTTTCCGCCACCCCCTACCGCCTTCAATTTCAAACGCTCTTGGCGACGCCCTTGATGTTCGCGGCCATGTCGGTGCTGGCGGCGGCCTTCTCCCTGCGGCTCTTGCGGCTGGGCGGCCTGGCGGGGCTGGCGGGGTCGGGGGTGGCTTTGGGATTTATTTTCTTCTTCATGAACCAACTTTGCAACGCCCTCGGAAAAGGCGACGTGATACCAGCGGTGGTCGCCGCCTGGACGCCGCCGGTGCTCGCGCTTTTGGCGGGGTTCACCTTGCTCTGCTACACCGAGGACGGTTGACCCGACCGGCGCGGCGTCGGAGAAGCGGCGCGGCTTTACAGCTCGTCTGGGGGCGGAGGATGGGTTCGTGACACGCCAAGCCAAGTTTGCGATCGCGGGGGCCGGCAGCCGGGTGCGGCGCATCGCCTGCACGACCACCCGCCAGGCGCTGCTGTTCGGGGTCGCCGCCTTGGCCCTGCACGGGGCGGGCGCCCAGGCCAAGGCCGCCAAATCGCTGTCCGCCACGCCAAAGGCCGCCGCCGCCGCGCCGGTGGTGGACGATGGCCTGGGGCCCCACGACATCTACATGGAAGCCGATTCGGTCGTCGACGACCGCGACCAGAAGCTGGTCACCGCCACGGGGCATGTAGAGGTGCGCTATCAGGGGCGGACCCTGCGCGCCGACAAGGTCACCTACAACAGCGTCACCGGGGTCACCCACGCCACCGGCGCCATCCAGATCATCAACGCCGACGGTACGGTGGAATATAGCCACGACGTGGAGCTGGACGACCAGTTCCGCACCGCCGTGTCCCTCGGCTTCTCCGCCCGAATGCAGGGCGATGTGACCATGGTGGCGGGCGCCGCGATCCGGCGCTCGGAAACCATCAGCGAACTCAACACCGCCCTCTACACCCCCTGCGCTATCTGCAAGGCCGACGGCAAGACGCCCAAGAAGCCCTCCTGGTCGATCCAGGCCAAGCGCATTATCGAAGATCGCCAACATCAGGTGATCTATTACAAGAGCGCGATCATCCGCGTCCTCGGCGTGCCGGTCTTCTATGCGCCGATCTTCTGGCATCCCGATCCGACAGCCAAACGCAGCTCGGGCCTCCTGGCGCCGCGCATCGAATATTCCAAGCGGCGCGGGGTCTCCTATCAACAGCCCTACTACTGGGCCATTTCGCCCTATTCGGACCTGACCATCACGCCGCAGATCAATACGGCGGTCAATCCGTTCCTCAATCTGCACTACCGCGAACAGTTCTATTCCGGCTCCATCGATCTGCGCGGCGGCTACACCTACGATCAGGAATTCGACAGCCACAACAAGTTCGGCGCCAAGACCTCGCGCAGCTATATCCTGGGCAAGGGGGCCTTCACCCTGGATCCGAAGTGGACCGTAGGCTTTGGGGCGGAGCGGGTGACCGACCCTACCCTGTTTCGCCGCTATTCCATCCCCCAGCTGTTCACCGACCGGGGGCCCTTCCCCACCGATACGGACCGGCTGATCTCCCAGCTCTACGCCACCCGTCAGGACAACCAGTCCTACTCCTCCATAGCGGCGCTGAGCTTTCAGTCCCTGCGCGCCTCGGTGCTGGACCATGGCACGACGGTCACCACCCAGTCGAACGACACGGGTCAGGCCTTCCCGGTGG
>JAMFTA010000090.1 GCA_026225565.1 Caulobacter sp. | reverse complement strand
TATCGGCCCACCACGCGAACCTCGGATCGTACAGATGGTAGAAATCAAACCAGGCGCGGAGATTCCGGCGCAGTTCCACCAAACGTATCGCGGCGCGATTCAGAACGGCGGGAGTAGTGCTGGATTTCCGCTGGTCCATCGTCACCACCCTGAACTACCTCTCCCACGACGTGGAGGCCGAGATCGTCCTGGCCAAGGCCCCCGGCTACAACAGCCCCGAAGGCAAGCGCACCCTGGCCGCCATGGTGCGGGTGGCCGACATGACCCGCAACGCCTTCATGAACGGCGACATCTCCACGGTCATGAGCCCGCGCACCGTGATCACCTGGGCCCAGAACGCCGAGATCTTCGCCGGCGACCTGGGCCTCGCCTTCCGTCTCACCTTCCTCAACAAGTGCGACGAGCTGGAGCGGCCGACGGTGGCGGAATTCTTCCAGCGGGCGTTCGGGTCTGATCTGCCCGAGAGCGCGGCGCGGGTGAAGGTGGCCTAAGGTCGGGGCCTGCTTACCCAAGGCGCCCCTGCACCGGCTGGCGGCCCACCGGCAAATTTGACCGGCCCGAGCGAAACTTCGGCTCTCTCGGCAAGATGACGCCTTGCGGACAGCGAAAATCAAGGGTTTTGGCTTGGCGCGACACTTGCGCTCGCTGTGGGCGACGGCGCGAGGCGCCGCACAGCCTTGAGGGTCTGATGTCAGGCATAGGAAGCATCGCCGCCTATGGCCAAGATTTGCTGAAGTTGGCCGCATTGGCCCAGAGCAGCGGACATTACATCGATGAAAGCCAGATTTTGAACGCTTTGGGCGTCGCCGCTCCGACGGGGCAATAGAAAACTCCGTTTCGACGATTGCACGGCGACATCCCTGCCGTCACGGATCCGCCGTTGTGGGGAACGAGAGCGCAATCCATATCCCATGCGCCCTTACCTCTGGCCCATCAGGAGCGATCATGTCGCAAACCCGCCCTCCCGTGCCGCCCTTCACCCACGCGAGCGCCGCCCAGAAGGTGCGCGCCGCCGAGGATGGGTGGAACAGCCGCGATCCGGAGCGGGTGGCGCTGGCCTATACGGCCGACTGTCAGTGGCGCAATCGCAGCGCCTTCATCGCCGGGCGGGCGCAGATCGTCGACTTCCTCACCGAGAAATGGCGGCAGGAACGGGAGTATCGGCTGATCAAGAGCCTATGGGCCTTTACGGATGACCATATCGCCGTGCGCTTCGCCTATGAATATCACGACGCCGCCGGCCGGTGGTTTCGCGCCTATGGCAATGAGAACTGGGCCTTCGACGCCGATGGGCTGATGCGCGCCCGCCATGCCAGCATCAACGACGTGCCGATCCCAGAGACAGCGCGCAAGTTTCACTGGGACGCGAGCGGGCCGCGCCCGGCCGACCATGCCAGCCTGGAAGAGCTCGGCCTCTAGCCGCCAGTCTTTGCAAGAAGGCGGCGGCGGCCGTGACGGCCCGATCGCGGGTTCAGCTGTCCTTCAGCCGCCAGGTGGCGCCGGTGGGATTGTCCATCACCACGATGCTCAAGGCGTTCAGCTCGTCGCGGATGCGGTCGGCGGCGGCCCAGTCCTTGGCGGCGCGGGCGGTGACGCGTTCGGCCAAGAGGGCCTCGACCTTGGATTTCAGATCGTCGTTCGCCCCACCTTCGAACCAGGCGTCGGGGTCGGCCTGCAGGAAGCCCATGACGCCGGCGGCCTCCGTCAAGGCCAGGCGCAGATGGCCGGCTTCCCTCGCCTGCCCCTTGGCCACGGCGGTGCGGGCGAGGGAGGCCAGCTCGAACAGCTTGGCGATGGCTGCGGGCGTATTCAGGTCGTCCTCAAGGGCTGCGACCACCTCGGCCACCCGGTCGTTCTTGAAATTGCTCCAGGTGGGGCTGCTCTGCTCGGAAAGGTCGGGCGGGCCGATGTCCTGCAAGAGGCCATAGAGCCGGTCGAGCGCCTTGCGGCTCTGCTCAAGCAGGGCGTCGGTCCAGTCCAGAGGCGCGCGGTAGTGGCCCGAGAGCAAGGCCCAACGGACCACTTCGCCCGGAACTTCTTTCACCAGCTCATGCACCAACAGCACATTGCCGAGGCTCTTGGACATCTTCTCGGCGTCCATGGTGAGGAAGCCGTTGTGCATCCAATAGCGGGCGTATTCCCCGTTATGGGTGGCGCATCTGCCCTGGGCGATCTCGTTCTCGTGGTGGGGAAAGATCAGGTCGTGGCCGCCGCCGTGGATGTCGATGGGCAGGCCAAGCTCGCTCTCGATCATGGCCGAGCACTCGATGTGCCAGCCGGGACGCCCCGCGCCCCAGGGGCTCGGCCACTCCGGCTCGCCGGGCTTGGAGGGCTTCCACAGCACGAAGTCGGCGGCGTGCTCCTTATAGGGGGCCACCTCCACCCGCGCCCCGGCGATCATGTCGTCGAGGTTGCGGCCCGAGAGCTGGCCATAGTCTGGGAAGGCGCCGATGCGGAACAGCACGTGGCCCTCCGCCGCATAGGCCGAACCCGCCTCGATCAATCGGGCGATCTGGTCGATCATCTGCGGGATATGCTCTGTGGCGCGCGGCTGCAGGGTCGGCGGCAGCGCGCCCAGCGTCGCCATGTCGGCGTCATAGATGGCGGCGAACTTGTCGGTGATGGCGCCGATAGGCACGCCCTGCGCCATCGCGGCGGCGTTGATCTTGTCGTCCACGTCGGTGATGTTGCGGGCGTAGAGGACGCCCGCTTCGCCATAGAGCCGGCGCAGCAGCCGGAACAGCACGTCGAACACCACCACCGGCCGGGCGTTGCCGATGTGGGCGTAGTTGTAGACCGTCGGCCCGCAGACATACATCGTCACTCGACGGGGGTCGCGGGGCGTGAACTCCACCTTTTGGCGGCGCAGGGTGTCGTTGAGAAAAAGAGGCATGGCGCCTCATACCCGCTTCAAGCCCGATAGAAAATGATCCGCGTCCCCGGCCGGGGTTTGGAGACCTAGTGGATACCCTTCAGCCGGTAGAGGGCGTCGAGCGCCTCACGGGGAGTCAGCTCGTCCGGGTCGATAGCGGCCAGCGCCACCTCCACCTTGGAGGGCTCCTTCACCGGGGCGGGGCGAGCGGCGGCGAACAGGGGCAGGTCGTCCAGGCGCGCGGGCGAGCCGGGCTCTTTCTCCAGCCGCTCCAGCACCGCCTTGGCGCGAGCCACCACGGCGGCCGGCACCCCCGCCAGCCTGGCCACCTGCACCCCATAGGAGCGGTCGGCGGCGCCGGGGCCGGCCTCGTGCAGGAAGACCAGATCCCCGTTCCACTCCTTGGCGCGCATGGAGAGGTTGGCGACCGAGGCGAGGCGGCCCTCCAGCTTGGCCAGCTCGTGATAGTGGGTGGCGAAGAGGGCGCGGCAGCGGTTGGTGTCGTGCAGGGCCTCGGCGCAGGCCCAGGCGAGAGCCAGACCATCATAGGTGGCGGTGCCGCGGCCGATCTCGTCCAGCACCACCAGCGCGCGCGGCGTCGCCTGGCTCAGGATGGCGGCGGTCTCCACCATCTCCCTCATGAAGGTCGAGCGGCCGCGCGCCAGATCGTCGCCGGCGCCGACGCGGCTGAACAGCCGGTCCACCAC
>JAMFTA010000089.1 GCA_026225565.1 Caulobacter sp. | reverse complement strand
GGTCGACTGGTCCCAGGCGGGCAAGGTGTTCACCACCCACCTGATCAGCCCCATGGTCGGTTTCATAGGCGCGGCGCTGCTGCTCCTGGTGATGAAGCTGACCGTCAAATCCAAGAAGCTCTACACCGCGCCGGAGGGCGACGCGCCGCCGCCGCTGTGGATCCGCAGCCTCCTGATCCTCACCTGCACCAGCGTCTCCTATGGTCACGGCTCCAACGACGGGCAGAAGGGCATGGGCCTGATCATGCTAATCCTGATCGGCTCGGCCCCCACCGCCTACGCCCTGAACCGCACCATGCCGGACAGTAGCGCTCCGGCCTTCATCGCCTCAGCCCACAAGGCCCAGGGCGTGTTCATCGCCCACGCGGGCGGCGCAACGCCCATGAACGTGCCCGCCGCTCGCGCCAAGATCGGCGACGCCCTGAAAACCAAGAAGGTCGAGGACCCGGCCGTCTACGCCGCCCTCTCCACCGTCTCCAACGACATCGCCGTCAATGTGCAGAACTACGGCTCGGTGCGTCTGGTGCCCGCGGCCGCCACCCCGAACCTGCGCAACGACATGTACCTGGCGAACGCCGCCATCGGCCTCCTCGCTAAGTCCAAGACCGCCGGCCTGGCGACAGACGACGCGAAGGCGCTGAAAGACTTCTCCGGCGGCCTGACCAAGGGCACCCGCTTTATCCCCACCTGGGTGAAGATCTCCGTGGCCCTCGCCCTCGGTCTTGGGACCATGGTCGGCTGGAAGCGCATCGTGGTCACCGTGGGCGAGAAGATCGGCAAGGAGCACCTGACCTACGGCCAGGGCGCCGCCGCCGAGGTGACCGCCGCCCTGACCATCCTGGCCGCAGACAACTTCGGCCTGCCCGTCTCCACCACCCACGTGCTGTCGAGCGGCGTGGCCGGCACCATGATGGCCAACGGATCGGGGCTGCAGTGGTCGACGGTGCGCAGCATCGCTTCCGCCTGGGTGATGACCCTGCCGGCCGCCATCCTGATCTCGGGATCGCTCTACTTCATCCTGCGCCACGTCTTCTGATCGTGAGGCGGCGGGCCTCCATGGCTCGCCGCCCTTAAATCGCCCCCGCGGCGTGCTACATCTGTTCCGTCGACTGTTTGAGTCGGCGCCCAGAGTTTGCCGCCCTTGCCTGACGACCTGCCCGCCCCCCAAGTCCAACCGAGAATTTCCGACCTGGCGCGCGCCACCCCGCGTCCGGCGCCATATCTCGACGGGCTGAATCCCGAACAAAGGCGTGCAGTGGAGGCGACCGACGGCCCGGTGCTGGTGCTGGCGGGCGCGGGCACCGGCAAAACGCGGGTGCTCACCACCCGGCTGGCGCACATCCTGGCCATGGGCAAGGCGCGGCCGTGGGAGCTCTTGGTCGTCACCTTCACCAACAAGGCGGCGCGGGAGATGCGCGAGCGCATCACCGCCATCATCGGCCCGGAGGCCGAGGGGCTGCGCTGGCTCGGCACCTTCCACTCGGTGGCGGCACAGATCCTGCGCAAGCACTGCGAGCTGGTCGGACTGAAATCCAGCTTCACCATCCTCGATACCGACGACCAGGAACGGCTGATGAAACAGCTGATCGAGGCCGCCAACATCGACGCCAAGCGCTGGACGCCCAAGACCCTGGCCGGCCTGATCGACCAGTGGAAGAACCGGGGCCTGGCCCCCGACAAGGTCCCCCCGAGCGAGGGTAGCGACTTCGCCAATGGCAAGGGCGTCATCCTCTACCGCGCCTATCAGGAGCGCCTGCGCACCCTGAACGCCTGCGATTTTGGCGACCTGCTGCTGCACAACCTGACCCTGTTCAGCCAGCACCCGGACGTGCTGGCCGAGTACCACAGCCGCTTCAAATACATTCTGGTCGACGAGTATCAGGACACCAACGTCGCCCAGTACCTGTGGCTGCGCCTGCTCGCCCAGGCCCGCAAGAACGTCTGCTGCGTCGGCGACGATGACCGGTCCATCTATGGCTGGCGGGGGGCGGAGGTGGACAATATCCTGCGCTTCGAGCGGGACTTCCCCGGCGCCGTGGTTGTGCGGCTGGAGCGCAACTACCGCTCCACCTCCCACATCCTGGCCGCCGCCTCGGGCCTGATCGCCGGCAACAAGGATCGGCTGGGCAAGACCCTGTGGACGGAGGCTGAGGGCGGGGAGAAGGTGCGCGTGTCGGGCGTCTGGGACGGCGAGGCCGAGGCCCGCCTGGTCGCCGACGAGATTGAACGCTGGAAGAAGGGCCCCATTGAAAATCCGGGTGTGGTGACGCGCAGCTTCAAGGACGCCGCCATACTGGTGCGCGCCTCCTTCCAGATGCGGGCCTTCGAAGAGCGCTTCGTCATGCTGCAGATCCCCTATAAGGTGATCGGCGGCCCGCGCTTCTTCGAGAGAGCCGAAATTCGGGATGTCCACGCCTATCTGCGGCTCGTGCAGTCGGAAGACGACGACCTGGCCTTCGAGCGCATCGTCAACACGCCGCGCCGGGGCATCGGCGACACGACGGTGGCCAAGCTCCTGCACCTGGCGCGCAGCAACGGCGTCTCCGCCGGCCTGGCGGCGCGCGGGCTGATCAACACCGACGAGTTGGCCGCCCGCACCCGCACGGCGCTGGCGACCTTCATCCGCGACCTGGACCGCTGGCGCGTCCTGGCCGCGACCCTGCCCCACGCCCGCCTGACCGAGACCATATTGGAGGAGAGCGGCTATACCGACGCTCTGCGCCTCGACAAGGGGCCGCAATCCCAGGGCCGGCTCGACAACCTGAAGGAGGTGGTGCAGGCCATGGGCGCCTTCGACAGCCTTGGGGCCTATCTGGAGCATGTCTCCCTGGTGATGGATCTGGATCGGGAGGCCGGCGACGATGCGGTGCAGATCATGACCCTTCACTCGGCCAAGGGGCTGGAGTTTCCGTTGGTCTTCCTGCCCGGCTGGGAGGAAGGCGTCTTCCCGTCCCAGCGCTCCATGGACGAGAAGGGCGACAAGGGGTTGGAGGAGGAGCGGCGCCTGGCCTACGTCGGCATCACCCGGGCGCGGGAAGAGGCGCGCATCTCCTTCGCCGCCAACCGCCTGGTCTATGGCCGCTGGACCAGCCAGCTGCCCTCCCGCTTCGTCGACGAGCTGCCTTTGAAGAACGTCGAGGCGGCGTCGGAGACCGGCTACTACGGCGGTGGCCCGGGAATGTCTGGCGGCAACCTGCAAGAGGGCAAGTCTCGCTGGGACGACAACGCCACCACCTACGGCTCGGGCTACACCTCCCCCGGCTGGAAGCGGGCCCAGGAGCGCGCCACCGCCTACACGCCGCCGGCCGGGGTGAGCCGCGGCTACGCCCGCCAGCCGATCATCGAAGGCGACGGCCGCCTGATCGCCACCTCAGACCCCAGAGCCGCCAGCCTGCACAAGCTCGGCGACCGCGTCTTCCATCAGAAGTTCGGCTATGGCGCCGTGCGTCTGGTGGAGGGCAACAAGCTGACCATCAACTTCGAGAAGGCCGGCGAAAAGAAGGTGATCGATAGCTTTGTCACGGCGGGGTAGGCGCGCCGCCGGCCGGTCAGGGCTGTAAAGCGCCGGCGACCTGGGCCCAGCGCTGTCGGAACTGCTTGAGGCCAAGGATCAGGATCAGGAAGGCGATCGGGCCGACCACGCCGGTGGAGATCGACAAGGAATAGCGCAGGGCCTGGTGGCTCTTGAACACATAGTCGGTGAAGAAGGCCGGCAGGATCGGGCCGCAGGAGACGCCGATGACCCCTACCACCAGCAGAAATAGCGCGCCCAGTTGCCCCCGCAAACGGTTGGGCGCAACCATCTGGATGGCCGAGGGGATCAACACCGGGGGGAAGCCGACGAAGAACTTCAACGGCAACAGGCAAAGCGCCATCAGCTGCGGCGTCGGCATCAACGGCATGAGGGTGGCCGGAAGGGCGATGCCGATCGCCCCGATGGCTGTGAGGCGCAGACAGGCGTCGACCTTGCCCCGCGCGATCAGGCGGCTCGACATCCAGCCTGCGAAGATCAATCCGGCCGGGCCGGCGATCAGGGAGGAGCCGCCATTGACCAGGCCGGACATGGAGGGGGTCCAGCCCCAGGTGCGGATGAACAGCTCCGGATACCAGGCGTCGGCATAACCCAGAATGGAGAAGAGGCCCGACCCCAGAAACAGGGACAGGCACATCCAGGGATAGCGGACCAGAAAGGTGAAGAGCTCTTTCAATCCTTCGCCGAGATTGCCCGACGCCTTGGCAGCCTCGGTCTCGGTCCCGTGGTCGCGGCGGATGGGCTCGCGAAGGGTGGAGAGCCACAGCGCCACGACGATCCCCGGCAGGCCCACCACCAGAAACACCAGCTGCCATGACCGCATCGCTCCGACGATCGGCAGGACGGCGGTGGGAGTCTGCTGGATCATGGTCACCACCGCCCCGCCCAGGATCATGGCGACGCCGGCCCCGATGAAGATGCCGCAGGTGTAGAGGCCCATGGCGCGCGGCAGCCGCGCCTTGTCGAAATAGTCCGAGAGCATGGAATAGGCGGAGGGCGAGAGGGTGGCCTCGCCAATGCCGACCCCGATCCGTGACACCACAAGCTGGGGGAAGCTGCGGGCGAAGCCGCACGTGACCGTCATCACGCTCCAGCTGGCTATGCCCACGGCGACGATCCATTTGCGGTTGAACCGATCGGCCATCCAGCCGATCGGCAAGCCCATCACCGTATAGAATATCCCGAAGGCGCCCCCGGTGAGCGCGGCGAAGGCGCTGTCGCCGATGTTCAGGTCGTGCTCGATCGGCCCGATCATCAAGTTCAGGATCTGCCGATCCAGGAAGGAGAAGGTGTAGGCGACCATCAGCACGACGGTGGCGTACCAACCGTAGGCGCCGCCGGGGCGGCGCAGGCGTGAATCCGCTGGGGCGGCGGTGGCGATGTCGACGCTCACGGATTCCGTCATGGCACTTTCCTCTAAACGATCGGTTCCATGGCCATCTCAGGGTCGCCGAGGGGGTTGGGAAGCGGCGCATCCGATGGCACGAAAGCGTGGATCAAGGGCCATGGGCTGGGCATCTCCCCCACGGGGACCTCGATCAGGGACGGGCCCGGCGACGAGCCACTCCAACTCAGGGCTTCCGCCAGTTCGTCGGGCGAATTGGCCCGGCGCGCGGGTACCCCGAAGGCCGCGGCCAGGGCCAGAAAGTCCGGATTGGCGACTTCGGTGGCGAAGGTGTGCCCAAAGGTTCGCTGCTGGATCCGCTGCACATTGCCGTAGCGCCCGTCGGAAAAGACCACGGTGGTGACGCCCAGCCGGTAGCGCGCCGCCGTCGCCAGTTCCTGCATTCCCCAGCCGAAGCCTCCGTCGCCGGTGATCGACACCACCCGCCGATGGGGATTGCCCGCCGCTGCGCCGAGGGCGGTGGGAAAGCCATAGCCGAGGGTGCCCTGATAGCCTGGGGTGAGATAGCTCCCAGGAGCCTCCACCGGATAGGCCACATTGGCGAAATAGCCGACCTGGGTCAGTTCCGAGACGAGGACGCCGTCAGCCGGCATGGCGGCCCTTAGGGCGTCGACATAGCCCTTTTGCGGCTGGATGCGCCGGATCTGCTGGTCGCACCACACCTTAACCTTCGCCACCGTTTGCGCGCGCGCGGGACGGGCCGGCAAAGACGCCATGGCGGCGTTCAGGATCGGCAGCACCGCGGCGACGTCCGCCGCCACCCCGACGCCGGGCTGGCGAGGCTCGCCCACGTGGCGCGGATCGAGGTTCACATAGATGAACCGGCAGCGGGGATTGGTCCAGGTCGGCCTGGCCAAGGCGTCCAGAAAACGGCTTCCCAGCACCAGGACGACGTCGGCGTGGGGAAGCACCGCCCGCCCGCCAAGCCCGGTGAGCGCCAAAGGGTGGCTGTCGGGCAGCACGCCCCGGCCGCCATCGGTCATGATCACCGGCGCCTGCAGCCGCTCCGCCAGTTGCGCGACGGCCGGGCCGACGTCGGCCGCCGCCGCGCCGCCGCCGATCTGGATCACCGGGAACTTCGACTGGCTGAGCAGCATCGCCGCTTCGGCCAGGTCTTCAGGCTTGATCTCCGCCGCGCGCGGCGCAGCCCGGCTCTGCAGCGGCGCATCGGTCATCGCCTCCAGCACGTCCGGAGGGATTTCCAGGGCGACGGGGCGGGGATGGCCCGATCTCAATTCATGGAAGGCCTGATTGACCAGATCGGCCACCTCGTCGGCGGATCGGGCCACCGCGTGCCACTTGGTCAAGGTCTTGAGGATAGCGCTCTGGTCGGGAATTTCGTGCAACATGCCATGGCCGCGGCCAATGGTCGGCGAGGGAATCTGCCCGGCGATGAACAGGGTCCGAGAACTGCAGGCGTAGGCCGTGGCCAGGCCCGACAAGGCGTTCAGAACCCCCGGCCCCGGGACCACCATGGAGACGCCCTCGCGGCCGGTGGTCCGGGCGTAGCCGTCGGCCATGTAGGAGGCGGTCTGTTCGTGGCGCGGCACGATGAATTGGATGGTCTCCTGGGCCTGGCGCAAGGCCTCGACCGCCCAGTCGAGCTGCAGGCCCGGAATGCCGAACACGTGCTCCACGCCTTCGCGTTGAAGCTGAGACACCAAGGCTTGCCCGCCGGTCAGGGACATGAACGCTCCACATTGGCAGAGACGCGCCGGGGTTTAGAAATCAACCGGGACGCAACTCAGAACAGAAGTTAATTTAACAGGTTAAATACTATCTGCAAGCCTTCCATGTCGTGGCCTGCAGGCCTCATTTCCCTATGCCCGCAGGAGAGACGACGCTCCGCTGAGACGCGCCTGCTGCAGCACCTCCGCAAAGTGCTCCAAGAAGATGTCGTTCTCCGAAGGACGGCCGACGGACACGCGCACCCAGTCAGCCAAACCATAGTTGTCCAGCGGCCTGACGATCACCCCGCGCCGCATGAGCGACTGGAACATCGCCTGCCCATCCCCCACCTGCAGCATGATGAAATTGGCGGACGAGGGCAGTTGGGAGATGCCGAGGGCCTGAATTCCCGCCGCCAGCCGCGTCCGCTCAATCTCGTTCGAGCGTCTGACGGCGTCGGTGAAGGCCGGCTCGGCCAGGGCGGCGACGGCCGCCGCCTCGGCCGTGGCGCTGACGCTGAAGGGCGTCTGCAGACGACGCAGAATGGCGATCATACGCGGATCGGCCAAGGCGTAGCCGACGCGAACCCCGGCCAGGCCATAGATCTTGGAGAAGGTCCTCAGCACGATGACGTTCGGCCGCGCTTCAGGAAGGCGGTCGGTGGCGGGACGCGCATTGGGCGCCAGATACTCCCGATAGGCCTCGTCCAGCACCACCACGACGTTGGAGGGCGTGGCGTCCAGGAAGGCGTCGAGCGCGGCGTTCCCGATCGCCCCGCCGGTCGGGTTGTTCGGCGTGGCCAGATAGATGACCTTCACCGTCTCATCGATGGCGGCCAGCATCCGGTCCAGATCGACGGCGTGATCCCGCATCGGCGCCACGATGGTGCGTGCGCCGACGGCGCTGATCGCCCCTTGATAAGAGGCGAACGAATACTGGGAAATCAGCCCCGACCGTCCCGGCTCCAGAAATGCGCGCGCCGCCAAAACGATGTGATCGCTGGAGCCGCCCCCCGGCATGATCCGATCTGGCGATACGCCAAGGTGAGCCGAAAGGGATTCTCGCAGGGCGAAGGTGTCGAAGTCCGGGTAGAGGGCGGCGCCAGCGGCGCTGTCGATGATCGCCTGGCGAGCCAGGGGCCCCGGGCCCAAAGGGTTTTCGTTGGAGGCGAGCTTGACGATGGTGTCGGGATCCAGCCCGAACGCCCGCGCCACCGCGCCGATCGGTCGTCCCGGCGGGTAAGGGGGGATCGACATCACCCTTTGCAATGCAAGTTGATCGAGGTCCATCGGGGTCCCGTGCGTCGGCGTAAGGCCGCTCAGAAGGACGAATGGAACGGACGCCGGGAGGATTGTCCAGCACATATTTAACGTGCTAATTATATTGCCCGAAGCCTGCGCCCTGGCTTGCCTATTTTCGCCAAAACCCCCGCGTTCCGCCCGCCGGAGAAATTCTGTACGATGCCGGCGCCCGGGCTTTGGCCGCGTATTCATCGAAAGCGGGGTTGGTCCCGCGCCCTTGGCGGCGACCGTCCGCATGGAGACTGAATGACCCGTCAAGCCGCACAGGATTCCAGCAAGGCGATCGACGGACCGCTGCTTCCCGAAGTCGAGACCGATGTCCACTTCGCCGCGCGGCGGCTCTCGGTGTTGCTGCTGCAGACGCGGGAAACGATGGCGGCTCAGTTCCGCCCGATCTTCGCTGCCCAGGATATCACCGATCCGCAGTGGCGGGTGCTGCGCATCCTCGCCACATCCGATGAGATCGACGTCGCCGATCTGGCGCGGCGATCTCACGTGCTGGGGCCGAGCCTGTCGCGAATCCTGAAGCTCCTGACCGAGCGGGACCTCATTGTCCGACGGGTTTCCAAGACGGATTCGCGCCGCTCGTTCCTGTCGCTGACAGCGGCGGGGGCCAATATGGTCCGGGAGATCATTCCCAAGTTCGACCCGCTCTACGCCGACCTGGAAGCCCGGCTGGGCAAGGTTCACCTGGAGAACCTCAACGCCCATCTCGAACAGCTGCTCGCCGCCTTTTCCGACCACGGCGAAGTCGAGTAGCCGCGCCTTGAGCGGCGGGGGGATGTTTCGGCGACCGGGCGCTCAGTTCGTCTGGTCGTAGAAGCGATCGAGATCCACCTTCATGGCCCGAAGCGCCACCCCATCGGTGTAGCCCATGTGTCCGGAAGAGTAGTATTTGAAGCTGAGGTTTCGGCGGATTTCCGGCGGCAGCAGCATGTGCGAGACATCGGTCTCCGTCCCGAAAAACGGGGTCGCCATGTCGTAGTATCCGTTGAGGGACAGCACCTTCATATTCGGATTGCCCTCCATGGTCGCCGCCAGATCGAGCGCGGTGTTGGCGGTCGACAGCGGCGCGTCGATGCCGGGCGCCTTGTGATGAAAATCCCATTGCGGCTCGATCACGGCGTTGAACAGCGGCCGATAGTGCAACGAGCTGGCGTAGCCCAACTCCTCGGTCAGAACCCGGCGAAAGCCGGTCAGATAGAGACTATTGACTCCCGCGGTGGCCGGATCGTCCGTAGCCGGATCGAATGTTCCCACGGCCCCGGTGTCCGGCGCGGTGAAGCGCGAGTCGAAGCGGCCGGTGACCAGGCCCTGGTCGCGCAGCAACTCCTTGCGGAACCGCTCCATGTCGACGCGGAGGTGATTTCGTTTCAGATACTCGGGCGATAGTCCGATTAGGCTGCTGAGCTTTTGGGCCACCGCATCTTCCTCCGCCGTCGAAAGACCGTCGCCCTTGGCCAGGGCGTCCGCATAGGGCCCCTCGGCGAAGGCGCGGGCGCGGTCGAGAAAGACGGCGAGGTCGTCGGGGCGATCCGGCACGCGGTGATGGAACCAGGCCGTGGCCGCATAGGTCGGCACGATGTTGATGAATTCCAGGTCGAGACCGGGTTGCTCGGTCGCGAAGTTCAACAGCGACGACAGCAGGACGACGCCGTTCAGATCGATATCCTGCACATGCAGCCTATAGGCCAGGGCCGCCGAGCGCGTGGTGCCGTAGGATTCGCCGAACAGATATTTCGGCGCGTTCCATCGATCGTTCTTCTCCAGATAGCGGATGATGCCCCGGGTGAAGGCGTTGACATCGCCATCGACGCTCCAGAACTGCGCGTCCTTGCCCGCGCCGATGGTGCGGGAGTAGCCGGTGCCGATGGCGTCTAGAAACACCATGTCGGTCTTGTCGAGCAGGCTCTCCTGGTTCTCGACATAGGCATAGGGGGCGGGCGGGGTCGGCTTCGGCGTGGCGGTGGCGCCGCGCACCGGCCCGAACGCCCCGATGTTCAGCCACAGACTGGCGGAGCCGGGCCCTCCGTTGTGGAAGAAGGTCACGGGCCGCTGACGCGCGCCCTTGGGGCGGTCGGCCACATAGGCGATGTAGAACATGCTGGCCGTCGCATGGCCGGCGTCGTCATGCAGGATCAGGGTTCCCGCCGTCGCCTTGTAGTGAAGGGTCTGCCCATGGATGAGCAGGGTATGGTCGGTGGTGCGGGTCGTCTCCTGCTCCCCCGCCCTGCCCTCGTCTGCGCCGGCGTCGCTAACGACGGCGGGATGGGACGGCTCAGCCGCGCTGGCGTCGCTGAAGGGAAGGCTCGCAAACGCGGAGAGGAGGACGGCGGCGATCAGACCGAGGCGCTTATGCATGGTTTACTCCGTGATCTGATGAAGCTGCTAAGGCCGCATCGCTTCGCCGTAGAAGCCGTCGAGGTCTTGTCGCATCGCGTGCAGGGCGTCGGGATTCAGGTAGACCATGTGCCCCGCCGGGTAATATTTGAACTGCAGGTTGCCGCGCAGCCCCGGCGGCAGGAGCATGTGCGCCAAGTCGTATTCTGTGGCGAAGAAGGGGGTTGAGAGGTCGTACCAGCCGTTCAGCGACAGCACCTTGAGGCGCGGATTGGACTGCATGGCGGCGGAAAGGTCCAATGCCGTATCCGGCGTCAACTGACGCTCGCCGTCGGGGCCGAGGTGGCCCCAGTTCCAACGGTAATCCAGGCCTGGGACGTCGAAGCGATAGTTTTCGCCGTCATGATATCCGAGGTCGCTGCGCAGATAGGCCGCGAAGGCCGATTGATAGGCGCTGGAAATGGCGGCGAAGGCGGGATCGAAGGCCGGGCGGGCTGCATCCATGTCGGAAACCTCAGCCGTATAACGGGCGTCCAACCCGCCGAGGGCTCGCCCCTGGTCGCGAAGCAGGGCCAGGCGGAAATAGGAGGCCGGCACTCGCAGATGCAGCCGCAGGATCTCGGCGGGCGCCAGGCCGATATAGCGGCCAAGCTGGGTCGCCACGGCGCTCGCCTCTTCCGTCGACACCCGGTCGCCCTTGCGCAAGGCCGCCGCGTAGGGACCGCTGGCGAACGCCCGCACCGCTCCCATCAGGGTGGGAAGGTCGGTCGCGGTCTCAGAGCCGCGCTTGTGATACCAGGCGATGGCGGCGTAGTTGGGGACGAAGTTGATGAAGCCTTGGTCGATGCCGGGGCGATAGTCGCCGACGTTCAGAATCGACGACAGCAAGATCACCCCGTTGAGGGCCACGCCCTTCCTCTCCAGAACCGACGCCAGCGCCGCTGCGCGGGTGGCGCCATAGGATTCGCCCAAGAGGAATTTGGGCGAATCGAAGCGTTGGTTGATGTCCAGATAGCGTTGGATGGCTTGACCGAAGGCTTCCAGATCGGCGTCCACCGAGAAGAAGGCGTTCGCCGCCCCGCCGGGCAGCACGCGGGAAAAGCCGGTTCCTGGGGCGTCGATGAATACAAGGTCGCTTCGATCCAAGAGGGTGTCGGGGTTGTCGGCCAGGGGATAGGGCGCGAGCGGCGCTGAGGCGGCGTTCGGCAGCGCCAGTCGCTTTGGCCCGACCGATCCCATCTGCAGCCAGAAGCTGGCCGCGCCCGGACCGCCATTGAAAAGGAAGGTGATGGGCCGCTGCCGCGCCGGCTGGGACGGCGCGGTGTAGGCGACGTAGAAGATCGAGGCGCTGGGCCGGTCGTCGCCGTCATGCAGGGTCAGCGTCCCCGCCGTCGTCACATAGGCGAAGGGCCGCCCGCCGATGGACAGGCTGTGTTGCCTGACGACCGCCGTCTCGCTCACGCTCGCCTTGGGCGCCGCCGCTTGGGGCGCCGGCGCAGCGTGGGGCGCCTCCGCCTGGGATTTAGCGGGGGCGACCGCCGGCTCGGCGGCGACCTGTTGCGCCGCGAGCAACAGGGTCAGGATCGTCGCCAGCCCCGATAGGCGCTTTACGTGAATCATCATCGTGCAGTCCGTTCAGGCGTGACGCGGCGGCTGGGTCTTTCCCTGGCTTATGGGGGTCACCCCCTCGCCGCGGGCGAGAGGATGACCATCCGAAGGGCTAGTATCGATAGGTGACGGTGAGACCGACCGTTCTCGGCCGGAAGGTCGTGTCCAGAAACAGCGGATTATAGGAGCTGTAGCTGGAGCAAGACGCGGTCTCACATCCCGTGCGCCCGCCAAAACCGCGCGACAGGACATCCTGCGAATTGAGCAGGTTGTCGACGTAGAGCGAGATGTCCACACCCTTGATCAGCGTTCCCAGCCGCGCCGACACGAAGTTGGACGAGCCGACCTTGTTGGTGTCGGGAGCGTAGCTGGCGGTGCCGGCGCCGGTTCCGCTCTGGTAGGGGCCGGTGAACTGATAGTCTCCACGCAGATAGGCGCTGTGCTCGCCCATCACCTTGAAATCGTACTGCAGCCCCAGCGCATAGGTCCATTTGGGCGTCGGCAGGGGATCGCCCTTGCGGACATACATGGTGGTGTTGGAAGAGTCGGAGACGGTGTCGATGTAGTTGGCCTGAGTATAGCCGGCTTGCAGGGTAGCGGTCAGGCCCGGCAGCACGATGACTTCGGTTTGCAGATCGAAGCCCTTGCTGACCGCCTTGCCGCCGTTGACCACATAGCCGAACCCGCACGTCGGCAGCGCCACATTGACCTGCACATCGCTCCAGTCGATGTAGAAGGCGCTGGCGCTGATCTGCGCCTTGCCCCCCAAAAAGCGGGCTTTCGCGCCGCCCTCGTAGCTCCACAGCGAGTCCGATCCGTAGGTGGACGGCGTCGAGGTTATGCCAAGGGAGCTGAGGTCCGATCCACACCGGGCCTGCGGCGGCGGCTGGTTGACCCCGCCGATGCGGTAGCCTTCCGACGCCGTGGCGTAGAACTGAGTGTCCCTGTCCATCTGATACTGCACGCCGAGTTTCGGCGTCACCGGCGTCTCTCTCTGTTCGCCGTTCGTCAAACCGCCATTGGCGGTGGTCGCCACGTCGAAACCGGCCAGGGGACCGGCCGTGACCTGGTGATAGGTGAAATCCGTCCGCGAAACGCGCAGTCCGCCGATCACGCTCAGGCGGGACGTCAGTTTGTAGGTGCCCTGACCGAAGCCTGCCAGCTCCGTCTCCTTCAGCTCCTGATTGCGGAAATACTCGACATTTCCATCGATCATGGGATTGCCGAAGATTTCCTCTACGGTTCCGCCAAAGGCGGCCCCGGTGAGCGCGTCAAGATTCGAAGGAATATAGTAGTAGGCGTGATTGTTATAGGCGGCGTAATAGACGCCCCCCACCCATTCAAGCTTTCCATCATTAGGTTTAGAGTTGAAGCGCAGCTCTTCGGTGATCCCGTACCGCTTATTCATATATTGCGGGTGCGATGAATAGAGCGGCAGGGTGAATAGGAATGGCGATCCGCCTTGGAAATTGGCCTCTTCCTGGTTGGAATAGTCGGCTATGCCGTTCGTCTCATCGTGAATATACGACGTGACCGATTTCGCCGACACGGCCCCAAAGTCGTAGGCGACGGTCAGGGAGGGCACGAACAGCTTGGTCGTCCGCGGCTGCTTGCTGGCGCATGTGGGCGTCACACCGACGTAGTTGTCGCCCACGGCGCAGGTGTTTCCAGACTTGTAGGGGCCATAGAAGTTATAGGGGCCGTAGGTGTGGGCGGGAACGTTGCCCGCCTCCGGCGCCGCGTAGCTGGGGATGTTCTCCCAATAGGCGTCGGTGTCTGCGTAGCGATCCTGGGACACGTAGATCGCCGGGGTGATCAGCAGTCGCGAGGTCGGCGCGAAGGCGAGCGCCACCCGTCCAGCATAGGCGTTCTCGCTGTTGGTGTCGGAGGCGACCGTCTTACCGGTCAGCCGGTCGACCTGATCGATATAGCCGCCGACATGGCGGTTGAAGAAGCTCGCCCTGAACCCGAGCTTGTCCTGGACGATGGGACCGCCGACAGCCACGCCGACCTCTCCGCTCGGCGCGCCGTCCTGGGTGGTCGATACGTCCGCTCGCCCATAGCCTGAGTAGGTGGTGAGGCTGGGCGCCGGCGTGATGAACCTCACCGTGCCGCCTTCCGAGCTTCCGCCGTAAAGCGTGCCTTGCGGGCCGCGCAGCACTTCGACCCGCTCAAGATCGAACAGCAGGGGGATCGGGCTGCCGCTCCCCGAGAGGCCGATGGCGTTGCGCTTCTGCAGCGGCGTGTCGTCCAGATAGATCCCGGTGGTGGCGGCGCCGTTGCTGGAGGCGATGCCGCGGATCGCGATGTATGGAACCCGATCCGCCGTACTCCCCTGTTGAAGATTGAGGGAGGGCACGATCCGGGTGAGATCCTGAATGTTGCGGATGTCCTGCCGGTCCAGATCCTTTTGCGTCACCGCCGTTATGCTGAGCGGCACCTTTGAAAGCGCCTGCGAGGATTTGGTCGCCGTGACCACCACCTCCTGGATGCCGCCGTCCGCGGTCTGAGCCCAAAGGACGGACGGAAAATAGCCGGTCAGTACGGCGGTGGACGCGAATAGAAGCGAAGCGCGTTTTTTGAAATGGCCCATCATTCACCCCATGAAGAACAGTTAGGCGATCGCTCCGCCCGATTAGCCGTGCGCGCGATCAGCACCGCCCATGACGATGGGAACGGGAACGTCAGAGCCCGTCCAGATAATATTTAACACGATAACTAAATCACCCCCCTCTGCGCATTTTTTCGGCGTGATCGGAGTAATCTATGTGCAGCCAGATGGCGCCTGACGCCTCCCTAGCGCCTCCAACCTTCCCCCCCTCTCCCCGGAGGGACGCAGATCAACTCGCCGGACATGCGGCCCGGGGTTTGCAAAACAGGGCCAAAACGGAGTTCTCCTCATGAAACGTCTCGTTCTGGCTCTTGTTGTGTTGGGCGGTTTTGCGGGGACGGCGCCAGCGTTCGCGCAGGATGCGGCGAGCGTCGCCATGCATAGCGGTCCCGGCTGGTCCCTGGAGAAGCGGGAGCAGTGGATGGCCGACTTGATCGACTACGCCGTGGTCGACCACCTGGCCTCGCAAACGGAAATCGAGCAGGGGCGTCAACAGCTTACCGCCATCCTCGCCGATCACGTTCGCTTCTTGCGCCAAGACGGCGGAGCCTTGCGGCGTGAGGATGCCGAGGCCCTGGCCCGGCGGATCGACATCCTCAATCGGGCCCTGCCGCTCCACGGCAAGAACCCCTCGGCGCCCTGGCCCTCTGGCTCCTAAACCTCGCCCGAGGCCCGGGTCACGCCCACCCGCTGGCTGAGGGAGGCGCCCATGAAGGCGTCCAGGTCTCCGTCCAGCACCCCCTGGGTGTCGGAGGTCTCCACGTTCGTGCGCAGGTCCTTCACCATCTGGTAGGGCTGCAGAACATAGGAGCGGATCTGGTGGCCCCAGCCGATGTCGGTCTTGTTGTCCTCCATGGCCTGCTTCTCGGCGTCGCGGCGCTGCAGCTCCGCCTCATAGAGGCGCGCGCGCAGCATCTTCCAGGCTTCCTCGCGGTTCTGGTGCTGGGAGCGGCCGGCCTGGCAGGCCACGGCGATGCCGGTGGGGATGTGGGTCAGGCGCACGGCCGAGTCGGTCTTGTTGATGTGCTGACCGCCCGAACCCGAAGCGCGATAGGTGTCGGTGCGCACGTCCGAGGGGTTGATCTCGATCTCGATCGTATCGTCCACCACCGGATAGACCCAGACCGAGGCGAAGGAGGTGTGCCGCTTGGCGTTGCTGTCAAACGGCGAGATCCGCACCAGCCGATGCACCCCGGCTTCCGTCTTCAGCCAGCCATAGGCGTTGGTTCCCTTGATCAAGAGGGTGGCGGACTTGATCCCGGCCGTCTCCCCCGGCGTCTCTTCCACCAGCTCCACCTCCATGCCGTGGGCCGAAGCCCAGCGGGTGTACATGCGGGTGAGCATCAGCGCCCAGTCGGCGGATTCGGTGCCGCCGGCGCCGGAGTTGATCTCCATATAGCTGTCGTTGCCGTCGGCCTCGCCCGAGAGCAGCGCCTCCAGCTCGGCGCGGGCGGCGCGTTCCTTCAGCCCTTTGAGGGCGGCGGCGGCTTCGTCGCCCGACGCCGTATCGCCTTCCATCTCGGCCAGCTCGGCGAAATCCAGAGCGTCGGCGCGCTCGCGCTCCAGGGCCTGCACTGCGTCGATGGAGGCGGCGAGGCGCGCCCGTTCGCGGGAAAGGGCCTGGGCGACCTCGGGCTTGTCCCAGATCGACGGGTCCTCGACCCGGGCGTTCAGTTCATCCAGTTTTCGAAGCGAGACATCCCAGTCAAAGACGCCTCCTGAGCAAGTCGATCGACTGCTCGATGTCGGCTGCAGCAGCCTCGACATCCGCTCTCATGGGGAGATTCTTTCAGTAAAGGGGCACGGGTCATCGATGGTGTGGTGGCTGGAGGCGGGATCGAACCGCCGACCTGAGGGTTATGAATCCTCCGCTCTAACCATCTGAGCTACCCAGCCGCCCGCGCTTCCGGAGCGATCCGGGAGCGGGAAGGCGCGGGGTATAGCGGATCGCCCTCCCCGCCTCAAGCGGGACTTGGGCGCAGCCGCGAACGCGGCTAGAGCATCGGGAATGACCGTCCTGCATCTTCTGGGGTCGCCCGGCGACGGCGGGGCCGAAACCTATTTCCTCAGCCTCGTGGAGGCGCTGCGGGACGATGGGCTCGAACAAGCCGCCGCCATCCACGCCAACGCGGGCCGCGAGGCGGCGCTCCGGGCCCTCGGCGTACCCGCCCACGTCTTGCCGTTCGACGCGCCGTTCGACCTGATCACCGGCCGCCGCATTCGGGCGTTGGCGAAGGATCTGCCCGCCCGCGTGCTGCTGCAATGGATGAACCGGGCCGGGCGGGTGGTTCCGCGCAAGGGGCCATGGAAGCGGATCGGGCGCCTGGGCGGCTACTACGACCTGAAATACTATAGGGGCGCCGACTTCCTGGTCGCCAACACCCGCGACATCGAGGCCCACATCCTCGCCAAGGGCTGGCCGTCCACCCGCGTCGCCTATGTGCCCAACTTCGCCACCCCGGGACCGGAGCCCGCCCAGGCGCGCGCCGCCCTGGACACGCCTGAGGGCGCTCCCCTCCTGCTCGGCATGGGGCGGCTGCACAAGGTGAAGGCCCACGACGTCAGCCTGAAGGCCCTGGCCCTCTATCCCGAGGCCTATCTTTGGATCGCCGGGGCCGGCGCCCTGGAGGGCGAGCTGAAGGTTCTGGCCGGGCGGCTGGGGGTGTCCAGCCGGGTGCGTTTCCTCGGCTGGCGGTCTGACGCCTCGGCGCTTTATCGGGCGGCCGATGTCTGCCTGTTCCCCTCCCGCTATGAGCCGCTGGGCAATACGGTGATCCAGGCCTGGGCCCATGGCTGCCCCATCGTCGCCGCCGCCAGCCAGGGGCCGGGGGTTTTGATCACCGATCAGGTGGACGGGATCTTGACGCCGGTTGAGGACGCGGCGGCCTTGGCGGCGGCGGCGCGGCGAGTGTTCCAGGACCCCGCCCTCGCCACGCGGCTGATCGAGGCGGGACTTGCGCGCATCTCCGGCGAGTTCGGCCAGGCCGCCGTGGTGGCCCGCTGGCGGAGCCTCTTCCATCAGTACGGAGAGCCCTGATGTGCGGCATCGCAGGCATATTGGGCGGCGCTCAGGGCGAGGCGGCGAAAGCCGAGGCTTACGAGATGATCGGCGCCATCGCCCATCGGGGCCCAAACGGCATCCGGGTGGAGCAGCTGCCCGGCGTCACCCTCGCCCACGCGCGCCTGTCGATCATCGACCTGGAAGGCGGCTGGCAGCCGCTCCACGCCGCCGGCTCCACCATCATCGGCAATGGCGAGATCTACAACTACATCGAGCTGGGGGACGCGTTCGGGCTGGGCGACAAGCTCTCCACCGGCTCGGATTTCGAGCCCCTGCTGCATCTGTATGCGCTGGAAGGGGAGAAGGCGTTCCAACGCCTGCGCGGCATGTACGCCTTCTGCCTAATCGGCGGGGACGGGCGGACCTGGCTGGTGCGCGACCCATTCGGCATCAAGCCGCTCTATGTGTCGGGCTGCCGCTTCGCCTCCGAACTGCGATCCCTCGGCCCGATCAGCCTGGCGCGCCCCGCCGCGGAGGAGCTGCTGGCTCTGAACTACGTCCTCACCCAGCCGCTGCGCGCGGCGCCGGGCAAGGCGCTTCCCCTCTCCCTCGAAGGGAGAGGGATCAGGGGTGAGGGTGAACCCACCGCGGTGGCGCAATTGATCACAGAGGCGCCGCCCGCATCCTTCCTGCCCCCCTGGGGCTCGCACCCCCACCCCTTGCCCCTCCCCCCTCGAGGGGGAGGGGATTTGATCGACCACCTGGATGCCATCCTGGAAGACTCCGTCCGGGTGCATCAGCGCTCCGACGTTCCCTATGGCCTCTTCCTCTCCGGCGGCGTCGACTCCTCCGCCATCGCCACCTTAATGGCGCGACTGAACGAGCGCCCGGTCACCGCCTTCACCTGCGGCTTCGACGCGCCCGAGGCCCGCGACGAGCGCGGCGCGGCGGAAAAGGTCGCCCGCGCCCTGAACCTGGATTGGCGAGAAACCACCTTCACCGAGGAGGATTTCTGGCGCATCGCCCCTGAAGTGGCGTGGCATCTGGACGATCCCACCACCGACTACGCCTGCCTGCCCACCTATAAGCTGGCGGAAGCCGCCAAGGGCGCGCTGACGGTGGTGCTGTCGGGCGAGGGAGGGGATGAGCTCTTCGCCGGCTATGGCCGCTATCGCCGGGCGCTTCGGCCAAGGTGGATGGGCGGGCGGCTCGCAGAGCCGCAGATCGACGCCCCCTTCCTGAAGGATCGCGGCCAGGGCGCCGTCGCCCGCTGGCGCGCCGTCGCTAAGCCGGTGGACTGGCAGACCCCCCTGCAGAACGCCCAGGCCGCCGACATCGCCACCTGGCTGCCCAATGACTTGCTGCTCAAGCTCGACCGCATGTTGATGGCCCATGGGCTGGAGGGCCGCACGCCGTTCCTGGATCGCCAGGTCGCCGCCTTCGCCATGGCCCTGCCCGACCGGATGAAGGTGCGCGGCCGCCACGGCAAATGGATCCTGCGCAAATGGTTGGAGCGCGTCTGCCCCGCCGCGGAGCCCTGGGCGAAAAAGAAGGGCTTCACCGTCCCCGTCGCCGCCTGGATCGCCCCCCGCGCCGCCGACATCGGCCCCCGCGTGGCGGCGTGCGAAGGGCTGGCCGATGTCTGCGATCTGGACGCCGTGCGGGCGGTGTTCACCGACGAGACCCAGGCCCACAACCGCTGGCCCCTGATGTTCTACGCCCTCTGGTGGTCGATCCACGTGGGCGGGGCCAGCAAGGCGGAGGCGGCGGAAGCGGTGTTTGGCGGATAGCCTCGCCCCTGCGGCGAGAGGGAGGGGCCCGGGTCGTGCAGCGACGTGGGAGGCCGAAGCCGCTTGGCGGAATGAGGAGATTTTGCGCCGGCGACCGTTTAGCGAACACAAAGGGCGCCTATGTAAGCATCGAGGCCTTGGGGGTGGGATGACGTTCGGCGGGGTCTGTATCGAAGCGCAACGACGCACCCGGACTATCGTCGGCGCCAGGCATTGGCTGATCCTGCTCTTGGCCCTGCCCCTTTTGGACGGCTGCGTGACCCTGCCGCGGGCCCGCTTCACCTCGGCGCAGCAGGCCGCCGCCTCACCGGACGGTTTTACCGATGTGCGTTACGGCCAGGACGAGCCGGCCCTCGCCACCATGCTGCGGCACACCCTGAAGGTGGACGCCAAGGGCGAGGTCAACGCCCTGGCCCTGTCAGGCGGCGGCGCCAACGGCGCTTACGGGGCGGGCCTGCTCGAAGGTTGGGCGCGAACGGGGACGCAGCCGCGCTTTCAACTGGTCACAGGCGTCAGCACCGGCGCCTTGGCCGCCCCCTTCGCCTTTCTCGGCCCCGATTGGGCCGATCAACTGCGCCAGGCCTATACCGGACCCAAGGTGCACCACCTGATGCAGAGCCGCGGGCTTTTTGCGCTCCTCACCCCCGGCTTCTACAACAAGGCCCCGCTGACCGAGCTGGTGCGCGGCTATGTGACGGACGCCCTGATCGAGGCCGTCGCCGCCGAGCAAAAAAAGGGCCGCCGCCTGCTCGTGGCCACCACCAATCTCGACACCGAACAGCTGATCGTCTGGGACATGGGCGCCATCGCCGCCCACGGCGGGCCCGAGGCCAAGGCGCTATTCGCCGATGTGCTGATCGCCTCGGCCAGCGTGCCGGGGGTGTTTCCCCCAACCATGATCCCGGTGACGGGCGAGGGGCGGGCCTTCGCCGAAATGCACGTGGACGGCCAGACCCAGAGCGCCTTCTTCGCTGTCCCCGGCACGCTGCTCCTGACCAACGACCTGCCGGCGGCGCCCTTCAAGGTGAATATGTTCATCATCATCAATGGGCATGTGGACAGCGTCTTTGGCGTCACCCCGCGCGCCACCCTGCCGATTCTGGCGCGGACCTTCGACGTGGCCAACAAGGCCTCCATCCGCTCGGTGCTGATCGCCACCGCCGAATACTGCCATATTCACCGATGCACGCTGCATGTGTCAGCCCTGCCCGTGGGGGTCAGGGACAATCCGCTGGATTTTGGGCCCCACCATCTGAACGACCTGTTCGCCGCCGGGGAAGCTCAGGCGCGGGGCGATCCGTGGACGGACGATAAACCTAGGTAGCGCTGGCGCAAAGGTCCGCCCGCCGGCTCCTGGGCGAAGGCGAAGGCGAACGCCGCCTCATCGACTGGATCCAAGACGGGGCGCTCTAAGATGGGCGCGAGTTCCCTAAAACTCCTCCCAACTCTCTTGGGAAGCCGCGGGCGCGGGCCTGCGCGCGGCGCTGCCGACGGTTTTCAGCATCGGGCGGGTTTGCGGCGCGGCGCGGCGCGGCGCCTGGATCGCCGGCCCTTGGCGATCGCCCACACCCTTTTCGCCGGTATGAAACTGACCGACCAGCCGTGCGAGCTCTTCGGCTTCCTGAGATAGGGCGTGGCCGGCGGCCGTGGATTCCTCCACCATCGCGGCATTCTGTTGAGTGACCTGATCCATCTGATTGACAGCGGTGTTCACCTGATGAAGCGCCGCCGACTGTTCTTGAGAAGAGGCCGCGATCTCGACGATGAGCTCGTTGATCTGCCCGACCTGAGTAACGATGCGCCCTAGGGACTTGCCGGTCTGGCCCACCAGATCCACCCCGGCGCTGACCTGAAGGGTGGAGGCCGAGATCAGGGTCTTGATCTCCTTGGCCGCGCCGGCTGAGCGTTGGGCCAGGGCCCGCACTTCGGAGGCCACCACTGCAAAGCCGCGGCCGGCGTCCCCGGCCCGGGCCGCCTCCACCCCGGCGTTCAGGGCCAAGAGGTTGGTCTGGAAGGCGATTTCGTCGATGACGCCGATGATCTGGCTGATTTCCCGCGATGAGCTCTCGATGCCGCTCATGGCGTCAACCGCTTGCTGAACCACCTGGCCGGATTGTTCGGCGCCGGTTTTCGTCGAGGCCACCAGGGTGCGAGCCTCGTTGGCGCCCTCGGCGCTCTTTTTCACCGTGGCGGTGATCTCATCCAGGGCCGCGGCGGTTTCCTCCAGGGACGCCGCCTGTTGCTCGGTGCGGCGGGACAGGTCCTCGGAGGCATGGCTGATGGCGGAGACCCCCGCCTCGATGCCCGACGCATTGCCGCCGATCACGGTCATGGTCTCCTGCAGGGTGCTCATGGCGGTGTTGAAGTCGTCCTGGAGCTTCTTGTACTGGGCCGCGAAGTTGGCGGTGACGCGGAAACAGAGGTCGCCGGCGGAAAGCCGGGCCAAGCCCAGTCCCAGGGCCTCGACCACCACCGACAGCTCCTGCGCCGCGCGCTCAGCGGCCTCCTGATTTCTGGCGCGCTCCAACTCGATCGCCTGGGCCGCCTTGGCCGCTTCGCCTTCAAGACGCAGCTTTTCGATGGCGGCGTCCTTGAAGTTGACGACGGCGCCGGCCATCTCGCCCAGCTCATCCTTGCGCTGAACCGCCGGCACTTCGACGGTGTTGTCCCCAGTGGCCAGCCGACGCATCACCTCGGTCATATTGGAGACCGGCTTGGCGATGGTTCTAGACAGCATCCAGCCCATCAAGCCGGAGATGATCACGGCGCCGACGCCGCCTAAGAGGATGGACAGGTCGCCGAACTCCACCGCGTGGGCCCGCTCCGCCTGGCCGGCGACAGCCCCCGCATTGGCCGCGGCGCGGATGTCCGCTTGCGCGGCGCGAATCTCGGTGAGGCTCTTCACCCCGCTGAGGGCTGCGGCTTCGGCCTGGCCGCTAGGGTCGGCCATCAGGCCGATCACCTTGTCGCCCACATTGGCGCGCCATTTGGCCATGGCGGCGCGCATGGTTTGGACGCGGGTCTTGTGGTCGGCGGCCGGCGACATGGCGTCCATGGCGTCCAGGGTCTTGTCGAAGGTGACCTTGGCCTCCGCATAGGTCTTGGAGAATTTGGGGTCGCCCTTGATGACAAAACCGCGCAAGGCGTTGGTTTGTTCAAGGACCTGGGTCAACAGCATATCGGCAAGACCGGAGATCACCAGGCTGTTGTCGCTGCCCGTCGCCGCCGAATCGACGCGTCGAATACTGGTGTAGACCACGCCCGAGGAGATCAGGAACGCAGCGATCAGGATAGCGAAGGCCAAGTTTAGCTTACCCGATATGCGCAGATTGACGATCGACATTGACGGTTCCCGCAGGCTCCTAGACTGGTAGAGTCCGATCATGCCGGAAAGCCGATAAATTTTGGTGAAACCGGGTTGAATAGCTAGGGTTAGACAATTTGCCGCAGGGCTAATTGGTTAAATCGGCCGTTGTCGAGGCAATATCTCAATATACCTTCCAAGCCGGTGTGGATTTCTGGTCGCCGAGGCTGCGGCGCCTAGCCGGGCGGAATGCCTCGGCAAGCTGTTTTTTCCGCGTTCGGAAGCGGCGCTTTCCCGTCTCGCGCCGCGTTTCCAGACTTGTCTCGCGGCGAAGCGCCGAATATACCCTGCCCTCCCCGGACGCGTAGCTCAGCGGGAGAGCACCTCGTTGACATCGAGGGGGTCACAGGTTCGATCCCTGTCGCGTCCACCAACCTTCCCCTTATTTTCAGTTGCGCGAACGTGCCGCCGCCGGACGGCAGCGCCCCCGGCCGCATCCCCGCCTATTTGGGGGGCGAGCCCGCCGAAGGGACGCACGGCAAGACCACGGCGCCGCGCCCATGGCCGCAACCGTCCCCGCCGATCGCCGGCTCGATGGCGCCTCGCCCGCCTTCGCTGGCCTCGGCCTCCATGATCGAGGTCGCCGTTTTCAGGGGCTGGATCTTGGCTGCGTCGGTCGGGGCGGGCGGCAGGACGGGCTTGTAGTCGTCGCGATCCTGACCGTCACGCACCGCGGGGCGGGGCGGCGCAATCGTCGGCGCCCCGATGGAATCGAGCAGCTGAAGCGGCCCGACCCAGGGGGGCAGCCCCTTGCCCTTGATCTTGTTGAAAGAGGTTTCCGGCTTGATCCGCGGGGTTTGCGGCGAGAGGGCGGTGACATCCAATAATCCGGCGGCGGCCAAGAGGTTGGCGCGCGCCACATACTCATTGAAGCGGTCCTGCAGCAGCCTGACCTGGGCGTTGTTCAGCTCCTGCTCGGCGTTCAAGACGTCGATGGGGGTGCGCAGGTCGAAGGGCTGCTCGCGCCGCACCCCGTAGAAGGCGGCCTCCGTCGCCTTGACCCCGACCTCGTCGGAGACGATCGAGGTGCGGGCGGCGACCAGCTGGCTCCAGGCCTGGGACACGGACTGGATGGCCGTCCGGCGCGCCGCCTCGACGATGGCCCGGGCTTGATTCACTTCATCCAGGGCCTGGCGCACCTGGGAGCCATAAAGACCGCTGGTAAAGAGCGGCTGGGTCACCGAGACCCCCGCCACGAACGTCGTCTGATCCCCCAAGGTCGGCGAATAGGGCTCCACCGGCCCCCGCTGCAACTGCACCTGAGCCGTCACATTGGGCAGGTAGTTGGCGCGCGCCTGGGACACCCGAACCCGGGCCAGCTGTTCCTGGTAGCGGGCGGAGCCGAGCGATGGGCTATTAGCTTCCGCCGCGTCGAACGCCACGTCGAGGGTGGAGAAGACCTCCAGCGCCGGTTCGGGCGACAGGTCAGCCGGGTTCTCGCCCACCAGTTGCAGATACTGGGAGCGGCTGACTTCGAGCTGCGCCTGGGCGTTGGCGGCGTTGGTCTGGGCCAGGGCGACCCGCCCGCGGCTTTCGTCCACGTCGGTCTGAGTGACCTGGCGCACCCCGAACTCCGCCTCCGTCTGCCGCAGTTGCCGGTTCAGCGCCTGCACCGTGTCGCGATAGACCTCTAGGATCACCATGTCGCGGCGAACCCCGACATAGGCGGCGACCACCTGCTGCAGCACCTGGGTTTCGGTCTGGCGCAGGGTTTCCCGCTGCACCAGGATGTTGGCTTCCGCTTCGCTGACCGCCGCGTGATTGCGGCCGCCCGAATAGAGGGATTGCGACACCGAGAGGGATTGGGTGCCCTTCGTGGCCGCCTCTTCTGGCCGGCCGACCTGGGAGGTGAAAAACCGCCCCCGCACCTTCTCATAGGTGTCGCCGGCGGTGGCTTGCGCTTGCAGTCCATAGGCGGCGCGGGCCTGCACATAGGTTTCGTCCGTCGCTGCGAGGGCGGCGCGCTGGCTCTGCAGATTGGGGTTGTGGGCATAGGCGGCGGCCACGGCGTCAGCCAGGGTTTCAGCCTTTGCGGATGAAGCCAGGGCGATCATCAGCGACAATGCCGACGCGCTCACTCGCGCGGCGCGCCGCACTGTCATAACCATATCAAACACACCGTCCTGGGATCGAGCTTAGGCTGGCTCATAGCAATCTAACCCCGCCCCGTCACCCACGCTCGTCGCCAGGCGCCCCAGCCCGCCCCTCGACAGATCGGCAGGTTTTAGCGGATACCGCAGAGGGTTCACCACGAAAGCCGCCCCGTGTCCGATTCGAACTACTACGGAAACATCAATATCGAGCTTTTGCGCTGGATCCCGCTGGCGGCCCGGCGCGTGCTCGAACTGGGCTGCGGGGAAGCGGCGCTGGCCCGGGCCTATAAGGCGCGCAATCCCGCCGCCGAATATGTGGCCGTAGAGGCCCATCCCCCCGCCGCCGCCATCGCCCGCACCCGGGTCGACCATCTGATCGAAGCCGACTTCATGGCCATGGACACGGACGCCATCGCCGCCCTCGGGCTGTTCGACGTGATCGTGCTCGGCGACGTGCTGGAACATCTGCCCGACCCCTGGCGCGCGCTGAAGACCTTGTCCGGCATGTTGACACCCCAAGGACGGGTGGCGCTTTCGGTGCCCAATGTCTCCCACTGGAGCGCCCTCGCTAATCTGATGAGCGGGAACTGGCCGGCGGAGGATGCGGGCCTATTCGACCGCACCCACCTTCGCTTCTTCACCCTGGCCTCCCTACAGACCATCCTGGCCCAAAGCAGCCTGACCATCGAGCGGGCCAGGCCGCGCATCATCGTCGGCAACCGCCAGGCGGCGGAGCGCTGGATTCCCATCCTCGCCAACGCCGCCGAGCAGGCCGGCCAGGATAGGGCCGCCTTCGTCCAACGGGCCCAGACCCTGCAATATGTGGCCTCGGCCTACCGGTCAGATTTTAAGCCGGGGGAGCGGCTGCACATCCACATCGCCGCCCTTGCGCCGGGTTTTCTGGACATCAGGACGCGCCTGCCGGCGGAAGCCCTGGAATCCGACCCAGGGCTGACGGTCAGCTACCGGGAGAAGTCGGCGCAATTGCCGGATCTGCCAGTCGACGCGCCCAAGGTGGCGGTGCTGCAGCGCCTGGTGATGACCAACGAAGACCAGTGGCTCGCCTATGTAAGCCAGGCCCGGGCTCGGGGCTGGCTGCTCGTCTATGAACTCGACGATCACCCGGACCTGATCGGCCGGGTGCAAGGCGGCTCGGTCAGCGCCCTGATTAGAGCGGCGATCACCAGGGGCTGTCATGGGGTGCAAACTTCCACGCCCCAGCTGGCCGAGGTGCTGCGCCGGCTCAATCCGGAAGTCGCGGTGTTTGAGAACACCGTGCTCGACCTGCCAGACTTGCAGCCGAGAGAGGGGGCCACAAGGGTGTTCTACGGCGCCCTGAACCGGGAGGGCTTCTCCGCCCAGGTCGCGGCGGCGCTGGCGGCGGCCATCGCCAGACACCCAGAGCTGGAATTTTCAGTGGTCCACGATCGGGCGTTTTTCGACGCCCTTCCCACCCCACGCAAGACGTTTTCACCGGCGCTGGTCTACGCCGACTACCTGCAGACCATGGGGTCGTGCGATGTGGTGCTCTCGCCCTTGGAAGGAACCGCGGGGGAGTTATACAAGAGCGATATCAAGTTCCTGGAAGCGGCCCGCTGCGGGGCGGCGATGATCGCCTCTCCCTGCGTGTACGAGCGCACTATAAAGAGCGGGATCACCGGCCTTATCGCCGACGATCTCGCCCAATGGCCCGAGCACCTGATCCGGCTGGCCGGCGATCCCGCGCTACGCAACGAAATAGCGAAGGCCGCTTGGCTTGAGGTGCGCGACACCCGCATGATGGCCAGCCAGCTGGCGACCCGGATCGCCTGGTATCGCGATCTGCACGCCCGGCGCGCCGAGTTGGATGATGCGCTTTTGACACGGTGGCCGGCGATTAGCGGAGCGCAGACCGTTTAGCGCCCGTTGCAACAGCTTGGCCGCCGTTTGACCTTATTTGCGCCCTGGCTCTGCGGTTGACAGGCATGGTCGAGGCGGGCATTGCATTTCGCCGCGATAACACGCGGATAAACAGGCTTTTGCGCCTATGATTGCGCGCAACGATGTCCCGCGACCTTCCAATTTGAATGGCGAGCATGGCCAAGACCAGACCTGACAAATTCCTCAGGGAGGCGCTGCGTATGGGCATGACGCCGCTCATGTTCGCCGGCGTATTCAGCTTGGTGAGCAATCTGCTCTACCTGGCGCTGCCCATCTACACCAACCTGGTCTACAGCCGCGTCCTCTTGAGTCAGAGCGGCGCGACCCTGTTCGTGCTCACCTTTGGCGTCCTCTTCGTCTTCGGCATCTCCACGGTGATGGATGTGATCCGCCAGCAGGTGCTGATCGACTTCGGCATCGTGTTCGACCGCTTTGTGTCGGGCCGGGTGTTCGCCGCACTGTTCGAAGGCGTGGCGCGGCGCAAGATCGGCCCGCAATCCCAGGCGCTGCGCGATCTCGATCAGTTTCGCACCGTCTTGACCGGACAGACGGTCTCCATTCTCTTCGACGTGCCCTGGATACCGATCTTCGTCGTGGCGCTCTTTATGATCAACCCGTTGATCGGCGCCATCTCCCTGATCGGCAGCATCCTTTTGTTGCTCTTGGCCTGGATGCAGGATCGGGCCACCCGCGCCGCTCATGAGAGCGGACAAGAGCAGACCATCTCGAGCTACGCCTTCACCGACGCCGCCCTGCGCAACAGCGAAGTGGTGCGGGCGCTGGGCATGTTGCAGACCATCGGCTCGGAATGGGCTACGCGCCGCAACGCCTCCAACGAACGCTCCGCCCTCGCCTATGAACGCCAGAATGTCTATTCCAACATCATCAAGATGCTGCGGCTGTTCGTGCAGATCCTGATCATCGCCGTGGGCGCCTGGCTGATCATCGAGCAGAAGATCCCCTCGGGCATGTTGTTCGCCAACATGATCGTCTCGGCGCGGGCGCTGCAGCCGATCGACCGGCTGGTGGCGTCCTGGAACTCGCTGATCAGCGGCAAGGCCGCCTATGAGCGGCTGGTCCACCTACTCTCGGATTTCGAACCGCCCGCCCCGGCGACCGAACTGCCGCGACCGCAAGGACACCTGCGCGTGGAGCAGATGGGTTTCGCCATGCCGGGGGCGCCGCGCCTCTTGCTCTCCAACGTCAATTTCGAGCTGCAGCCCGGAGAAACCTTAGGCGTCATCGGCCAGTCGGGGGCCGGCAAGTCCACCCTGGCCCGCATGTTGGTGGGGGTTTGGAAGCCGTTCTCGGGCCACATCCGCCTGGACGGCGCGGAGATCTTCAGCTGGGACCGCACCGCCTTCGGCCGCTACGCCGGCTACCTGCCCCAAGATGTCGAGCTGTTCGCCGGCACCGTGCGCGACAATATCGCCCGCTTCCGCGATGACGCCACCGACGCCGAAGTCATCGCCGCGGCCCAGCTGGCCAACGCCCACGACCTGATCCTCACCCTGGCCAAGGGCTACGATACAGATCTGGGCGAAGGCGGCGCCGTCTTGTCCGCCGGGCAGCGCCAACGCGTCGGCCTCGCCCGCGCCCTCTTCGGCGAACCGGTGTTCGTGGTGCTGGACGAGCCCAACGCGGCCCTGGACGCCACGGGGGAAGAGGCGTTGATGGACGCCCTCGCCGCCCTGAAGGCGCGCGGCGTCACCGTGGTCATCGTCAGCCACAAGGCCAACATCTTCCGCTCCGCCGACAAGCTGCTCTATCTGAAGGACGGTCAGGCGGCGATGTTCGGCCCGCGCGACCAGGTTTTCGAGGCCCTGGCCAAGCCCGCGGCCTCCATCAAACCCGCGCCGCCGCAACAGCGCGACCTGCCGACCGGCGAGCCCCCCAGCTCAGCCCCCCCCAAGGCGGAGGCGGTCTGATGGCCCGCACCGATATGACCACCCGCTCAAACCTCGTCTTCGGCGCCGGCGGGGAAGAAAACGTTCCCGAGCACCTGACCCGCCGCATCCGCCACACCATCTGGATCGGCTGCGCCGTGGCGGCGGTGTTCATTCTCGGCGTCGGCGTCTGGGCGACCGTGTCGCCGGTGGCGGGCGCCGTTTCGGCTGCGGGCGTCATCAAGGTGGAGAACAACTCAAAGACGGTGAAACACCTGGAAGCCGGCATTATTCGCCAGATCCTGGTGCACGAGGGCGATTCTGTGCGCCAAGGCCAGCTGCTGTTCGTGTTCGACGATTCCCAGCCCCACGCCTTGGTGCTGCAGTTGCAAAGCGCCTACGACAGCCTCTCGGCCGAACGGGCCCGGTTCGAAGCCGAAGCCGCCAACCGCACCGCCGTCACCTTTCCCGCCGAACTTCTCGCCCGCCGCGCGGATCCCGCCGTGGACGCCATCATCGTCGGCCAGCAGGCCCTGTTCGCCGCCCGCCGCGCCGCCCTGATCAGCCAGATGGACATCGGCCGCCAACGCGCCGACGAGGTGGGCAACCAGATCGTCGGTCTGAAAGCTCAGGTCGCCTCCATCGACGCCCAGCTCGGCCTGAACAAGGAAGAGCTCGGCGGCGTTCAAACCCTCTATTCCGGCGGCTATGCGCCCAAGACCCGGCTGCTAGCCCTCCAGCGCAGCGCCGCCAGCCTGGCCGGCAACAAGGGTGAAGAGCTCGCGGCCATCGCCCGGGCCCAGCAGACCATCGGGGAGACCCGCATCCAGGTGCTCAACACCCAGCAAAGCCGCATCGCCGAAGCGGCCGAGGGGCTGGAGACCTCCCAGGACAAGATCGCCGACGTGGGCGCCCGCCTCGCCGCCGCCAAGGACACCCTCAGCCATACCACCGTCTACGCCCCCGTTTCGGGCACGGTGCTGAACCTCACCCAGTTCACCGAGGGCGGCGTCGTCGCCGGCGGCGAGCCCCTGCTGGACATCGTGCCCTCAGGCACGCCGCTGATCATCCAAGCGAAGATCGAGCCCCGAGACGCCCACGCGGTGCATCCGGGGCTGAAGGCCTTAGTCACCCTCACCGCCTACAACACCCGCACCACCCCGCGAATCAACGCGGAAGTCGCCACCCTTTCCGCCGATCAGACGATCGACCCACACACCGGCAAGCCCTTCTTTACGGCGGAGCTGCGCATCCCCGCCGATCAGCTTAAACGTCTGCCGGCCGAGGTTAAGCTTTATCCGGGAATGCCCGTCTCAACGAGCATCGTCAACGGCGAGCGGACAGTCATGTCCTATGTCATTGGGCCCTTAAAGGACGTTTTCACTCAATCGATGCACGAGCAATAGGACTTCGCTGCGGCGAATCGCCCGGCGCAAGCGTGGCTATAGGGTCAAATTCTCTGCACTGACCGCTTCAAATTTGTTGCGGATATTAAGATAGTCTTCATTTCCAAGTCACAGCGCGCGCTCCGCCGAATTTGCAGCGAACAACGACGACAGCCATTGCCATTCCCGGGAGGCTTGTATATTGGATTTTACGTTAGGGTGCGGCCAGATCGTCTGATCGCGCCCGATCAATCTTCACCGCCCTCCGCCCGATAGTGGGCTCGGGCGAGCGGGCGAAGGCGAACAGAACCTCTTAGGGGAATCAAATGGCTGATAATCTCACTATCACTCAAAGCAACACGAACTTCGTTGGTTCGAACGACGCCGACACCATCTTCATCACCGGCAGCGGCGACACCGTTTCGGGCCTGCTGGGCTCTGACATCATCGACGCGCGCGGTTCGACCATTCCTTCGGGCGCGGCCACCGGCGACAGCATCCTGGGCGGCGGCGGCAACGACTCGCTGTACGGCAGCATCAGCAACGACACGATCAATTCGGGCAGCACGACGAACGACACCGTCAGCATCGTCGGCGGCGCCGGCGACGACTCGATCGTGGGCGGCAACGGCCACGACGTGATCTACGGCAACGCCGGCAACGACATCATCAACGCGGGCTTCGGCGCGGCCGGTTTTGAAACCGTCTACGGCGGCGCCGGCAACGACGCCATCACCGCCGCGGGCGCCACCCATGGCGTGTTCTTCTCCGGCGATCTGGGCGACGACACCCTGACCGGCGGCACCGCGGCCGACACCATCTATGCCGGCGCAGGTAATGACTCCATCGTCGGCACCGGCGCTGGTTCGCAACTGTACGGCAACGCGGGCAACGACACGATCTCCCTGTCGGCGGCCGGCTCCATCTACGGCGGCGCGGACAACGACACGATCACCGGCACCACCACCGCTGCTCACTACATCAGCGGCGATCTGGGCGACGACACGATCCACAGCGCCGGCACCGCCGACCAACTCTTCGGCGGCGGGGGCAACGACTCCATCATCAGCACCGGCGCCAATGACGTCATCTACGGCGGCAAGGGCAACGACATCATCGTCGGCGGCACGGGTCACAACTTCCTCTCCGGCGACCTGGGCAACGACACCATCACTGCGGGCACGGGTGGCGACACCCTGGTCGGCGGCGTTGGCGCCGACTCCCTGATTGGCGGCGCGGGCAACGACACCTTCGTGGTCCACGCCAATGACTCCACCGCGGCGTTCACTTCGACGACCACGACGGTGACCAACCCGGACGGCACGACCACGACCACGACCTCGACCACGCCCACCGAAGCCAATCTGGATCACATCAGCGGCTTCGCCTCGGGTGCGGACGTCATCACCTTGGCTGGTCACAACGCTCTGATCTCAGTGACCACGGACAGCACCCATGTGCTCAACGTGACGACCTTCACTGACGCCGTTCTGGGCGTCGGCACGACTGAGGCGGACGCCTATGCCGCCGCCTACCTCTACGCCTACGGCAACGGCACGACGGCTCCCGCTCACATCGGCGCCACCGAGTACCTCGTCGTCCATGAGACGTACAACGGCGTGACCGCTGAGACCTACGTGTTCACGCAAGATCACGCGGCTGTCGGCCTCACCGGCAACATCACCCTGGCGACCGGCGACATCGTCTCCGGCACCTGATCTACTCTGATCTAAAAGCCTACAAAGGGCCGTCCTTCGGGGCGGCCCTTTTCTTTGTCTGCTATCCGGCATCTGCGAGTATGAGAACGGCATGACCAGCGCGGCGATCTATTGGAATCCCGAGGCCTACGACACCTCCGGCAAGGCGCTGATGGGCCGCCACTCCGCCGGCGAAGGGTTCGTGCGCGGCTATATCCGCCACGGCGTTGCCGAACGCCTGACCCTGTGGAATGTGGTCAACCAGAACACCGCCGAACTTGAGCCCCTGGTGCGCAAGCTTGAACCCTCGGAAAAGCCCATCGACTGGATCGCCCGCGGCGATCAAGGCGGTCTGCGCGCCGCCGGCGTGATCAACCTGCCGGTCCCCGGCCTCGCCCGCTACGCCTGGGGCCGACGCCTCGGCGACCAGCGCGCCTACAGCCTCTGCGGCGTCACCCACACCACCGTCACCGCCCGCGTGCTCGACGCCATGAATGACATGGCCATCGCACCCGTTCAGCCGTGGGATGCGTTGATCTGCACCTCCCGCGCGGTGATCGCCAGCCTGAAGGTCCAAGCCGAGATGCTGGACGAATATCTAAAGGAGCGCCTGGGCGCCCAGCGCGCGCCGCGCCCGCAATATGTCCATATCCCCCTGGGCATCAACACCGCCGACTTCGAACCCAAGCCCGAGGACCGCAAGCGCTGGCGCGAAGAGCTGGCCATCGACGACGACGATATCGCGGTTCTCTATGTCGGCCGCTTCAACCTCACCTCCAAGATGAACCCGGTGCCCATGGCCATGGCCCTGGAGCGCGCCGCCGCCAAGTCGGGCAAGCGGGTGCATTGGGTGCTGGCCGGCTGGGCGGACGAGGGCCGCGAGGCCCAGTTCCGCGAAGCCATCCTCGCCCACTGCCTGCACGTCACCTGCCACTTCATCGACGGCCGCCCGCCGGAGAATCGCTTCTCCATCTGGGCCGCCGGCGACATCTTCCTGTCCCTCTCCGACAATGTGCAGGAAACCTTCGGCCTGACCCCGGTAGAGGCCATGGCCGCGGGCCTCCCCAGCGTCATCTCCGACTGGGATGGCTATAAGGACCTCGTGCGCCACGGGGTGGATGGTTTCCGCGTCTCCACCTTTACCCCCGCCGCCGGGCTCGGCCGCGACCTGGCCTATTTCCACAGCATGGAGTGGACCCAGTACGACGGCTTTGTCGGCACCATCTCGCAGTTCACCGCCATCGACCTGAACGAGACGGTCCGCGCCTTGTCGGACCTGATGAGCAATCCCGACCTGAGGAAGCGCATGGGCGAAGCCGCCCGCGCCCGCGCCCGCTCCGCCTTCGACTGGAAGGCGATCATTCCTCGCTATGAGGCGCTCTGGGCCGACCTGAACGCCCGCCGCCGCGCCGCGCCGGCCGAGCCGCCCCGCGCCCGCAACGTCGAGGACAACCCCTGGCGCCCCGATCCCTTCCGCATGTTCGCCAGCTATCCCACCGAGTGGCTGACCAACACCACCATGCTGGCGCCGTCCGAAGGCATGAGCTGGGAGGCCGCCCAGGCGCTGATGGCCCTGCCCGTGGTGCGCGGCGCCGGCAGCCTCTTGCCGCAGCCGGCGGAAGTAGAGCGTGTCCTGGCCTTCCTGGCCGAACGCCGGCAAGCGACCGTGGAGGAGGTGCTGGCCGACGTGCCCGCCCCCCGTCGCCCGCACCTGGAGCGGGGCCTGGTCTGGATGGCGAAGTATGGCCTGCTGACTATCCTGGCGCGCTCCAACGTCATTCCGAATTGATCGTCACCGCGAAATCCCGCTGCAGCACCACCCGACCGCCGGCGCTGACCACGTAGCGGGCGCGATATGCGCCCTTACCCCAGCCCCCTGCCGGCCGCTTCTGACCCACCATCAGGAAGCGCTGCTCGAAATCGCGGTCGAGCTTGGCCGGGGGCGATGGCGCCAGAACCCGCCCGTCCGGCGCCATCAAGGTCAGCGACGGCTCGTCCCCCGCTCGAAGGCCGATGGTGCGGACATAGGCGACCAGATAGGGCGCCTGGGCGTCTGGGCGAGAAATATCGCCCGCTTCGATAGCGGCCATGTCGATGGCCTTAGCGGCGAAACCCGCGTTGATAACTGCACGGGGCGTATAGACGATGGGCTTGGCCCAGAGGCCGATCCCGCCGCCGCAGCTCGCCCCCTTTCCGACCGCTGGGGCGAAGGGATCGATCACCTGGTCGTCATGCCGGACAGTGATGTGCAGGTGGGGAAACTCCGTCTCGCCCGACAGGCCCACGTGACCGAGCTTTTGCCCCGCCCGCACCGCCTCCCCCGGATGCACCGCCAGAGAGTCCTTGGCCATGTGGCAGTATTGGGTGGACCAGCCGCCGCCGTGGTCGATGACCAGGCCATTGCCGCACTCAATGTCCTTCACCGCTTCTATGCCGGTCGAGCGCACCGAGATGTCCGCCACCCCGTCGCGCAGCCGCAGCACCCGCCCGTCGGCCACCGCCAGGACATCGACCCCGGCGCGCTCGGCGGCCATGTCGGGGACGCGGATGTCGGTGCCGTTGTGCGCCTTATAGGTCAGACTGCCGCAGGTATAATCGCGCGGCGGACCTGCTGGGTCGCGGTCCACATAGTGCTGGATCCAGCAGGTCTCGCCAAGGGTGCAGGCCAGGGGAAATTGCAGCCGCGGTGGGCGGCTGCTCCCCGTCTGCGCCCGCGCCGCCGCATATGGACCCACGGCGCTCAGCACGGCGACGCAGACTGCAGCGGAAGGGCCGATGGGAACTCGACGCATCCGGCGCTCCTGACTAAGATAATGGCGACGGCCGCAGATCGGTCCGCTGAGTGGAGCGCCCGAGCGCATGTTTAAGGCCGACGTGCTGTTCGTGCACAATAATTTCCCTGGTCAATTCGGCTTTATTGCGACGGCCCTGAAGAAGCGAGGGATGCGGTGCGTGGCCATTGGCAGCGAAACCGCCCGCTCCACCGAAATCCCCGTTCGCCATTGGAAGCTGGGCCGGGGATCGGGCACGGATATCTTCCCCCTCGCCACCCGGGCCGAAGCCGACCTCTTGCGCGGGCGCGCCGCCGCCGAGGTGGCCTTGGCGCTCAGGGCAAGCGGCTTTTCGCCCAAACTGATCGTCGGCCATCCCGGATGGGGGGAGACGGTCTTTTTGAAGGACATCTTCCCGGAGGCGAAGATCGTCCTGCACGGGGAATTCTTCTATCGGGCCGATGGGGGCGACGTGGGCTTCGATACGGAGTTCGAAGAGGTCAGCCAGGAAAACCGCTTCAGCGTGGTCGCCAAGAACTTGAGCATGGCCCTGACCTATGTGGAGGCCGACGCCATCGTCTCGCCAACCGCCTTCCAGGCGTCCCTGTTTCCGCCCGTGCTGCAGGCCCGGATGCGCGTCATCCATGAAGGCATCGACACCGCCCAGGTGCAACCCCGTTCCAACCGAACGCTGCAGATCGAGAATGGGCCCAAGCTCGATCGCTCCATGCCGGTGATCACCTTCATCAACCGTAATTTCGAGCCCTTGCGCGGGTTTCACATCTTCATGCGCGCCCTGCCGGCCTTGCTGGCGGCCGTCCCCGACGCCCAGGTGGTGCTGATCGGCGAAAGCGAGAGCAAGGGCTATGGGAGCGTGCACAAGGACGGCAGCTGGAAGGCGGTCATGTTGGCGGAGCTTGAGGGAAAGCTCGATCTGTCGCGCCTGCACTTCACCGGCCGCGTGCGCCACGACTTCATGCTGGACGCTCTCGCTGTGTCGTCGGCCCACGTCTACTATACCTACCCGTTTGTCCTCTCGTGGTCGCTGCTCGAGGCCATGGCCAGCGAGTGCTTCGTCATCGCCTCGGACACCGGGCCCCTGCGCGACGCCATCACCGACGGGGTCAACGGCCGGCTTTTGGACTTCTTTGACGTGGAGGCGCTGAGCCAGGCCATGATCGACGCCTGCCGCAATCCCGAGGCCTCCCTGCCCCTGCGCGCCAAGGCCCGGCAAACGGTGATCGAGAAGTTCGATCGCGCCACCATCTGCCAGCCGGCCTGGCTGGCCCTGCTCGACGACGTCATGGCCGCCTGAATGGCGCCCTGTGGCGAAAAGTTGGGGTTCCTGATCGCCGGGGTGCAGAAGGGCGGCACCACGGCCCTCTATGAACAGCTGAAGCAGGGCGGCAGCGTGTCCTTGTCGGATACAAAGGAACTGCACTTCTTCGACGACGAGGCGATGGACTGGGCGGCGCCGGACTACGCCGCTTACGAGGCCCACTTCGCGCCTTTCGACGGCCGCCCGCGCGGCGAGGCCACCCCCATCTATAGCTATTGGCCCCAAAGCCTTGAGCGTATCGCCGCCTATAACCCGGCCATGCGGCTGATCCTGATCTTCCGAGACCCTGTGGAGCGGGCCTTTTCCCACTGGCGGATGGAGGTGGAGCGGGGCTTCGACGACGTCAGCTTTTCCTGGGCGATCCGGGACGGTCGGCGACGGGTGGCCGACGCGCCCGAGGGCCATCACCGGGTGTTCAGCTATGTGGAACGGGGGTTCTATGGCGCCGAGCTCGACCGAGCGCTGGACCTTTTTCCGCGCGAGCAGATGTTGCTGCTGCGGTCCGAGGATCTGAAGTCCGACGCCGCAGCCGTCATCGCCCGTATCGGCCGGTTCCTCGGCATCGAAGCCCCGCAGGCCCCCATCTCGCCGATTCGCGCCAACGTGGGAAAGCTGCCCCGAAGCGAGAGCATCCTTTTGCCAGACGACGCGGCCTTCCTAGCTAACCTATACCGATCCGATCTCGCCCATTTTGCCGAGGTCTCGGGATTGGATGTGAGCGGCTGGGCGGCCGGCAGCGATGACTGAAGACTGCGTCATCTTCCTCAGCCATCACACACGGCCAGGAGCTATGCAGTCGCTACGGACGATGACCCAGGATTTAGAGGGTCTTTTCGACGTGTTTCCGATCTTCGATCAGACCCACGCCTCGCCGCCATTGGATAATCTGCCGCAAGGCGCCTTGAGCGTCACCGCGCCGCAGTTGGAGGCCGCCCTATCCTATCCGGCCAAGATCGCCCAGCATCCCGCCACCCTTTGGCCGAGGAATATCGACCTTCCGCTGTTCTGGTTCTGGCGGCGAAATCCGCACTACAGGCACTATTGGGTCATCGAATACGATGTCCGCTATAGCGGCGACTGGAAGGACTTCTTTGGCAGCTTCGCCGACAACAAGAGCGATCTTCTGGGCGCGACCCTGTTCGATTTCGACTTTCGACCGGGATGGGCCCATTGGGAAAGCTATGAGAGCGCCTCGCCGGCGCCCCTGAATGAGCGTGTCCGGGCGACCCTCTCGGCCTATCGGCTTTCGGACCGCGCCCTTAGCGCCATCGACCAGGCCTATCGAGAAGGGACTTCGGGGCATTATGAAGTGGCGATCCCCACAATCCTGAAAAGCCGGGGTCTAGTCATCGAAGACATGGGCGGAAACGGCCCCTATGTGGCGGCGGGCAATATCAACCGCCACTACACCAACACCCCCCAGACTCCCGGCCTCGCGCCTGGAACCTTCGTCCTGCACCCCGAAGGCATGATAAAGGATCGGCTCCCCAACATGCTGTGGAACCCGTTTAAGGACTGAATGGCCGTCTAATCCAGCCCGCCGATCTCGCAGCGCGCGATCAAATGACTAAGCGAAGTTGTCGCCTTGCCTGGCTTCGGTTCCCCACAGGGCCGGCCAGCGGCGACCGCTCAGAGCCTGACCGATCTCATTGTAGGGCCGAACCTTGCGCCCGGCGGTCGCCACCAGCGTGACTCGATCCTGGCGGAGCATCCACGGCACAGGCGCCAGACAGTCCAACACCGAGCTAAAGCCCATATCCATCAGGAAGTTGCTGAGGTCGTGCTTGGTGAACCAGAAGCTCTCGTCATTGTCGATAGAGGCGCCCATATCGGCTTGCTTCTGATCGGGGGTCAGGCCGGGCGCGTGCTCGCGATAGGCCGATCCCCAATAGCTTCGCCCGTCATAGATCGCTTCGACCTCGGCTGAGAGGGAGATGCGAGTGTCGATAAGACAGACGCCCCTGCACATCTCGCGCATGGATTTCAGGAAATCGAACACGTCCGGGCGATCCAGATGATAGAGGATGCCAGAACACAGAACGACGTCGAATTCGCCGTACCGCTCACGCGTCACCGATCGAACGTCGTCTTGGATAAATTTCAACCTCTTAAGATCCAGGACTTCCCGACAAAACTCAGCCTTGGCGAGGCTTGGAACACGCGCCTCTATGCCGATCACCTCGGCGCCGTGCTGGGCGAATTCGAGCGCGTAAAGCCCTTCTCCGCAACCGAGGTCCAAAACCCGCAAGTCGCCAAAGGGTCGCCTCAAGGTGTCGGCTACAAGCTGGACGAACTTGGCGACGCGATAATTGTCGCCTCTCGGCTCGGGACCGATAGTGAACAGCCCAAAGGGAAGCGCGACATTGTGGGAGCCCCATGGGCCGTGCCGATCGACGACCGCCTGATGGGCCGCGGCCAGGGCTTCGCGATCCATCATGTTTCTGTCTCTCTCATTCGCCATCGGCACATCTTGGGTTTCGCTCTATATCGCGTCCTGGACGATCCGACCGCGCTTAAAACGCAAACGGAACCTCCAGCGGATCGAGGAATGCCCTTGCACGATTCCGCCATCTCTTGCATGTCCGACGCTCAGGCTGGACGCCCCCGCACAGACTCCCAACTCGCATGAGAAGCCGTTGAAAAGCAGTGCGCAAATCGAAAGAGCCGCTGCTGGGCGTTCCTTGGACCCAGCGACGACGCAGGACGTTGTAAACGCCTATAGGGTGCTGCTCGGGAGAGAGCCGGATGGCGCCGAAGTCGCCCGCCATAGCCGGCAATCCATGGCGAACCTATTGGATGCGCTGGTCGAGTCTGCGGATTTTGCGGCCATTCGACAGCGCGTTCTGTGCAACGCCCCCCTCCCCTCCGATCGATTTCCTGGGCGCCCCGACAACGCCATCAGCCAATGGACGGCGTCCCAGCTGGGTGCGGTCCAAACCCAGGGCGCCGCTCTGAGCTGGAAGACCCTGCTGCGCCAATTGTTTGGCGCCCCCCTCTTTGTCGGGGCGCATCGAACCGCTGTCCCCATCGCGCCCAACGCCGTAGCGCCGACCACCGCCGACGATGTTGAACAAGCTCATCGACTGATCCTTGGCCGCCGCTCGACGCAAGATGCCGGGGGCGAACTGATTGGCACAGACCTGGCTGCGCTCGTCACGGCGCTCGTCCTCTCGGACGAATTCCAGGGTGGGTTGGTCAATCCGCTTTTTGCGGGGGATGTCGAACCCGATGGCCGGATCGTCCCCATGGGGGTGCTTCGGTGGCTGCGGACACGCTTTGGCATCGACGCTTCGGTTCATGCCAGCCGATTCAGCCTCATCGGAGCAGTGCTGCAGACGGACTTCGTGGCGGCCCCATTGTCGGCGGCGGCGGTGGATCTGGACTGCCCCCCCGCCGCCCTGGCCAAACAGCTGATGCAATGGTCCAAACCCGCCAACGGGGAGCCTGCTTTCACCCCTCTGGAATATCTGCAGGGCATTGGGCGAGGCATTGAGATCCTGCAGACCCAAAATCTTTCCCTGCGGGACGGCGGACGATTTTGCATGGAGGGTGGCGATCCCGCCCTGGTTTTCAGCCTAGACCCCGAAACCTTCAACGAGGCCGCGGCTGTGGAGCTGAATTTCGCCGTCGCGGACGCGCGCCAGCGGGCTAAGGGCGTGCTCTATATCGACTATGGCGCTGGATACTCCGAGCATGTCCAGGTGGAACTGACGCCCCGCGGGCGACGCCGGTATGGCGCGGCGCTGCTTACGCCCTCACGGATCAAGACCGTGCGTTGGGATCCAGACAACGCCAATGGGGAACTCTCAATCGCCTTCATCAGCGCACGGCCCCTAGGCGAGGGCCAGCTGCATGAAATGCTGGCGGAGGTGGAAGCGTGCGGAATCGCCGTTGATTTTTCCACCGATCCCCAGTCCGACGCCAAACTTTGCAGCGTCTCCCGACTGTTGACCCGATATGTCTACGGGCATGAGGGGGCTGAACGGGGAGATTACGCCAGCTGGATCGAAGAGCACGAGGCTTCGTCTGTGGATGGAGCGCGATTGTGGGCTGAGCGGCTGTCTGCGCTGAGGGCGCGCCCGTTGATCAGCGTCTTGGTTCCCACCTATGAGACGCCGTCCAAGCTGCTCAGGGCGATGATCGAGAGCGTTCAGGCCCAGGTCTATCCCCACTGGGAGCTGTGCATCGCCGACGACGCTTCCAAAAGCCCCCATGTGCAAGAGATCATCGAGGCTTACATGGCCGAAGATCCGCGCATCAAGGCGGTGTTTCGCCCGGTGAACGGTCATATTTCCGAGGCCTCCAACAGCGCCCTGGCGCTGGCCGCCGGCGACTGGCTGGCCCTCTTGGATCACGACGATCTCCTCACCCCCAACGCCCTTTTGGAGGTGGCGGCGGAGATCGAGGCCCATCCGGACGCGGTCTTCATCTACTCGGACGAGGACAAGCTGGACGCGGGGGGCGCCCGCTATGAGCCCTTCTTCAAGCCCGACTTCTCCCCAGAGCTGCTGCGCGCCCAGAACTATCTGAACCACCTGTCGGTGCATCGCACGGCCGCGGTGCGGGCCGTGGGCGGCTGGCGCAAGGGTTTCGAGGGCAGCCAGGACTACGACCTGAATCTGCGCATCCTGGAGCGCGTCGATCCCGCCCGGGTTCGCCACATCCCCAAGGTGCTCTATCACTGGCGGGCGGTGGAGGGCTCCACGGCCCTGGCCGGCGAGGAGAAGGGCTACGCCTTCACCGCCGGCCTGAAGGCGCTAGAGGAGCATGTGGCGAGGCTCCAGTGGGACGCGGCCGTCGAGCCGGTGGGGGATCTGCCCTTCTACCGGGTGCGCCACGCCCTGCCCTCCCCCGCGCCCATGGTCTCCCTGATCATCCCGACGCGGGATCATGCGGACTTGCTGGCTACCTGCATCGATTCGGTGCTGCGACTGACCGACTATCCGTCCTACGAGGTTCTGATCGTCGACAACGGCTCGGTGGAGCCGCAGACCGCCGCGCTGTTCAAGCGGCTGACCAAGGACCCGCGGGTGCGGCTGGTGGAGCAGCCGGGGCCCTTCAACTATTCGCGCATCAACAATCAGGCGGTCAAGGAGAGCCGGGGCGAGATCGTCGCCCTCCTCAACAACGACATCGAGGTGATCACCCCAGGCTGGATGACCGAGATGGCCGCCTGGGCGTCCCAGCCGCGCATCGGCTGCGTCGGCGCCAAGCTCTACTATCCCAACGACACCGTCCAGCACGCCGGGGTCACACTCGGCATGGGCGGGGTGGCCGGGCATCCACATAAGCACCGAGGGCGCGAGGATCCCGGCTACTTCGGCCGCATCGCCATCAGCCACGACGTCTCGGCCGTCACCGGCGCCTGCCTATTCGTGCGCAGAGAGATCTGGGACGCCCTAGGGGGCCTGGACGAGCGGCTGGCGGTGGCCTTCAACGACGTGGACTTCTGCATCCGGGTGCGCGACGCCGGCTACAGCAATGTCTTCACCCCCTTCGCCGAGCTCTATCACCACGAAAGCATCTCCAGAGGCGCCGAGGACAACCCCGAGAAACAGGCCCGCTTCCAGAAGGAAGTACAGTTCATGCAGGAACGATGGAGCCAGCGACTGACCCTCGACCCATTCTATTCGCCGAATTTAAGCCGCGTCCGGGAAGACTACTCCATCGGGTGATCTGAGTGGGAACCGCAGACGCCCCAGCTAACCGTTATAGCTCCTCACCGCCGCGCATATTTCCGCCTGAACATCCGCCGTCAAATCGGCGTGCATCGGAAGGCTGATGACCCGCACGGCGGCAGCGTTGGAGACCGGCAGGCCGCCGGGCTGAGCGTAGTGGGCATAGGGGTCCTGGCGGTGCATGGGGATGGGGTAGTAGCGGGCCGTCGGCACCCCCTGGGTTTTCAGATGGGCCGCCAGGCCATCGGGATCGGTGTGCTCGATGGTGTATTGGGCCCAAACCGAACGGCCGCCGTCGATCACGGCTGGCGTGATCACAGCCCCCTTCAGCCCCTCGGCGTAGCGGTCGGCGGCGGCCTGGCGGGCCTCGATCTCTTCCGGGAAGACCTTCAGCTTTTCCAATAGGATCGCCGCCTGCATCGTATCGAGGCGACTGTTCATGCCGATGCGCATGTTCAGATATTTGGGGTCGTGATCGAAGCTGCGCCCCTTCAGGTCACCCACCACCGCCTTGCCGTGCACGCGCAGGGAATCCATCACGTCCCACAGAGCGTCGTCATCGGTCAGCACCGCCCCGCCGTCGCCATAGGCGCCCAGCGGCTTGGCGGGGAAGAAGCTGGTGGTCGCCACGTCCGCCCAGTGTAGGGGATGTTGGCCATTGAGGGTGCAGCCGAAGCCTTGCGCCGAATCGGAGATCAGCTTCAGCCCATGGCGCTTGGCGATGGCGGAGATGGCCGGATAGTCGGCCGGCTGGCCGAACAGATCCACGGCGATAATAGCCTTGGGCGCCAGCCGCCCTTCTTCCTCGATCGCCAGGATGGCCGCTTCAAGCTTCGCCGGATCGAGGTTGTAGGTATCGGGCAGGATATCGACGAAAACGGGCTCGGCGCCGGTCCAGGGCACCACTTCCGCCGTCGCCGCGAAGGTGAAGCTTGGGCAAAACACGGCATCCCCCGCCCCTATGCCCCAGGCCATCAAGGGCAGGGCGATCGCGTCGGTGCCGTTGCCGCAGGAGAGGGCGCGCCTGGCCCCGCCGAAGGCCGCAAGCGCCTCCTCGAACTGGCGCACCTCAGGCCCCATCACATAGCCGCCGTGGGCCAGCACCCGTTGGATCGCCGCGTCGATGGCGGGCTTGATGCGGCGCTGCTGGGCGGCCAGGTCGATAAAGGCGATGGTCATGGGCTTCTAACGTGTTGATCTTCTACGCCCTGATAAGGGCGGATCGCCGCGGCGGCGAGACAAAGGGTGTGACCGACTGTTTCGGCTCAAGCAGATTCCAGGGCGCTGAGACACAGGTCCACGGTCTCTCGCCAGGGACGCGGCGTCCAACCGGCGGCGGCCTGAAGCTTCGCCGTGTCGAGACTGGAGTTGCCCGGCCGCCTGGCGGGCGTGGGGTAGGCCGATGTCGGGATGCGCGTCATGACCGGGCGCCTGCCGGTGCGGCGTTCGGCCTCTTGAAACACCCGCTCGGCCACGTCCGCCCAGACCGCGTCATCGGCGCCGGCGATATGGAAAAGCCCCTGCAGGCTGTCGTCCCCCGAAAGCCCCCGCTGCACCGCCTCCAGGCAGACGGCCGCTATGTCGGCCGCGAAGGTCGGGCGTCCACGCTGATCGTCGACCACCGACATGGCGTCGCGCTCGGCGGCGAAGCGGCGCATGGTCTTGATGAAGTTCGCGCCAAAGGGGCTGAACACCCAGGCCGTGCGCAGGATTGTCCACCGCCCCCCCGCCGCCTCGACAGCGGCTTCACCCTCAGCCTTGCTGGCGCCATAGATGCTGATCGGTTCGAGGGCATCGGTTTCCACGTAAGGCGTCGACTTGTCGCCGGCGAACACATAGTCGGTGGAGATATGCACGAACGGCAGACCGGCCGCCGCGCAAGCCCTCGCCATGGCGCCGACCGCGTCGCGATTCAGCCTATAGGCCAGGTCCGGTTCGCTCTCCGCTCGGTCGACGGCGGTATAGGCGGAGGCGTTGATGACCGCCGCCGGCTTGAGGGCGCTGATCAGTTCAGCCGGGTCGGCGGTCTGCAAGTCACAGCGGTCCCGCCCCGCGAAGGTCAGCGTCAGACCGGCCGGCGGCGAAATCTGCGCCAGTGCCTGGGCCACCTGGCCGTTTTGGCCAAAGACGAGGACCCTCGCCACGTCGCTCACATCCATCTCCGCCACTTGAACCATACTAGCGGCAGCAAGGCGCTGAGCAACATCAAGGCCAATGAAAACGGATAGCCGAAGGTCCAGCTCAACTCGGGCATGTTCTTAAAATTCATGCCGTAGATTCCCGCCACCAAAACCGGCGGCACCCCCACCACAGAGACCACGGTTAGAACCTTCACGGTATCGTTCTGCTCGATGTTGATGAAGCCGAGCGTAGCGTCCAGCAGGAATTGCACCTTGTTGGCCAGGTGCTCCTCGTAGC
>JAMFTA010000088.1 GCA_026225565.1 Caulobacter sp. | reverse complement strand
TTCCGATCCTCGGCAAAGTCGACGGACCCTCGGGAGCAGCGCCAAACGACGAGGTTACACCTACGCTCGAGACGGATTTATCCAGGGCGCCGCGGATGGATAAGCCGGTGGGCCGATCCACCTCGCCTACGCCTGGCTCAGTTATGCCTGTCAAACGGCGTTCAAAGTTGACCCCCGATCGGCGTCCAAGATTGACCCCTCTGGCGCCGAGGTTTGCAGTCGCCCGGCGGCGTAGCGCGGAGCCATCGGCGTAGCGCAGCGCGTAGCCGACGGGCGCACCCGTCACGTTTGATCAGGAGCGGTTTTTGAGCCGCCAGCTGTCGTTGCCGGTCTCGACGATGTCGCAGTGGTGAGTGAGGCGGTCGAGCAACGCCGTGGTCATCTTGGGATCGCCGAACACACTGGGCCATTCACCGAAGGCCAGGTTGGTGGTGATGATCACCGAGGTCTTCTCGTAAAGCTTGCTGATGAGGTGGAAGAGCAGTTGGCCGCCGGATCGGGCGAACGGTAGGTAGCCGAGCTCGTCCAGGACCACCAAGTCCAGACGACAGAGCTGTGCAGCCAGGCCTCCAGCCTTGCCGAGGCGGACCTCTTCCTCAAGGCGGTTCACCAGGTCAACAGTGTTGAAGTAGCGGCCGCGGGCGCCGGCGCGGACCACGTTGGCGGTGATGGCGATGGCCAGGTGGGTCTTGCCCGTGCCGGTGCCGCCGACCAGGACGATGTTGCGCCGTCCGGTGAGGAAGGCTCCAGCGTGGAGGGATCTGACCAGGCCCTCGTTGATGGGCCCGCCTTCGAAGACGAAGCCGCTCAGGTCCTTGATCACCGGCAACTTCGCCGCCGCCATGCGGTAGCGGATGGAGGCGGCGTGGCGATGGGCGGCCTCTGCCTGGAGAAGATCGCTCAGCACCTCCATGATGGTGCGGTCTCGCTGAACGCCTGTGGTGACCGCGTCGTCGAAGGCCCCAGCCATGCCCTTCAAGCCAAGCCCGCCTAAGGCTTCGATCATCTCATGCCGCTGCATGGTCGCCTCGCAGCAGGTCATAACGGGCGCAGTCGGCGATCGGCGGGTGGGCCAGCGCCAAGGCGTTGGATGTAGTGATCCCGGGCGGTCCCGGCGGCTCTCGACGGCGCGCCAAGATGTTGAGGATCACATCGTCGCTGGCTGTTCCACCCTGTAGGGCCTCAAACACGGCGGCGTCGACGGCCTCAAGGCCATCTGTCAGCACGCTCGCTAGAACGCGTACAAACCGGCGATCAGCTTCGTCGCCCGAACCCAGGCGACGCCTCAGCCGCGTCAGTGAAGGCGGCAGGCTCCAGTCCTGGAATGGCGCGCCGTTCCTGAGCGCGCCAGGCTTCCTGGCCAGCACGGGTAGATAATGCCAGGGGTCGTAGACCGTATGATCCCGGCCAAAGCAGCGCGCATGCTCGGCCACCACCTCACCGTCGCAGCGGACCACGATCCGGTCTGCATAGGCGCCGACTTGCACAGCCCGTCGCGCGGCGCGGGCCATGACCGAGTATCTGTTGCGATCGAAACTGATCAGGCAGGTGGCTGACGCGACGACCTCCATAGCGTGGAAGCCATCGAACGGCCCAGGATGGGGCGCCAGCGCCGCCCGCTCAGCCTCGTAAACCTCCCAGACGGTGCGATCGCGCTGCTCAGGATGACGGTCGGTCCTGGCCCGACGCTCACACTCTGCTTCCAGCCAGCCGTTGAGTTCTTGCAGGCTTGCGAAGCGCAGTCTTGGTCTGAAGATGTTGTCGCGAGCATAGCCGACTTGGTTCTCCACCTGCCCCTTCTCCCAACCCGAAGCCGGCGTGCAGGCCACTGGCTCGATGAGATAATGCGAGCACATCTCCTCAAAGCGCCGGTTGAAGCGCCGGGTCTTGCCCATGAAGATCGCATCCACCGCCGTCTTCATGTTGTCGTAGATGCCGCGACGCGTGACCCCGCCAAAGGCGGCGAACGCCCGCGCATGGGCGTCAAACAGCATCTCCTGGGTCTCTCGCGGGTAGGCCCGGATATAGAACCGGCGGCTATGGGAGAGGCGCAGATGGGCCACCTTCACGGTCTGAGGCGCACCAGCGATCTCGACCTGCTCATGGCTCCAATCGAACTGGTAGGCGTCACCCGGCGCAAAGCTGAGGGGCACGAACGCCTCGCTGGCTGAATCCACCCCACGGCGCTCCGCCTGCCACCGGCCAGCGAAGCGGCGAACCGCATCGTAGGACCCGCCGTAACCCTCGCGGGTCAGCAGATCGTGGATACGCGTCAACGTCAGGCGCTCACGCCGTGATCGAGCCGCGTTCTCCTCCAACATCGCCCGCAGCCGGTCCAAATGGTCGCCCAGCTTAGGATGAGGCTGCTCGGTCCTCTCGTAAGCGAAACTCGCTCGACCAGACCTGATGACCTTGCGCACCGTATTGCGCGACAGACCCATCTCTCGGGCGATGGTCTTCATGCCCTTGCCCCCGGCAAGGTGCTCTCGCCGGATCTTCGCAACAGTCTCCAAAACCAACATCCCCGTCTCGATCAGCAGCCTCAAAGCTGCAGATCTGGCCATCAAAAGCGCCCCGGGGAGGGGTCAATTTTACACGCCGATCACCCCGAAAGCGGGGGCAATCTTCCACGCCGGTTCACAAGACGATGCACCGTCGAGCATCCTTTTGGCACGATCAAACGAATGTCGGGCGGCGGCAGATTTCTGACGCGAGGGCTAAGGAAGGTGAAGGCCGAAGCGGCGCTGCCGGTCCTCGCCTTCAATATCCTCCACGCCGTGAACGCCTTCGGGGCGGGGAACTCACTGGGGCCGGCTGACACGGCCCTGTTGAGCGACGAACTTCGTTCTCGCGCGCGGCCTCACCGCGAGTTTCTGCAAAGCCTGGGGGTGTCCCCGCAGAAGGGGGTGTGCCGGCGACCAAGGCGCCGACCCGGGGGAAGGCTT
>JAMFTA010000087.1 GCA_026225565.1 Caulobacter sp. | reverse complement strand
GCGCTCGCCCAACATCCTGCTGATCCCCGGCACCTCGTCGCTCGCCCACCTGCGCGAAAACCTCGCCGCCGGCGCACTCGATCTGCCAGACGACGCGATGACCGCGCTGGAGGGGGTGGCGGGGGGCGCCACCCCCTGACCGTGCAGCGCTTGCGCGTCACCGGACGCCGTGCCTCCTTGTGCTCATGCATCGCATCCCGACGGCGCCCTGGGCGCATATCCTGTTCGATCTGATCGCCTGGTCATCCGGGGTCGGCTTCAGCGTCGTGCTTTATCGCTGGCGACTGAGCGGCGCGGCGCAGGCGGCGGCGGCGAAGATCGACGGAACCTATTTCGCCGCCCTGGCCGTCGGGGCGGCGACGGGCGCCTGGGCGGCGGGTTCCCTCAACAGCCTGCACGAACGCGCCCCCGCCCTGTCCCACAGCGTCGCCGGCGCTTTGGTGGGGGCGATCGTCGGGGTTGAGATCTATAAGGCGCTGCGCGGGGTGAAGGGCTCCACCGGAGGGGTGTTCGTGGGCTCATTTTCGCTCGGCGTGGTGATCGGGCGGCTGGGCTGTTTCTTCGCCGGGGTGGCTGACGACACCTATGGCGTCCCCACTCGCCTGCCTTGGGGCGTCGATTTGGGCGACGGCGTATCGCGCCATCCCGTGCAGCTTTATGAGAGCGCCAGCATGGCGGCCTTCCTCGCGGTCTATCTGCTGGCCCTGAAACATCGCCAGACCTGGGCGCTGCGGCGCGGATTTTATGTCATGTGCATCTGGTACGGGATGCAACGCTTCCTTTGGGAGTTCCTGAAGCCCTATCCAAGGTTGATCGGCCCGTTTAACGTCTTCCACGTTCTGTGTCTGGGGTTGGTGGCTTATGGATGGATCTATTGCCTCGCCGATCGACGGCGAGAGCGCGGTGAGGAAATCGGCGCCCTATCTGTTTCAGGGCCAGACCACGAGCCTCTGCGAAGTCTGCCTTGAGCTGGTTGCAGCCAAGATCGTCAGCGAGGGCGACGACGTCTTCTACCTGAAGCGCTGCAAGGCGCACGGGGTGCAAAAGACCCTGATCTCAGACGACCTCGGCTACTGGAAGGCGCAGAAGGACTGGCTGAAGCCCGGCGATCGGCCGCTCCGCGTGCAGACCCACACCGAGCACGGCTGCCCCTATGACTGCGGCCTCTGCCCCGACCACGAACAGCATTCCTGTTTGGCGATCCTGGAGATCAACGAGGCCTGCAACCTCACCTGTCCCGTCTGTTTCGCGGGCTCGTCCACCAGCCATGACAGCCACCGGCCCTTGGCCGAAATCGAGCAGATGCTGGACGTGCTCGTGGCGTCCGAAGGCGAGCCGGACCTGGTGCAATTCTCCGGTGGCGAGCCCACCCTGCACCCTCAGTTCTTCGAAGTGCTGGCGGCGGCGCGGCGACGACCGATCCGCCATCTGATGATCAACACCAACGGCATCCGCATCGCCCGCGAGGCCGGGTTCGCCGAACGGCTGGCGGAGTTCATGCCGGGGTTCGAGGTCTATCTGCAGTTCGACAGCTTAAAGCGCGACGCCTTGATACAGCTGCGCGGCGCCGACCTAACCCGCATCCGCGTCGAGGCCCTGGAGGCGCTGGAGCGCAACAACATCTCCACCACCCTGGTGGCGACCCTGAAAAAGGGCGTCAACGACGACGAGATCGCCGACATCGTGCGCTACGCCTTGCAATGGCGCTGCGTGCGCGGGGTGACCTTCCAGCCGATCCAGGACGCGGGTCGCAACGATGGCTTTGATCCCAAGCAACACCGGATCGTCCTGACCGAAATCCGCCGCAAGATCGCGCAGGCGGGGGTGTTCGCCCTGGAGGACCTGATCCCCTTGCCCTGCAATCCCGATCAGATCTGCATCGGCTATGGCCTACGTAATGGCGAGGCCGTGTCGCCGGTGACCTCGCTGTTGCCGCGCGAACTGTTCGTGGCGGCGGCGCCCAATACGGTGACCTTCGAAGCCTATCCCGAGCTGCAGCAAAAGGTGTTCGACCTCCTGTCCCTTTCCACCGCACAGGGCGACACATCCGATAAGCTGGCCGCCCTGCTTTGCTGCCTGCCCGATGCCGCCGTGCCCCAGAGCCTGGCCTATGAGCACACCTTCCGGGTGGTGATCTCCCAGTTCCTGGACCGCTATAATTTCGACCTGGGGACCGTGAAGCGCTCCTGCGTCCACTTCGTGGAGCCCGATGGGCGCATCATCCCCTTCGACACCTACAACACCTTTTACCGCAAGGGCGCGCCGGGGGCGGAGGCGCTCAGGCGCGGGCAGGGGATGAGACTATGAGCGATCCATCGGAACCTAAGCATAGCAAGATCCTCCAACTTCTTGGGATCATGCTGATGGCGATTGGGGGAATGATCGCCGTCCTCAGCGGACTTTGCTCGCTTGCTTACATGGCGAGCATGTTCAGAACCTCTGGCGCCGGTGAATCATTTTTTGCCCTGCCCTTCACACTGGTTGTCGGTGGCGTACCGATTGCAGTTGGCGTTGGCGTCTTTTTTGGGGGATGGAAGCTTTATAAGCGCCACTGACCGGCGCCGCCCGCTACCCCGCCGGCGGGGGCTGTCGCTCTTCGGTCGGCAAGGTCGCGTCGATACAGGCCCAGCTGGGCGCCTCAGAGGTCCAGATGGTCATGGCCGGGCGGGCGATCTCGGGATCGTCCAGGGTGCCGGCGCGCACGAACATCAGGTGGGGCCGGGCCAGCGCCATACTGGTCACGGGCGTGCCGCATGTGGGGCAAAAACCGCGGCGCATGGCGTTTCCGCTGTCGGCCACGCTCTCGTACTGGGTCAAGGCCCCCTCCAGGGTGAAGCTGTCGGCCGGGAAGCAGACATTCACCGTGGCGCTACCGGCGCCGATGGCCTGGCAGAGGCGACACCAGCAGACCCGGGTCACCAGGGGCGCCGCCGTGGAACGGTAGCGCACGGCGCCGCAGAGGCACCCGCCGCCGATGGAGAGGGCGGCATCGATGGTCTCAGTCATGATCGGTCCTTGGCAAACGCGCCTTGCCTCTATCTTTGGACATGGGCGGCGCCGTCAAGTCCGACGCCCGGGCGCGACGAGGCGTCGGTCAGCCCTCCTCGGTCAGCGGCAGGATATCGGTCGCGCCCATGGAGAGGCCCACCAGGGCCATCAGGCCGATCACCTCGCCCCGATGCAGGCTCTGGTGATTGAACAGATGGGCCAGCAACGCCCAGAGCGGCCGCCGCAGGGGCTGGCCCTCCGCCAGGGTGACGAAACCGACCGTCATCTCCAGATCGTCGGCTGCCAGCCCGTCGACGAAGCGCTGCAGCCGCGCGTCCAACCGGCGCTGGGGGGCCGCCCACGCCTGCACGTCGCCGAACAGGGCCGCATCCATGGCCTGGGGCGCGGGCGGCAACTGCTGAAGACCGGGGGGGGAGCGCCCCGCATCCGCGAAAGCCTCAGCGAAGCGGCCGAGCCACAGCCAGTCCATCACATGGATATGGTTCAGCTGGCGCATCACGGCGGCCTGGAGCCCCGCCGGGCCCGCCTGTTCCGTCAGCCGCGCCTCTCCGGCGATCAGCGTATCGGCGAGCCGTTGATTGAACCACAGATTGTATCGCCCTTGAAGGCGTGCGCCGCGAAGGCCAGCCCCGTCGCCTTCAGTCAAACGCCGCCTCGATCTGCGCGCCTCCCAGCTCGCGACGGGTGATGTCGGAGAATTCGTCCAGGCGCAGGCGCATAAGTTCGGCCGTGCGCTCAGCCTTGCCCCGGCTTTCGATCAGGTCGGCGGTGTAGGCGATATGGCGGACCTCGTCGTTGCTGAGGCTGTCGAACAGGCGCAGCAGGCGCGCCGCGTTCTGGTCCGGACAGACCAGCGACAGCACGGGGCGCATGAGCAGCTGGTTGATCAGGGTGCGGATTTCCCCGATGTTCATCTGGATCAGCTCGTCGAGCACCAGGTCGTCGTCCGAGGGATCGGTCAGATCCACCGCGTCGCCAGCCTTGAACCCCGGCGATATCCCATGCAGCGCCTCTACCTCCTCCGGCGTGAAACTTTGCGGAAAAGCTAGCTGCAGCAAGGAGATATAGAAGCTCGCATGGCGGGATTCGTCCACCGCGTGGGCGCGCACCTGTTCGCGGCAATCGGGGTCGGCGATCCGGCCGGCGAAGGCCCAAAGCTGGCGCGAGCCATCCGCTTCTTTCTGCGCGTTCAGGATCAGCAGACGGGCGAGCCAATCCAGATCCATGGCTTCGCGGCGAAACAGCTCGCCATATCCCGCCTGCCCGAACGGGGGCTCGGCCTGGTCGCACGCCGCCGTCAGCGCCCGCCAATATTGGGGATGGCTGCCCGGCAGACCGGGGAGGAAGTCGCCGACGATGGTCGATACCGATCCCATGACGCCTTGCCGGCTATTTCTTCTCGGAGAAGGCTGCATTGCAGCTGGCGAACGCCGAATTGCACGAGGCGAAGGCGGAGTTGCACGCCTTGAACGCTGAATTGCAGGCGATGAATTCGATCGCCACCTTGTTGCCGACGAGCTTGCCGCCGATGCGGACCGCGCGGTCGCCGCCGATGGTTTTAAGCGCCTTGACATGTTCGTCGCTGAGCTCGAACGAGATGCCCGGATTGCCCGACTTGGCCATTGTCTTTCCCTTTCATGCATTATGCACGGCAGGGAGAAGTCTATCAATAATACAACTGAGAGTCGAGTCCGATCCGATGGTCTGCGGGACTTGTCGGCTCGGCTAGTCCGCCGCGAACTGGCTCTGGGCGTACCCCTGGAAATAGAGCAGGGCCGTCAGGTCCGCATGGTCCACGCGGGCGTGGGCCTCTGCCGCCACCACCGGCTTGGCGCGATAGGCGACGCCGAGGCCCGCGGCCTGGATCATCATCAGGTCGTTGGCGCCGTCGCCCACCGCCAGGGCCATGTGCGGACCGACGGCCAGATCGCTGGTCTCCTCGACCAAGGCGGTCAGCTTGGCTTCGCGGCCAAGGATCGGCATTCCCACCTCGCCGGTCAGCCGCGCCCCGTCGTCGATCAGGGTGTTGGCCCGCTCGTCGTGAAAGCCGCAGGCCGCCGCCACCCGGCCGGTGAAGAAGCGGAACCCGCCCGACACCAGCACGCAGCGGGCCCCATGGGCGGCCATGGTGGTCACCAGGGTGCGGGCGCCGGGGTTCAGCCGCACCCGCTCGGCGTAGCAGCGCTCAAGGGCCGACAGCTCCAGCCCCTTCAGCATGGCCACCCGTTCGCGCAGGGCGCCTTCGAAGCCGATTTCGCCGCGCATTGCCCGCTCGGTGATGGCCGAGCCCTGGTCCTTGACCCCGGCGAAGTCGGCCAGCTCGTCCAGGCATTCGCAGCCGATGATGGTGGAATCCATGTCGGCGATCAAAAGGCGCTTCTTGCGGTCGGCATAGGGCTGGATGGCGCTGTCGGTCTCAAGCCCGGCCAGGGCCGCGTCCACGGCGGCGCGCAGGTGAGCGATGCTGTCCGCCTCCAGCAAATACTCCATGGCGCCGGGGCCGAGGGTCCGGGGCTCCTTGACGCGGGCACCGGCCGAGGCCAGGGCTGCAAGCCCGGCGTCGACGGCGCGGGGCAATTTGGCGGGATCGGGCGAGACGAGGGTGAGCGCGAGCAACATGGGGCAAAGCGTCTGGCTGATCGCGGGGCCGACCGCAAGCGGCAAGTCGGCCCTGGCCCTGGGTCTGGCCGAGGCGACCGGGGGCGAGATCGTCAACGCCGACGCCCTACAGCTCTATCGGGATCTGCGGGTGCTGAGCGCCCGCCCGACCGAGGCTGAGAGCGCCCAGGCGCCCCACCACCTCTATGGCGTGGTCGATGCGGCCGAGGGCTGGTCGGTGGGCCGGTGGCAAAGGGCGGCGGCGGGGGTCTTGGCCGAGATCGCCGGGCGCGGGCGCACGGCCATCGTGGTTGGCGGGACGGGGCTCTATTTCCGGGCCCTCACCCATGGCCTGGCGGAGATCCCCGAGGTGCCGGCCCGGGCGCGGGCGGCGGTGGCGGACCTCTGGAGCGAGGGCGGCGAGGCGGCGGTGCGGGGGGCGCTGCACGCCGGCGATCCGGTCAGCGCCGAGCGCATCACCCCCGGCGACCGTCAGCGGCTGCTGCGCGCTCTGGAGGTGCTGCAATCCACCGGCAAGCCCTTGGGCGCCTGGCAGGCGGACACCGCGCCCCTCTTGGCGCCGGGAAGCTGGCGCGGCGCGGTGATCGAGCCGGACCGCGCCGAACTCTACGCCCGCTGCGACGCGCGCCTGTTGGCGATGGTGGCGGGGGGAGCCTTGGAAGAGGCGGCGGCGCTGATGGCGCGGGGGCTGGATCCGCTGCTGCCGGCCATGAAGGCGGTGGGCTTTCCGGAACTGGCCCGGCATCTGGCCGGCGAGCTCACCCTCGACGAGGCGATTGTGCAGGCCCAGCAGGCCACCCGCAACTACGCCAAGCGCCAGCTCACCTGGTTCCGCAACCAGACCCCCGACTGGCCCCGGGTGACGGGGTTGGAGGCGGATGCGGCGTGGGAGCAGCTCTCATCTGGGGCGGTTTGAGCGGGTGTCAGCAGAGGGGAATGTACGGTAAGCCGCAGTTCCAAAATCCCCAACCTGTCATCCCGGCCGCAGCGGAGCGGAGCGCCGGGACCAGATCGTAGAGCAGGGGGGCTGGGTCCCGGATAAGCTCTGCGAGCTTTCCGGGATGACAGGATGGGGGGATCCAGCTCAAAGAACCGCAGTTCCAATAGCCCCTAAGGCCCATGGTGGAACGATACGGCGATGGCGTTTGAGGGTGTCACGGACGCGCAGCGCCGCTCGGCGGCGGCCCCTTCGGGGCCGTCCTTGACACCCTCAAACGCTCGCCGACAATCTCCTCCATGGGCCTTAAGGGCGGGCCTGGCCGGTGGAGCGCCCACCGTCGCCGGGAGCGGACGTTGTGAACGGCGAAGAAGGGTGGAG
>JAMFTA010000086.1 GCA_026225565.1 Caulobacter sp. | reverse complement strand
TGCGCACGCCGGCGACGAAGCTCGGGTCCTGCAGGGCGATCAGGGCGCCATAGGCGATCACCCCGCGCGACAGCTGCTGCGCCTCGAACGCTTCGCCGGCGGTCAGCGAATCCTCTACTTGTGGGCCGTTGACGAAAACCGGCGCGATGCGGGCCACCCGCTGCATATAGACGTGATATTCGCTGGCTGCTTCCACCACGCGCCCGGACAGAGCCACCGGCGGCGGCGCCTCGGCGTGGGGGGGGATGGGCGCCGGAGCGAGGGGCGCCTCCGCGCACCCAGCCAAGGCCAAGGCGGCGCACCCTGTGGCCAATAGCCCGGCGGCCGAGCCCGCGCGGTCAAGCTTAAAGGCGCCGAATTTCAGTTTAAAGGTGAGCGTCATAAGACATAAATCCCGGAAACGAATAACAGCCAAGCTTTGCCCCGCCCGCAACATCCTCGGTCCATTCCCCAGTCTGTCGTAACATCGTTAACTATATATGTCCCCGCCGCCCAGACGACCCAATGGTCAGTCGAACAGTTTAGAGACGGATTCCTCATTAGCGATACGGCGGATCGCCTCACCGATCAACGGCGCTACGGAAATCTGCCGGATGCGCCCACAGCCGGACACCCGATCGGGCGCCTCGATGGAATCGGTGATCACCACCTCGGTCAGCACCGAGGCGTTGATGCGCTCCACCGCCGGCCCCGACAGCACCCCGTGGCTGATATAGGCGGAGACCTGCTGGGCGCCCTGATCGACCAGGGCCTTGGCGGCGTTGCAGAGAGTGCCGGCGGAATCGACGATGTCGTCATAGAGGATGCAGCGCCGCCCCTCCACCTCGCCGATGATGTTCATCACCTCGCTCTCGCCGGGGCCTGAGCGGCGCTTGTCGACGATGGCTAGGTCGATATCCAGCCGCTTGGCCAGGGCGCGCGCGCGCACCACGCCGCCGATGTCGGGCGAGACGATGATCAGGTCCGGCGCCACGTTATATTGGGCCCGGATATCGGAGGCGAGCAGCAGGGATGGCAGCAAGTTATCCGTAGGGATGTCGAAGAAGCCTTGGATCTGACCGGCGTGCAGATCCAAGGTTAAGACCCGATCCGCCCCCGCCCGGGTGATCAGATTGGCCACCAGCTTAGCGGAGATGGGAGTGCGACCGCCGGTCTTCCGGTCCTGACGGGCATAGCCGAAGTAGGGCATCACCGCCGTGATCCGCCGGGCCGAGGCGCGCTTCAGCGCATCAATGACAATCAGGAGCTCCATCAGATTGTCGTTGGCGGGGTAGGAGGTGGACTGGATGACGAACACGTCCTCCCCGCGCACGTTCTCGTCTATGGTGGCGAATACCTCATTGTCGGCAAAGCGGCGCACCTGTGCCTTGGTCAGCGGCGCGTCGAGATAATCCCCGATGGCGGCCGCGAGCGTCTTGTTGGAATTGCCGGCGAGAAGCTTCATGGCGAAATCCTACCCTTTGCGCCCGCGCCGCTTCTAGGGGTGGCGGGCGCGGGGAGCAATAGGGTCGGGCCGATGAGCGAGACGACGCGGCCGCTTCGAAAGCGAAACGACCGCGCCAGCAGGCGATAATCCGACAAACGAACGCATCGCAGTGCTAACTGCAAGACCCAGCGGAAGAGAGCCCGGCGCCTAGTCGCCGGCGCGGATCAGGCCGCCTTGATCAGCGACTTGGTGAGCAGGCCCACCGCCGCGTCCCGATCGATCTTCTCGATGGCGGCGACTTCGCGGGCCATGCGGTCCAGGGCCGATTCATAGAGCTGGCGCTCGGAATAGGACTGTTCGGGCTGATTGTCCGCGCGGTGCAGGTCGCGCACCACTTCGGCGATGGAGATCAGGTCGCCGGAGTTGATCTTGGCTTCATATTCCTGGGCCCGGCGCGACCACATGGTGCGCTTCACCCGGGCGCGGCCCTTGAGCGTGGTCATGGCTTGAGTGACCACCGCGCCGTCGGCGAGGCCGCGCAGGCCGGCCGTCTTGGCCTTCTTGGTGGGCACGCGCAGGGTCATTTTTTCGTGGTCGAAGGTGATGATGTAGAGATCGAGCGCGAGACCGGCCACTTCCTGAGTTTCCACGCCCTTGACCTGACCCACGCCATGGGCTGGATAGACGACGTGATCGCCAACGGCGAATTCGAGTGCGCTCTTGCTCATCGATAATCCTTCTTCACCATTCCGTACGGCCGCCAAGCGGCCGAAGGGCGCCGCGACCCAACGCCAGAGTCTCGGCGTGGGCGGAATGAAGGACGCCCGCGAAAATGCGGGCCTTCTATCCGTGCGCTCCGGTAAATTCCGAAGCGCCCCATGCTAAGGGTCGGACGCACGTCTGGATCGGACGGCTGATTGTGACGTTGGCAGAGCGGGGCGCAACGCGCCGCCTCACCCTGTCGATAGATGACGTATCACAAAATCCAGCCCTTTGAAAGGCTTGGGTAAGGATGGTGAACGAAGGGTTACGAGCCCTTGCCGGGATTTGCCGAGAAATACTTCTCGAATTTCCCCTCCTCGCGCTCAAACGCTTCGGCGTCGGCGGGAGGTTCGCCCTTGACGGTGATGTTCGGCCAGACCTTGGCGAAATCGGAATTCACCTTCAACCACTTGCCGTCGGCCTCGTCCTCGGTATCCGGCTTGATGGCGTCCACGGGACATTCCGGTTCGCACACGCCGCAGTCGATGCATTCGTCCGGATGGATGACCAGAAAGTTCTCGCCCTCGTAGAAGCAATCCACCGGACACACTTCCACGCAGTCCATGAACTTACATTTTACGCAGGCGTCAGTGACGATGTAGGTCATCGAGAACTCTCAGGATGGGGCGCCCCTAAAGGCGCGGGACTTTTCGAGGCGATGGGCCGGATTGTCAACGTTGCTGCGCATCGGGGCCTTGCGAGATTTCCTGGCGTTTGCCCATCGCGTCTTGCAGCGGGGCGTATAGATCCCGTGCTTCGGGGGGCGGACCGCGCCGCGCGCCAAAGGCGCAGACCTTGACCGCGATCACCCGCCCGCCAACGGCGAACACCAACTGGTCCCCCGCTTTCAGCGCATGGGAAGGCTTGCCGATGTGGGTTTCCCGACCCTGACGCGTCAGGCGAATGCGGCCCGCCTCGACGAACCGGCTGGCCAGGCTGCGGGTCTTGAAGAACCGTGCGCGCCAGAGCCAGACGTCGATGCGGCAGTCCTCCCCGCCCTCGCTCATGCGGAAAGGGCCACGGAACGGCGCGACTTGCGGGGGCGCCGCGCTCGTCGAGGCGCGACCTTGAAGGCGGCCAAGGCGGCGAAGGGCGAAATGGGCGACGGCGCGGTAGCCTCGCCGGCCGGAACGATCGCGGGCGGTTTGCTGCGCCGCAGCCGCCACAGGCTCGGCGTTCCAGGGGCGGTCTTGCGGGCGGTGGCGAAATCCAGGCCGCGCAGGATGGCCCCGGCGGTCGGCTCGTCCCAGCCGAGGTCGGCCAGGGCTTGCGGCGTCAAGGCGACCGCGCCGTCCTTCGCCGGGGCGGCGCGCAGATGTGCATCCAGCCGATCCAGCGCCTCCACCGGCACGGCCAAGGGTCCGCAGGCCTGCAGTCCATAGGCGGCGAGCGCCAAGGGCGAGGGATGGGGCTCGGGCAATCGGCTCGGCCGGTCCGTCGGCGGCCGCCAACGGGGCGTCTCTAGGCTGGCGAAGGCGGCGCTGAGCAAACGCGCGTCCTCTGCAAGAAGCGCCGGGGCGTAGAGGGTGTAGGGACCGAACTTCAGCCCCAGCGCCCGCAAGGATCGCCGCTCGGTTTGGCTGAGGGCCTTCAACTCCCCCGCCACCGCCCGGCGGTCCAGCACGCCCCCCGCCTCCAGCAGCCGATAGACCACGCCGCGGGCCAAGCCCTTCGGCCGCCCCTCGGCCATGGCCGCCTCCAACTGGCGAAGGGGCGCGAGCTTGCGGCCCGCCTCTGCCGCGATAAAGGCCTCAAGGCGCGCCTTGGCCCGTTCGCGCGCCGGGACGGGGCCGAGCTCTCCGAGCAGGCTCACCCGCGGACTGAAGGGACGCCCGCCAGCCAGCCGCCCCGCCGCCTGGCCGTTCCACAGGATCATGCCGTCGGGAAGCAGCGCAAACCGCTCGTCGCCATCGGCTGCGAGGTGACCGAGGCGGCGGGCGATCTCCGGTCCCACCGCTCGCTGGGCGGCGTGGCGCAGGGTTTTGGTTTCAAGCACCGAGGCGCCCTCGGCGGGGGCGAACACCGCGCCCTGCAACTGGCCGACGAACTGCCCCTCTACGGTCACCGACCCATCGTCGGTGACCCCGGCGAGGATTTCCGCGCCGACGCTGAGGGAGCGCATGAGCACGCTGGTGCGCCGGTCGATGAAGCGCTGCATCAGCTTCTCATGCAGGGTGTCGGAGAGGCGATCCTCCAGCGCCCGCGTGCGCCCCTGCCACTCTGCTGCATTGCGCAGCCAGTCCGGCCGATTGGCAATGTAGGCTAAGGTCCGCACCCCGGCCAGCCGCTGGGCCAGGACGTCGATCTCGCCTCCCGTATGGTCTACCGCCTGGAACTGACCGGCGATCCAGTCCTCGCTGAGCCGCGCTGCGCCCGCAAGCCCCGGGCCGGTCAGCCGGTCGAATACCTCGCGCACCAGGCGCAGGTGCTCCTCCAACGTCATCTTGCGAAAATCGGGAGTCTGGCAGACCTCCCACAGGCGCCGCAGATGGGCGCGGTTCCTGGCCTTGGCCTGGACATCGGGGTCCGAGGCCAGGGCCTTCAGAGTGATCTCGTCCAGCGCCGCCTCGGCCAGCTTCAGCCCGTCCTGCAGGGGCGGGCGGGCCATGGAACGGATCAGGACCGGCAGGGAGGCGAAATCCAGGTTGGCGGCGCGCCATTCGGCAGCGGGGATGGGCTGGAAACGATGCCCCTCAACCGACTGCACCAGGTCCTCGTCCATCTCGGCGCATTCGCCGGTGACGCCAAAGGTTCCGTCCCGCCGATAGCGCCCCGCCCGGCCGGCGATCTGCGCCACTTCCGGCGGCGTCAGCCAGCGGGTGCGCTTGCCGTCGAACTTGCGCAAACCGGCGAAGGCCACATGGTCCACGTCCATGTTCAGGCCCATGCCGATGGCGTCGGTGGCCACCAGAAAGTCCACTTCGCCCGACTGGAATAGGGCCACCTGGGCATTGCGGGTGCGGGGGCTGAGCGAGCCCATCACCACCGCCGCCCCGCCTCTTTGGCGGCGGATCAGTTCGGCCACGGCGTAGACCTGATCGGCCGAGAAGGCGACCACGGCGGAACGGCGCGGCAGGCGGGTGAGCTTCTTGGAACCGGCGTAGGAGAGCACCGAAAACCGCTCGCGAGCGACGATTTCCACGCCGGGCAGGAGGCGGCGGATCAGGGGCCCCATGGCGGCGGAGCCCAGGAACATGGTCTCGCTGCGCCCCCGCGCGTGCAGCAGGCGGTTGGTGAAAACATGCCCGCGGCCTGGATCGGCGCAGAGCTGGATCTCGTCGATGGCCAGGAATTCCACCTCGCGCCCCAACGGCATCGCTTCCACGGTGCAGACGAAATAGGCGGCGTTTGGGGGGACGATTTTCTCTTCGCCGGTGATCAGGGCGACGGCGCGTGGGCCGCGCAGCTTGACGATCCGGTCGTAGATCTCCCGCGTCAGGAGACGCAAAGGCAGGCCGATCATGCCCGAGGCGTGGCCAAGCATCCGCTCGACGGCAAGATGGGTCTTGCCGGTGTTGGTCGGCCCGAGAACGGCGACCAGGCGGGAGGGCGCCTGGCCGGAGGGGCGATCGCTCATGCACCGACATTTGGCGATTCCCCCGCCCGTCACAAGGGGCGAAGCGTCGTCCGGCGGCAGTCTTGACTATAATATCGCTAAATGGCTATATAACTATATGGACAGAACCTTCGCCATGCTCGCCGATCCCGGCCGCCGCCGCATCCTAGACGCCTTGTGCGGGGGCGAGCGGGCGGCGGGAGAGCTCGCCGCCATGCTGCCGATCAGCCAGCCGGGGGTGTCCAAACAGCTGCGGTTGCTGCGCGAAGCCGGCCTGATCCGCGTGCGCCAGGACGCTCAGCGCCGGCTCTACAGCCTGAACCCCGAGCCCCTCGCTGGGCTGGACGCCTGGCTGAAGCCCTACCGCGCCTTTTGGACCGGAAAACTCGACGACCTGGAGCTTCATCTCAATCGGGAGAGCTGATCATGCTGGATGTAGAGACCATAGCCCGTTTTCGCGCCTTAAAGCCGGGTATGGAGCTGAGCCTGACCCGCCGTTATCGGCAGCCAATGGCGAAGTTGTTCGCCGTCCTATCGACTCCCGAGCGGATCGAGGCCTGGATGGGGGTGGAGTGGCTGGGCGACCCCGCGCCGCTGACACCCGGCTCACGCTTCAGCTACCGGTTCCAGAACTCCGACCTGGTCAGCGAGGGGCATGTGACCGCCTGTGACGTCCCGCACCTGATCGCCCACAGCTGGTTCGAGAACATTCCGCCCGCCGCTGTGGTCCGCTGGGCTCTGGCGCCGGACGGGGATGGATGCGTGCTGACCCTCACCCAGTCCTATCCCGCCCAAGACGACGCCACCCGCAACGCCGCCGGCTGGACCATGATCATGGGCCAGCTCGACGCCTGGCTGGAGGGAACTCCGTTCGCACCGCCGGAAAGCTGGGCCGCCCTACGTGACCGCTACGTGGAGGCGCTGGGGCCGGAGGCGGTGCGCGACGGCCGCCGCCTGACTGTGGACGGCAAGCCGGTGGTGCAATTCAGGCGTGTTCTGCCCCAGCCCGCCACTGAAGTCTGGTCGTGGCTGACGGTGAAGGAGAAGCTGGGTGACTGGTTAGGCGATGTCGATGTGGACTTGCATCCCGGGGGCGTCTTCCGCATCCGCTTCGCCATGGCGCCCATCGTGATGGAAGGGACGATCCTCGCCATCGACCCGCCCGGTCATTTCTCGATGATCTGGCGCGAGCCTTGGTTCAAGGACGATGACGTCACCCTGGCCTTCGACCTGGAACCCTTTGGCGACGGATCGCTGCTGACCCTCACCCACACGTTCCCCGCCAACTACGATCCCCACGAATATCTGCCGGGCTGGCACGAGTTCATGGACGCGCTGGAAAACGCCATGGGCGGAGCGCCCTTCGTCTGGGACGCGCCCGAACGCGAGCCGACCTATGCCGTTCGCGAGCAGGTTTACAAATCCATCCAGGCCGCGGGCGGGTAGCCTGGCTCGGAAAAGGAGAGTCTTAACAAGGGTGTAGCCGGCGCCGGAACAGGGGCGAAACGAATCGGGACCGAATCGGCGATGTGTGCTGATTCAGCCTTTGTTCCCTACCAGATATGGTGTGCTGATTTTCAGCCGATCACAAGACGCCAGGGCTGGGCTACTTCGACCCCAAGGGACAATCAGGGCTGAGCCATTTGGCGTCGATGGATATCGGCGAGCTGAGCGGCAAACCAAAAATCTTGCCCTGGATGTGACCTTTGAGGGTGAAGTGGGTAGGTCCATAGTCGCCGGCGACGGATATCTTATAGTGGTCGTCGTGCTTGCTGACGCACTCGCCGTTGAAATAGGCGCGCCCGTCGCCGACCCGCTTGTCGGGATAGGTGCAGACATAGTGGTGATTGTGGGGGCCGGACATGAATTCATCGATCTGCTCGGGCCGCACACAGCGTTTGCCGTCGCTGTTGCCGGGCAGGATGGTGGAGGTGGTGTAGTCCCAATAGCCGGGACGCACGGCCTGAGAGTCTTCAGCGAAGGTGGCGGCGGGCGCGGCCAGCAAGACGATGAGGAGGAGCGGCTTGATTGGAGCTTTGATCATGGTGTCCGTGTCTTAGGGGATAAAAGAGACCGCCCTGAGGCGCTGGGTGTCCCCAGGATGTCTGTTTGGGATGGCGGTTTGACGATGCCCGGCTTGACGGGGCAAGCTTGGAACCTTATACGACGCAACCTTCGCGCGGGGCTCCTGTTCCGCTCCTCGTATTTCACTGGAAAGTTTCCCTCATGTCGCGCCGCTGCGAACTCACGGGCGTCGGCCCCATGGTGGGCCATAATGTCAGCCACTCGAACATCAAGACCAAGCGCCGGTTTTTGCCGTCGTTGGCGCAGATCAGCGTGGCGTCCGAAGTGCTCGGTCAGAGCTTCAAGCTGAAGATCACCAACGCGGCGCTGCGCACCCTGGATTACCGGGGCGGGTTGGATCCCGTGCTGCTAAACTCCCGGGACGAGGCGCTGTCGCCCCGCGCCCTGAAGATCAAGCGCCAGGTGAAGGCCAAGCTGGCCAGTCAAGCCGCAGCGGCTTCCACCGCGTCTTAAGACATCTCCACAATCGATCGGGCCTCGCCGGGCGACCGGCGGGGCTTTTTCTTTGGCGGTCGATTGACCGCTAGGCTTCGAGCAAGAGATGGCGGCCGGCCCTCTTCACATCGGTGCAGCCGGTGAGGGCCATGGCCACACGCAGTTCCGCCTGCATCCGCTCCAACATGCGCGCCACCCCCGCCTCGCCGCCCGCTGCCAGGGCATAGGCCCAAGCCCGGCCGATCAGCACGCCTTCAGCTCCTAGCGCCAAGCCGCGCAGCACGTCGAGACCCGAGCGCACTCCGCCATCCATCAGCACCGTCAGCTGATCCCCCACCGCATCGACGATCGGTGGCAAGGACCGCACGGTGGTCTGCGCGCCATCGAGCTGGCGACCGCCGTGGTTGGAGACGATGATCCCGTCCGCCCCGGCGTCGGCGGCGGCCCGCGCGTCTTCGGGATCCAGCACGCCCTTGACGACGATGGGGCCGTCCCAATGCTGGCGCACCCAGGCGATGTCAGCCCAGGTTACGGTGGGGTCGAAGTTGCGGTGGATCCAGCCGGAGAAGTCCCCCGCCTGTCCCTCGGGAATGGCCGCGACGATATTGCCGAAATCGTGGGGCCGCCCGCCGAGGTAGACGTCCAGCAACCAGCGCGGGTGAGCCATGCCGTCAAGGGCGCGTAGCAGTCGGGCCATGGGCGGCAGCGTCGCCGAAAAGCCGGAGCGCTGGTCGCGATAGCGGGCGCCCGACACCGGCAGATCGACAGTGAACAGCAGGACGGGCGCGCCCAGCGCCTTGGCCCGCTGCAGCAGGGCGGCCATGTAGCCGCGATCCTTGATCATGTAGAGCTGGTACCAGATCGGCGCGGTCACCGCCGCCGCCACCTCCTCCATGGCGCAGATGCCGACGGTGGAGAGGGTGAAGGGAACCCCCGCCGTCTCGGCCGCCCGCGCCGCCTGCACCTCGCCACGCTTGGCGAACATGCCGGCGAAGCCCACCGGCCCCAGCATCAGCGGCATGGCGAGCTTTTGGCCGAACAGGGTGGTGGAGGTGTCGATAGTCGAGACGTCGCGCATCACCCGCTGGCGCAGCACCAGCGCCTCCATATCGGCGACGTTGCGCGCAAGGGTGATCTCCGAGTTGGCGCCCCCATCGATGTAGTCGAACAGGGCGCGCGGCAGGCGGCGGCGGGCCAGGGCCCGCTCGTCGGCGGTATTGGCGAGGATCAACGGGCCAGGGCCGGGGTGCGGGCGGCGGCGGTGCGACCCTGCACTACGGGCGGCGGTTGCAGGCCCGGCCCCATCCGGCCCGCCCGCTTGGGCTCCTCATCGAACAGGTCGGCCAGCTGTTCGGTGATGACGCCGCCGAGCTGCTCCACATCGACGATGGTCACCGCCTTCCTATAATAGCGGCCGACGTCGTGGCCGATGCCGATGGCGATCAGCTCCACCGGGGAGGCGGTCTCGATCTGCTGGATCACGGTGCGCAGGTGCCGCTCCAGATAGTGGCCGGAGTTGACCGACAGCGTGGAGTCGTCCACCGGCGCGCCGTCGGAAATCACCATCAATATCTTGCGCTGTTCGGGCCGGCCGATCAGCCGCTGGTGGGCCCAGAGCAGGGCCTCGCCGTCGATGTTTTCCTTCAAGAGCCCCTCGCGCATCATCAGGCCGAGGTTCTTCCTCGCCCGGCGCCAGGGGGCGTCGGCGGACTTGTAGATGATGTGGCGGATGTCGTTCAGGCGCCCGGGCTGGGGCGGCTTGCCGGCCTTGATCCATTCCTCGCGCGCCTGCCCGCCCTTCCAGGCGCGGGTGGTGAAGCCCAAAACTTCCGCCTTCACCCCGCAACGCTCCAGGGTGCGGGCCAGGATGTCGGCGCAGACGGCGGCGACCATGATCGGGCGGCCCCGCATGGAGCCGGAATTGTCTAAAAGGATGGTGACCACGGTGTCGCGAAATTCGGTCTCGTCCTCCTGCTTGAACGACAGGGGGGCGGTCGGGTCGATGATGATGCGGGTGAGGCGCGAGACGTCCAGCATCCCCTCCTCCAGATCGAACGACCAGGTGCGGTTCTGCTGGGCCATCAGCTTGCGCTGCAGCTTGTTGGCCAGGCGCGAGACCACGTTGGAGAGGACCGACAGCTGCTGATCCAGATAGGCGCGCAGCCGGGTCAGCTCTTCGGGATCGCACAGGTCCTCCGCGCTGACGATCTCGTCGGCGGCGGTGGAGAAGATCTTATAGGCGGGCTCGGGCCGGCCGTGATCCTTGATGTCAGGGCGCGAGGGCTTGGGACCATCGCCGGCATCCGGCGCCTCGTCAGACGTGTCGCTTTCGTCCACATCGCCATCCACCGCTTCGTCGGAGGCTTCGGATGGGTCGTCGGATTCCGATTTCTCCATGCTGGTGGATTGGGAGCTTTCGCTGTCCCCGCCGTCTTCGGAATCCCCCTCGTCCGGCTCGTCGGTCTGCTCGCCTTCATCGTCGGAGGCATCCTCCGAAGATTCTTCCGACGCGTCCTCCCCCATATCCAGATCTTTCAGAATGGTGCGGGCGATGCGGCCAAATGCAGCCTGATCGTCGACGGCGTCGGTGAGGCGGTCCAGATCGGCGCCGGCCTTGGCCTCGATCTCCGGGCCAAGGGCTTCCACCATCGCCCGCGCCCCCTCCGGCGGCGGCGCGCCGGTCAGCCGTTGGCGGACGATCAGGCCGAGGATATCGGCCATCGGCGGCGCCCCGCCTGTCGCCCGCCCGACGCCCTTGCGCTCCAGGGTGGATTCAAGGATGGCGGTCAGGTTCTGGCGGATGCCGCCCAGGGCGTTGGCGCCGATGGCCTCGATCCGCGCCTGCTCGATCGCCTCGAACGCCATGGCCGCCGTCGGATCTTGGGGGCGCAGCTTCGTATGGGCGGCGGCGTCGTGGTGCGCCAGGCGCAGGGCCATCTGGTCGGCCATGCCGCGAAGGCGCGCCGCATCCTTGGGGTTCAGATCGCGCGGGGGATGGGGCAGGGTGGCGCGGTTGCCGACCAGCGAGGGCGCTTCGCCGGAAAACACCACCTCCAGGTCGGGGCTTTCCGCCAGGGATCGGGCGGCGTGGGCGAGCGCGCGCTTGAAGGGTTCGGTGGGGCTTTCGGTTTTTAAGGCCATCGTCGCTCATCCATAAACCCAGGCGAAGGGCGGATGAACCCCGCAGATCGCATATTAGGCGGCGTCTTTTAACGCGCCATGGCCAGATCGACAGCGCGCCGACGCCCCTCAGACGGCCTGTGAAGCGTTTCCGCAGTTCTGGGCGACTACCGCTGAGGCGCCGCCGTGGGCGCGGGACTGTAGTAGGGCGGCGGGGCCGGGCGCTCGGGCGGGGGCGGCACATAGAGGGGCGGCGGCGGCGGGCCGTAGTCGTACTCGGCGCATCCGGTCAGCACGAGGCCGGATACGGCGACGATCAGCACGGATGCGAGTTTCATGGCTGACTCCTTGGCCGGACCGATGGATGAGCCCATCTTTCAAAGCGCGAAGCTAGCGCGATTTGCCGGAAGGGCGTCTGATGGGTCTTATTATCCGCATTGTCGCCGTGGGGCTGGGCCTGTGGCTGGCGTCTGTGATTGTGCCGGGGGTGCATATCCGCGATGTGCAGACCCTGATCCTAGCGGCCCTATTGCTGGGCGTTGTCAACGCCGTGGTGCGGCCCTTGGTGATCCTGGTCACCCTGCCCCTGACCCTTTTGACCCTGGGCCTGTTCATTCTGGTCATCAACGCGGCCCTGTTCGGACTGGTGTCGATCTTTTTGCATGGCTTTGTGGTGCATGGCTTCATGGCCGCCTTCTGGGGCGCCCTGGTGGTGAGCGTGGTCGGTTGGTTCGCCTCCGCCTTCATCGGCAAGCGCGGACGCATCGCTCGGTTCTCCGCCGGTCGCCGGTGAGCACCGACGTCTTCAGCCCGGCCGAGCGCTCGGCGGTGATGCGCCGGGTGAAGGGGAAGAACACTGGGCCGGAGCGGGTTTTGCGCGGGCTCCTGACCCGTATGGGGTTGCGCTATCGGCTTCATCGCAAGGATCTGCCGGGCGCGCCGGACATCGCCTTTATCGGGCGCAGAACAGCGATCTTCATGCACGGCTGCTTCTGGCACGGCCACGACTGCCGGCGCGGGGCCCGCCAGCCGAAAGCGAACGCCGACTACTGGATCGCCAAGATCGGCGGCAATCGCGCCCGCGACGCCGCCAATACCGAAAAGCTTCTGGCCATGGGTTGGCGGCCTGTGGTGGTGTGGGAATGCGAGTTGAAGGATGAGGGCGCCCTGCAAGCCAGGTTGGCCTCTCTCTTCAAATCCTAGCGGCCGGTGGAGCCGAAGCCGCCGGCGCCGCGCACGGTCTCGTCCAGGGTGTCCACCTCCAGCCAGGCGGACTGCGCCACGGGCGCGATGACCATCTGGGCGATACGCTCACCGCGCTGGATGACGAAGGGTTCGGAGCCATGGTTGATCAGGATCACCGCGATCTCGCCGCGATAGTCGCTGTCCACCGTGCCGGGGGAATTCAGGCAGGTGACTCCGTGCTTCAAAGCCAGCCCCGAGCGCGGCCGCACCTGGGCCTCATAGCCAGGCGGCAAGGCGATGCAGAAGCCTGTCGGGATAAGACGACGTCCGCCCGGCGGGAGGATGACGGGCTGATCTCGATCGAGGGCCGCACGAAGATCCATGCCCGCCGCCCCCGCCGATTCATAGCTCGGCGCGGGCAGGTCACCGGCAGTGGGAAGTCGTTTGAGTTGGACTTGAACGGTCATGAGTGACTATTGGCCTAAGCCTCCGCTTGTTGCAGCCCGCCCCCGCCCCTAAGCCTGTTGAGCAACGTTAATTTCAGTGGATGGTTTCAGCGATCTTGGCCGCTAGCCGCCGCGCCACTGCGCCCTTGTCAGCGGTTTCCCAGCGCTCGACGCCGTCGCGGCTCAGGATGGAGACCGTATTGCTGTCGCCGCCCATCACTCCCTCTTGCGAGACGTCGTTGGCCACCACCCAGTCGCAGCCCTTCCTGGCCAGCTTGGCCTGGGAGTTATGGTCGAGGTCGTTGGTCTCGGCAGCGAAGCCGATCACGAGCTGCGGCCGCATTGGCCCCTGGGCCGAGAGGGTGGCGAGGATGTCGGGATTTTCCACCAAGGTGATCGGTGCGGGCGCCGCGCCAAACTTCTTGATCTTACGGGCGGCCGGCTGGGTCGGCCGCCAGTCGGCCACGGCGGCGACCAGCACGGCCACGTCGACCGGCAGGGCGGACTGGCTGGCCACCAGCATCTCCTGCGCCGTCTCCACCTCCACCCTGCTCACGCCAACAGGGGCCGGCAGGGCGGTGGGGCCGGAGACCAGCACCACCTCGGCGCCCAGCTGCGCCAGAGCCTCGGCGATCGCATAGCCCTGCTTGCCGCTGGAGCGGTTGGAGAGGAAGCGCACCGGATCGATCGGCTCCAGCGTCGGCCCGGCCGTGACCAGGGCGCGCTTTCCTGCGAGCGGCCGCGCAGCGGGACCGGCCAGGGCCGCTTGGATCGCCGCGAAGATCACTTCTGGCTCGGCCATGCGACCGGGGCCGAACTCGCCGCAGGCCATCGCCCCTTCGTCCGGCCCGACGAGGAGTACGCCGTCGCTCTTCAGCGTGGCGAGGTTGCGCTGGGTCGCCGGATGCAGCCACATGCGCACATTCATCGCCGGCGCCATCAGGACCCGCTTGTCGGTGGCCAAGAGTGTGGTTGAGGCCAGATCGTCCGCCTGGCCATGCGCCGCCTTGGCCATCAGGTCGGCGGTGGCGGGCGCCACCACCACCAGGTCGGAGGCGCGGGAAAGCTCGATATGCCCCATCTCCGCCTCGTCGGTGAGGGAGAAGAGATCGGCGAACACCTTGTTCTCGCTGAGCGCCGAGAGGGACAGAGGAGTGACGAACTGCGCGCCCGCACGGGTCAGGATGCAGCGCACCCCGATCCCGGCCTTGCGCAGGAGCCGCACGAGTTCCAGCGCCTTATAGGCGGCGATCCCGCCCCCGACGATCAGCAGCACGCTTTGTTCAGCCACCGGCGGTCCTCTTGTTGTGCGCCTACCGATAGCGTCTTCCGCCGCCGCCGTCAGGTCCGATCGTTTATGGCCCAGGGGGAGGGGTTGGCGATTGTGATCCCGCGCAATCCCGTTAAACTCATCTCTAAGGGGTAATTAATCGGAGCGCAGACATGGGTGGAGTGAAGGGGGCGGCGCTGACAGCGGTGTTGGTCATGGCCGGGCTGGGTCTTTGGGCATGCGACAGGGGCGCGGACGCCCCCGCGCGCAGTCACACGGCGGACGAGGGGACGCCGACGCCGCGCCCCAACGACAATGGCGGCGCCAGCGACCGCTATGCGGATCGCGGCGGGGCCAGCTACTCGCGTAGCGACACGCCCCGTGCGCCGGTTCCCCTGGTCGACGGCGCGCCCATGTGGAGCGACAATCGCAACCACACCGCCGAGGAGAACGCCGACTACCACTTTCATCGCGACGGTCCCGATTTCGGCGCCGCGGACGTGAAGGACTATGTGGCCAAGGCCCATCGTTTCATCGAACATCCGCCGGGGGACGTGCAGACGGTAAACCGCCCCAACGGCGACAAGCTGCTCTACGATCCCAAGACCAACACCTTTGCGGTGGAGCGCAAGGACGGGGCCCCGCGGACCATGTTCAAGCCCCGCGACGGGGACGCCTATTGGAAAGAGCAGCAGGCCAAGGCCGCCTCGGGCGAAGACAGCTATGGCGGTCGCAGCTATCATCGATCGGAGGGCGGCGGCGATCAGGGCTGACGCTCGCGTGAACGGGATTTTTACGGTCCCATCGTAGGCTGGAACTCATCGTAAGAGTGACAGCGCCTTGTTTCATATCGACGAAAAGATCAGGACGCGCATCGCTCGCCATCTGGAGCGGGTTTTGGTGGTCGATCCCAATATGGCCTCCGCCCGACTGTTGACGGATCTTTTGAAGGAACTGGGCGCGCGCCAGCGACTGCAGGCTGTCAGCACGGCTCGTGCGCTGGAAGTCGCTGCCGATTGGCAGCCGCAACTGATCTTCATGGAGCTGGCCGGACCAGCCCTCGACGGGGTCGATTTCACCCGCCGGCTGCGGCGCAGCACGGTGGCCTGCCGCAAGGCGCCGGTGATCATCGTTAGCGCCGACACTCGCGAAGCCTCCATCAAGGCCGCCCGCGACGCCGGCGCCCACGAGTTCCTGTGCAAGCCCTTCACCGCCGGCCACGTGTTTCGCCGGGTGGAGAATGTCACCCTCAAGCCCCGCCCCTGGATCGATGCGAAGATGTACGTCGGGCCGGACCGGCGCCGGTTCAACAGCGGCGACTACGAGGGGCAGCGCAAACGTGACGCCGACAACGCCCTTTTGGCCGCCGCCGCTGCAGCCTATACGGCGGCCGACACAGCCATTCGCGGCCAGCTGGATCTGATGGATACCGATCCTCAGGCCGCCCTGCACAATATCATGGCCGAAACCGTGGCCTTACAGAGCGCGGCGACGGGGCCGGCCGAGAACCCGCTGACCCGCGCCATCTACGCCCTGCAGACCTATCTGCTCGCCGCCATGTCCGGCGGTCACGCCCGTCGCGATGCGGTGGAGCAGCACCTAGCCGTCATCCGCACGGCCCGCGAGCAAATGACCGGCAAGGCCGCCCTACGACCGCCGGTCCCGGCTTCCATGCCGGCGGCCCCATCGGCTTCTGGGCTCGACGCCTTTATCATTTGAAGGCTTTGGGGCTTTGACTTCGATCGTGGCGCGAGGGAGCATGGGCGTCCTTTCTCCCAATGGATCGCTTATGGCCGTCTCCAAAATCGCCTTGACCCGCCCCGAAGGCTCAGAGCCTGAGGACTTCCATCTCTCTCGGCGTGGGGTCGCCGGATTGGTGTTCTCAGGCTACGCCGCCTACGCTCTATCGGCGGAAGCCGAGCCGATCCATACCGACGCCATCGATCTTCTGACCGACAATGTGGTGATCGCCGAAGGCGGCTTGTCGCTGCCCGCCTATGTGGCCCGTCCCGCCGGCCGGGGCCGCTATCCGGCGATCATCGTGGTCTCCGAAGTGTTCGGAGTGCACGAATATATCCGTGACGTTTGCCGCCGCTTCGCCGAGCTCGGCTATGTGGCCATCGCCCCCGCCTTCTTCTTCCGCGCCGATCCCGTCAACACCCTGGCGACGACCACCGATTTCGGGGCCATCCAGAAGATCGTCGCCACCGCCCATAACGAGCAGGTGATGGGCGACGTGGGCGCCACCCTCGATTGGCTGCAGCAGCAAACCTTCGTCGATAAGAAGCGGCTGGGCATCAACGGCTTTTGCTGGGGAGGGGCGGTGGTGTGGATGAGCGTCGACCGCTATCCGGCGCTGAAGGCCGGCGTCGCCTGGTACGGCC
>JAMFTA010000085.1 GCA_026225565.1 Caulobacter sp. | reverse complement strand
TACCTGTTCGTCGGCCGCAACCGCGACGACTCCAACTGGATCGCCGGGGGGCGCTACATTGATCGGTTCGAACGGCGCGATGGGGCTTGGAAGATCGCCCTCCGGACCAATGCGATCGAATGGTCCGGGGTCGTGCCGACCCTACCCATTCCGTTTGCGGACGTGCCGGACATCCACGTCAACGGCGCCCCTTCGCGCAGCAAGGACGATCCCTCCTACCGGCGTCCCCTCACCAACCGGCGCGAGAAGAACACGCCATCGATGGGCTGACTACGAACGCGCGCGCAGGCTCTCCTGGATCATCGCGCGGGCCAGCTCCAGCGCGGAGACGAAATCGGCGTGGCCCGAGGGGATCGCCCGTCGAAACCCGGCAAAGCCGTGGATCGTGCCTATCGCCTCGCGATAGGTTGTCGGCACGCCTGCGGCGATGGCGCTGGCGGCGTAGGCGCGCCCCTGGTCGCGCAGAGGATCAAGACCCGCCGTCAACATCAGGAGCGGCGGCAGGCCGGCCAGATCGGCGATAACAGGCGTCGCGCGCCAGTGACCGTGCTCCGGCCCATAAGCCTCATTATAGAAGGCCATATTGGAAGCATCCAGGCCAAAGCCCTCGCCGAACAACTTCCCAGAGGGATAATCGCCGGCGAGATCGGCCGGCGGATAGATCGGAAACTGCAGGATCACGGGGACGGCCGCCGGACGGTCCCGAAGGGCGATGGCGGTGACTATGGTCAGCGCACCTCCAGCGCTGTCGCCGCAAAGGACCAGACCGGTGATGGAGAGGCCGAACGCCTCGCCGTTCTCGGCGATCCAGCGGGTCGCGGCTTCAGCGTCGTCCGGCGCCGCTGGCCAGGGATGCTCGGGCGCAAGGCGATATTCGACCGAGATGACCGGCAGGTCGAGCTGGCGGGAAATCTCAGCGCACATGGAGGCATGGGTGTCGATGCAACCGATCACGAAACCGCCGCCATGACAGAAGACCACGGCGGGCCCGGGCTCCCGCTCGGCGTGGACGTCGAAGAGGCGCAATGCAATCTCGCCGCCCGGTCCTGGCGCGACGACGTCGCGGACGACTGCGAGCTGCCCCACGGGCGGCTCCAGCATGGCCATACCCACGGAGGCCATCGGACGCATCGCGGGTAGGGTCTCCGCTGTCAGCGACGGACGGGGGTTGGCCTTGAGGGCGTCGAGGAAGGCGCGAACGTCGGGGCGGACAAGATGTTCGGTCATCGCAAAATCTCCTGGGCGGATGGGCGGCCATCATCGGCGGTGATTGGCCTGGCGCAAGAATAGGCCGGCCAGCGCAAAGCGCACTCCCTTTGGCTTACTGAAAGAAATTCTCTGGTGCTCCGCAAGAAATTCGCCGCTGAATTTTCGTCGGAGCGCGGGCGCCTATGACACCGGATGATCGGCGGCTTTGGGTGCGATGCCCAATCGCAGTAGCGATATGTCGTTCCCAGGGGCGTCAGGCGCTCTATTGCCGGTGATATTTTTGCATACGATGCACCGCACAACGAGCTGCACATTGCAAACAAGCAGTCGCATTAAGGGGCGTGGACGTTTTTATGAAATCTACTCTTACGTATTCGATGGCGGGTGTATGTCTCCTCGCACTCGCGGCGCCGATGCATGTCGCGGCCCAAACGGCGCCGGCGGTTGGCGTCCAGGCGAAGCCGGCGGCGGTGGAAGAGGTGCCAGCGGCGCCGGATGTGATCGTGACCGCGCGGCGCCGTGACGAGGCCCTGCGGGACGTGCCGGCCTCGGTCAATACGGTGACCGCGGCGCAGGTGTCCAAGCTGAACCTGCGCAATTTCACCGACGTTCAGGCCCTGGTTCCCGGGCTGCAGCTGGCCACCTTGGCGAACGGCACCGGCGCCAACGCCTTGCTGCGCGGGATCGATTTCAACATCAACGCCAGCGGCAACAACCCGACTGTCGAATTCTATCTTAACGATGCGCCGATCGCCGCCGCGGTGATCCTGCAGGATCAGTACGACGTGAGCCAGGTAGAGGTTCTGCGAGGTCCCCAGGGAACCTTGCGCGGGCGCGCCTCGCCCTCGGGCGCGATCACGGTCACCACCAAGCAGCCGGACCTGAACAACTACGGCGGCTATGCGGACACCACCTTCAACGACATCGGCACCAAGAACCTGCAGGGCGGAGTCAACATTCCGATCCTGCCTGGCGTCGCGGCGATCCGCATCGCCGCCCTTCACGATGACGACGAATACGACCGGGTTCGCCCCCTTGTGGGCTCGGTGGACAACCGCCAGCCCGATCAGGGGGTGAACAGCTGGCGCATCTCCGCCCTCGCCGAGCCGACCGACTGGCTGAAGCTGTCGGGCATGTATGAGCGGTTCGACCGCAAGCTTTATAGCTATCCGCAGGTCGAATCCTTCAATCTGGAGAATCCCGCCGCGGCGGCCAGCCCGACCGAAATCACCGCCAACGACCGCTTGTCCAATTTAGATGGCGGGCTCGCCATCAGGCAGATCTACAACATCTACAACTGGCGGGCGGAATTGTCCCATTGGGGGCAGCGTCTGATCTATCAGGGCGAGTATTACACCCAGGCCATCGATGGCGGGGAATCCCAGGACAAGGCGAATATCTTTCCTGGCAACGACTATAACCTCGAAACGCGTTCGCGCGAAAAATCGCAATCCCACGAGGTTCGCCTGCAGAACGAGGAGCGCATCGCCGGCCTCTTCGACTATGTGCTCGGGTTTTTCGACTATCAGAACAATATGCCCAGCACCCTGGCCCAGCCGACGATCGTCACCCTGCCAGCCGCTCTCGGCGGCGGGGTCACCGTGGTGGATACGGCGATCACGACTCCCGGCCATTCCCACGAGCAGTCCTATTTCGGCAACCTGACAGGCCACTTCCTGGATGGGAAGGCGGAGCTTTCGGGTGGGCTGCGTTACATCACCTACTCAGACCTCAATACAATCACCGTCAATGGGACGGTGTTGAGCAGCCATGCTAATGACGACAAAAAGCTAATCTACAGCGCCTCTGCAAAGTATAACTTCACTCGCGACCTGATGGTTTATTTCAGCACGGGCACCTCCTTCCGGCCCGGCATCAATGTCATCGGAGATTTCAGTCTAACTCAATCGCCGCTGGAAAATTCGTTCCTGAACCTGGCGCCGGAAACCTCCACCTCCTACGAGATCGGCGCCAAGACGGCCCTGTTCGATCATCGCATAACCTTCGATCTCAGCGCCTATCACCAGACCTTCGACAACTATCCGTACCGCGTGCCGGGCAACGGCGTCTATTACGTGGATACGGTCGCATCCGGCTCGGGGGGCGTGCAGCAGCAGGTCAACGAGTTCAATTTCGTCAGCGCTGTGCCGGTCGAGGTGAATGGGCTTGAAGCGCAGACCTCGTTCCGCATCACCCACGATTGGAATGTGGGTCTGACGGCGAGCTATTCGCTGGGCAAGATCCAGAAGGCCGCCGTGCCTTGCACCGATCTGAACGGCGATGGAACGCCGGACGTGATCAACACCGCTCCAACCCTGGCGCAACTGCAGACGGCCACCGGCGCCAATCACATCTCGTCCTGTAAGGTCTCCCAGCGGTCGGCCTTCCTGCCGCCCTTCAGCGCGACCCTGCAGACGGATTACACCCAGCCCATATCCGACAAGCTGGAAGCCTTCGGCCGGGGGCTGGTCTCCTTCTACGGCGACTCGCGCAACGATCCGAGCAACCCCTATGACGACGTCAGCGCCTATGCCCTGGTGAACGTCTTCACCGGCATCCGCGATCCCAACGGCCGCTGGACGCTGACGCTCTTCGCCAAGAACCTGTTCGACACCACCAAGGTTCTGAGCAGCACCAATCCCCTGTTCACCGCCTATCAGCAGGTGTCGGTGGGCGCCGGCGGCGCAATAACCGCGACGGGGCAGTCGACGTCGAGCAGCTATGTGGGCATCTCCACCACGCCGCCGCGCGAAATCGGCCTGAACCTGCGGGTCAGCTTCGGCTCCCGCTAAGCCCACAACCGAGGAAAACAAGCCCATCGGCCAGACGGTTCACGCCGTC
>JAMFTA010000084.1 GCA_026225565.1 Caulobacter sp. | reverse complement strand
CGCAGGTCTCGTTGCTGCCGGCGCAGGGCTGGGCCTGGTTCCGCGCCTTGCCGTAGCCGATGCACTCGATCGGGGCGAGATCGCCGAAACGCCTTGGCCGGGTCCGATCCGGACGGCTTCGCTCTCCGTGATCTGGCGGCGTCGGCGCGTTCAGGCGCCGGCGCTGAAGCTGTTGCTGGCTTTCGCGAGCGAAGCGTTCGCGCCGCTCAAATCAGGCGATGCCCACCCTCGACATGCAGTGTCGTCCCCGTCGTGAATGTGTTGCCCATTAGAAAACTGATGGCATCGGCGATGTCCTCTGGTTCTCCGACCCGTCCCACGGGCAGCCGCGCGGCCATTGCGCTCAGCATCTCATCCTTCCTGTCGCCAGCGACGAAGCTCCAGATTGACGTGTTGACCCAGCCTGGCGAGACCGCGTTGACTCGAATGGGCGCTAGTTCGATCGCAAGCGCTCGCACCAACCCTTCCAGCGCCGCATTGACGGCCGCGACCACCGAACCCCTTGCCGCCGGGCGATAGGCTGCAATGCCGGATACGAACGTGATGGAGCCTCCCGCCGAGAGCATAGGCGCGCCGTGTTTGGCGAGCAGCAGCGGCCCATAAAACTTACTTTCCACGACTCTTTGGGCGGCTTTCAGGTTCAGGGCTGGTAGCAACTCATAGGCGCCTTCGATATCGGCGGCTGTGCTGACGATGTTGTCGAGCTGGCCGGTCCGCTTGAACAAATCGGCCACTTGGCCTTCCTGCGCGATATCAGTCGCGATCGCGACTAGCGACTCTGGTCTTCCTAACTCTTGGGTGGCGCGCCGCAGCTTGTCCTCGTTGCGCCCGACGATGATGACGGTTGAACCGGCGTCGAGACACCGTTTTGCCAACGCCAGGCCCATTCCGGCCCCACCGCCGACGATCAGAACCTTGGAACTTCTGACTTTCCTACAGGTCATTCTTTTCTCCGGAGGCGTAGATGTAGTCTCTGAATATTTCGGTTAGCTGAAGCAAGTAAAATGGAATAAACCGATGGCGTGATCGGACATTCCGATGGGCGACTACCCGAGTGAAAAGAATCTCGCGTGGCGTTGAGCGGCAGGTGTTTCCGTTTACTGTTGTATCGGTACGCCTTCGTGCCGTAGCAGCCAGCGTTTGCGTTCGATGCCGCCGCCGTAGCCGGTGAGCGAGCCGTCGGCGCCGATCACCCGGTGACAAGGCACGACCAGCCCGATCGGGTTGGCGCCGTTGGCCAGTCCGACCGCCCGCACCGCCGACGGCCTGCCGATGCGCTGGGCCAGGGCGCTGTAGCTCAAGGTCGTGCCAGCGGGGATGTCACGCAAGGCCGCCCAAACCGTACGCTGGAAGGGCGTGCCGCCGGTCGCGCAGACGATGGCGTTCAGGCTCTCGAGGTCACCCCCAAAATAGGCGCTCAAGGCGTCCTTCAGCGGCCTGGGCGCCGCCGCGATCTTCGGCTCGGTCGGGCCGTAATGGCGCTCGAGCAGCCGGCGCATGCGGGGCTCATATCCAGCCCAGTCGAACACGCGCAGGCGACGGTCTCCGTCCCACATCAGCAAGGCTTCACCGGCGGGGGTGGAAATGCGATCGAAAGCGAGGCCTTCAGGCGACGCTGCGGTCGACATGGCTTACCTCCTTGGTCGGGCCATTGCGGGATTTTGTCTTGGACTTGGCCTGTTTGGCGTCGGCCGCGGCGGCCAGGCGCTCGCCCTCGGCGCTCCACAAATGGATAGCGGCATAGGCGCGCCAGGGCCGCCAGGTTTCGACCCGCGCCGCGAGGCCGGCGGCGCTGGGTCGAACACCGGCCTCGTCGGCGATGGCCCGCATCAGGCCGATATCGGCGGCCGGGAAGGCGTCGGGTTCGCGTAGCTCGCGCATCGCGATGTACTGCGCCGTCCATTCGCCGACGCCCGGCAGGCGGCGCAAGGTGGCGATGGCCTCCTCCAGCGAGGCTCTGGGTCCGAACAGCCAGGGGTCTGCGGCGGCAGCGTCTGCGAGCGCCGACAGGGAGGCCGAGCGGGCGCGCGGCATAGGCAGGTTAAACAGGTCGGCGACAGCCAGGGCTCTGGCGGTAGGGAAGACGCGGGTCAGGCCGGGGAAACCTGGGACCGGCTCGTCTAGCGGCTCGCCGTATTGGGCGGCGATCTGGCCGGCGATCCGGGTCGCCGCGACGACGGTGATCTGTTGACAGAGGATGGCGCGCATGCCGACCTCGAAGCCCTCCCAGGCACCAGGCACGCGCAGGCCCGGCCGCGCGGCGACCAGCGGCGCGAGATGCGCGTCCTTCGACAAATGCCCGCCGATCGCCAGCGGATCGGCCGCAAGGTCGAACAGGCGCCGCACACGGGCGATGATCGCAGGCAGGGCCTCCAACTTTGGAAAGCCCACCGTCACGGAAAGCCGATTGCCCTCAGCCAGTCGGGCGATGAAGGCGCCCTTGACCCCGCCGATAGCGATGGCACGGGCGTAGGCGCCGTCCTCCACGACCTCGACGCCGGGAATTGCTCGGGGCTTGAGGAAGGCCAGGATAGCCTCCCAGTCGTAAGGCGGCTTGTAAGGCAGCTTCAGCGTGACGGCTCCTGCGGCCGAGGCCTCCTCGCGGCTGGAGCGGCGCAGGGCGATCGGCGGGCGATCGTAGAGCTGCTGAAAGGTCTCGTTGAAGCGGCGCACGCTGCCGAAACCGGCCGCCAGCGCCACCTCGGTCATCGGCAAGCGCGTCTCATGGATCAGTTGCTTGGCCAGGAGCACTCTGCGGGTCTGGGCGACGGCGATGGGCGAAGCGCCCAGGTGCCGGTGGAACAGGCGCCTCAGCTGGCGTTCGCCGACGCCGAGCCGGCCGGCGAGGGTCTCCACGCCACCTTCGTCGAGCGCGCCAGCCTCCATCAAGACCAGCGCCCGGGAGACGGTGTTCGAGGTGCCGCGCCAGGCGCCGAGGTCGGGCGAGGTCTCTGGTCGGCAGCGCAGACAGGGCCGAAAGCCGGCCTCCTGCGCCGCCGCGGCCGAGGGATAGAAGACCACGTTCTCCCGCTTGGGCGTGCGGGCGGGGCAGATTGGACGACAGTAAATGCCGGTGGTCTTCACCGCTGTGAAGAAGCGTCCGTCGAAGCGGGCGTCGCGGATTTCCACCGCGCGGTAGCAGGCGTCGTGATTGAGGTCCATGCTCGCGAATATAGGAGTTCGTGATAGTCGGCTCTCGCGGTTTTCGGACATGGATGGCGAGTAAGTCCAGGCGAAGGTCACTTCCATAGCCAGCTCCGATTGGCCGGCGGCCCATTGAACTGAGTCCAGCACTCGACCAGACCTGAGCAGGCGCGTCGAGATTCTCGCACTCGAGAAATATTACCACATCGGAATGCAGCGCGACCGAAGAGCCCCCCTTTAGCAAGAAGGGCGCTCTGTCCCCCGGACACCCAGAATCGGGCTTAAAAAGCCGGATTGCTGACGATCTGCATAAGACCCGCCGCTATAGAATTTGGCCGACCATCCGCCGTTGGTCGCCGGTAGGGTGACATCGGCCAGGGCTCAGTGACTCGCCTCATCAATCGACAAGCGAGCCCGGCGTCTCGTCGCTGTCGATCTCACCATGCTCGCGCACCTCCGTGCGCCGGCCATCCCGCGCTACTGCAACAGCAATCGTGTCCTTGTGGACGTCCAGGCCCACGTACTTAACCGACTGGCTCACCGTTCGCCTCCATGCAGGAGATCGAACCGGACTGCCCGGTGCGACCTCGGCACTGCATATTACGAGACGGGCTTGCCCAGCCTCAGGCGATCATTTGGTCTAGATTCGATGATGGAAAAGACGTTGGAGATTCTTGTAGACTATCACAGTGATGAACTCCCGACACACACGATCGTTGAAGGTGAATTGAAAATCCGTGGCAGCACTCGCCGGATTTGAGGATGCTGGGATGCTGTCAACCCAACGGCAATTTATCTTGTGTGGACGGCGCTGGATTGGCAAGGACTGATCGGGTGCAATTGAGGGGGACATTCTTGTGTTCGGCTGTTGATGCAGCGGTCGTCCCCGCGGGCGCGGCTGTTGGGAGACGGTCGGCGGTGTGAGCGTCGCCTTGGAACGGACATGCTCAGGCATAAGCTCCGCGTGCGGGCGCAGCCGATGGGCTGATCCATCGATCTGGATGACCACGGCATCGTCTCTAGCGTTCGGGGTTGATAACGCGAAACGTGCTGGGAGGCACACCCGCGCCGCGCGAAAATACCCGGGAAAAATAAGCGGGATCGCTGAAGCCCAAATGATAGCCCACCTCAGCTACCGTCATGTTGGAATAGAGCATCAGCCGCTTGGCCTCCAGCAACACCCTATCCTGCACGATCCGCACAGGACCGGCGCGCGCCACCTTTACGCAGGCCGCCCTGAGCTGTTTAGGCGTGACCGCTAGCCGCTCAGCATAGTCTGCGACTGGGATGGCGGTGCGGTAACTCGCCTCCACTAATTCTCGAAACCGGGCCACCAGCCCAGCTTGTGCGCCCTGGGCGGAGGCGGAGGCGGAGGCGGAGGCGTGATCGGCGCTATGGGACATGCGCAGCATCTCCACCAGCAGACGCACCAACACCGCCTCCACTGCAGCGGCGTGTCCGGGAGCGGTCCAGGCCAGCTCCCGCACCAACTGCTCAAGGCTGCTTTCGACCAGCGTGGTGTTAGAAAAAGGGATCACGGATGCTGCGGCGAACAGGCGGGCGAATGCAGCTTCGCGCGCCACCAGATCGCGCAGATAGGGTTCTGACACGGTCAAGACCGATCCGGCCGTCTCGGTCATATAAGCAAAGCCATGCACCACGCGCGCGGGAACCAACAAAAGGCAGGGGGCGGCAAACGCGATCACTTCGATCTCCACCTGCATCTCGCCCCCTCCCTCTGCGATATAGAAGACGTGATTGAGGTTGTCATGCGCGTGGGGGCGGATGTTCCAATCGCTGGGCCGGCTCCGATCGTCCAAGCTCTCAACATGCAGGAACCGGTCCCCTACCGTGCGGGGGCTTTCACCGTATAGAAAAAAACATGGAATAACGTCGGCCTTCATCATGCCAGCATCCCTACCCTAGCTCTGATTGACAAGTCTGCTCGGTCAAATAGTCCAAATTTCTGGCGCTTTGATCCATCGCCACTGGCCTGTGCTGGCTTAGTATGCCGGGCAAGTCGCAGGCGCGTAGCCTGGATATGCCAAACAATCCAACCATTGGAGACGATTATTCGCACGCAGGTCGCCATCGTGGGGGCGGGCCCCGCAGGGCTGTTTCTCGCCCTCATATTGGAGGCTGCCGATATCGACGTGGTGGTGATGGAGCGCCGCAACCGCGCATATGTGGAGGGGCGGGTGCGGGCGGGAGTGTTGGAGCAGATCACCGTCGATCTCATGAACCGCCTTGGTGTGGGCGCCTGCATGAACCGAGACGGCTTGGTGCATGGCGGCGCGGCTCTGTCCCACGATGGTGAGAGGTTCCGAGTGGATTTTCAGGCCCTGACCGGCTCCACGGTGATGGTCTACGGCCAGCAGGAAGTGACCAAGGACCTCTACGCCGCCGCCGAGGCGCGCGGGGTGAAGATCGCCTTCGACGCCGAGGACATCCGGCTCCACGAGCTGACCGGCGATCACGCCCATCTGACCTGGAAGAGGGAGGGAGTGGAGCAGCGCCTCGACTGTGATTTCATCGTCGGCTGCGACGGCTATCACGGGGTCAGCCGCAGCTGCATCCCCGACGCCAACTTGAAGACCTTCGAGCGGGTCTATCCGTTTGGCTGGCTGGGGGTATTGGCCGAAGTTCCGCCGTGCAATCACGAGCTAATCTATGCCAACCACGAGCGCGGTTTCGCCCTGGCCAGCATGCGCTCCTGCACCCGTAGCCGCTATTACGTGCAGTGCAGCCTGGACGACCGGGCGGAAGACTGGAGTGATGACCGCTTCTGGGACGAGGTTTGCTTTCGCCTGGGGCCGGAGATGGCCGCCAACGTTGTGCGCGGCCCCTCGTTTGAGAAGCGCATCGCCCCGCTCCGCACCTTCGTCGCTGAACCCATGCGTCACGGCCGGTTGTTCCTGGCCGGCGACGCCGCCCACATCGTGCCGCCCACCGGCGCCAAGGGCCTGAACCTGGCGGTGTCGGACGTCGTGATGCTGGGCGAGGCGCTGAGCGAATATTACGCTCACAACTCCTCCGCTGGGATCGACGGCTATTCCGCGCGGGCCCTGGAGCGAGTTTGGCGGGCGGAGCGGTTTTCCTGGTGGCTTACCGGCCTGACCCACCGCTTTCCGGAGACCGGGCCGCTGGAGCGGCGCCTGCAGATCGCTGAGTTGGACTACATTCGTCATTCGCGCGCGGCGCAGACCATGCTGGCCGAAAACTACGTTGGCCTGCCGCTGACCCTGGCAAGGATTTGAGGACCCCATGAAAATCATCGTTGCCGGACAAGGCGCCTTTGGCGTCAAACACCTGGAAGCCATCCAGAAGATCGAGGGCGTGGAGGTGGCCTCCCTGGCCGGCGGCTCGCCGGACTCCACCAAGGCGGTGGCCGAGCGTTTCAACATCCCCCACTGGACCACCGATCTTGGCGAGGCCCTGGCCCAGCCCGGCGTTGAGGCCGCCATCCTGGCCACGCCCACGGGCCTGCACGCCGCCCAGTCGATCCAGTGCCTGGAGGCCGGCAAGCATGTGCAGGTCGAGATTCCCATGGCCGACAATCTGGCCGATTCCAAGCGTCTGCTGGCCGCCGCCGTCAAGTCCGGCAAGATCGCCATGGCCGGTCACACCCGCCGCTTCAACCCCTCTCACCAGTGGATCCATAACAAGATCAAGGCCCGCGAGCTGAAGGTGCAACAGATGGACGTGCAGACCTACTTCTGCCGCCGTACCAATATGAATGCGCTCGGCCAGCCGCGCAGCTGGACCGACCACCTGCTCTGGCACCACGCCTGCCACACCGTGGACCTGTTCCAGTACCAGACCGGCGAGACCGCCTGTGTCGCCCGCGGGGTGCAAGGCCCGATGCACAAGGACCTCGGCATCGCCATGGATATGTCGATCCAGATGAAGGTCCCGGGCGGGGCGATCTGCACCCTTTCGCTCTCCTTCAACAACGACGGTCCCTTGGGCACCTTCTTCCGCTACATCTGCGACAACGGCTCCTACATCGCCCGCTACGATGATTTGTTCGACGGCAAGGAACAGCCGATCGACGTCTCAGGCGTCGATGTGTCGATGAACGGGATCGAGCTGCAGGATCGCGAGTTCTTCGCCGCCATCCGCGAGGGCCGCGAGCCTAACGCTAGCGTGCAACAGACCATCGCCGCCATGCGCACCCTGGACGCCATCGAAAAGAGCCTCGCATGAGCATCGTCGTCCGCAATATCATCCGCGCCGAAGCGGAGGTGATCGACGTCCTGGCGGGGTTTGGGGTGGCGACGGTGCACGAGGCGCAGGGGCGCAAAGGACTCCTGGGTTCGTATCTGCGGCCGATCTATCGCCCGGCCAGGATCACCGGCTCGGCGGTGACCTGCGAGGTCGCTCCCGGCGACAACTGGATGATCCACGCAGCCGCCGAGCAGTGCAAACCCGGCGACATCCTGGTGGTGGCCCCCACCAGTGCCTGCGAGGACGGATACTTTGGGGATTTGCTGGCCACCTCCCTGCAGGCGCGGGGCGTGCGGGGGCTGATCATCGACGCCGGCGTGCGCGACGTGGCCGAGCTGACGCAGATGAAGTTCCCGGTCTGGTCCAAGGCCATCTTCGCCCAGGGCACGGTGAAGGAGACCCTGGGCAATGTGAACACGCCCTTGGTCTGCGCCGGGGCGATGATCTTTCCCGGCGACGTGATCGTGGCCGACGACGACGGGGTGGTGGTGGTGCGCCGCGAGGAAGCCGCAACTGTCGCCGCCCAGGCCGTCAAGCGCGAAGCCAACGAGACCGAAAAGCGAGCGATCCTGGCCTCAGGCGTCCTCGGCCTCGATCTCTATAAGATGCGCGAGCGCCTGGCCGAGAAGGGTCTGCGCTGGGTGGATAGCGTGGAGGAGGCTTGAGGCCATGCAGACCACCATCCCTTGCACCATCATGCGCGGCGGCACCTCCAAGGGGCTCTACTTCCTGGCCTCCGACCTCCCCGCCGATATCACCGCCCGCGACGCGGTGCTGCTGGCGGCCATGGGCTCGCCCGACGCACGCCAGATCGACGGCCTGGGCGGCGCTCACCCCTTGACCTCCAAGGTGGCGATCGTGTCTGCGCCTACCCGCCCGGACGCCGATGTCGACTATCTGTTCCTGCAGGTCTCGGTGGACAAGGCGGAGGTCTCCGACAGCCAGAACTGCGGCAACCTTTTGGCCGGCGTCGGCCCCTTCGCCATCGAGCAGGGGCTGGTGCAGGCCACCGGCGATCTCACCAACGTGCGCATGCACATGCTGAACACCCAGAGCATTGGCGTGGCGAGCATCCAGACTCCCGGTGGTCAGCCTCGCTATGACGGCGACGCCCGCATCGACGGCGTGCCGGGAACCGCCGCCCCGATCCCGATCGACTTCCTCGACGTGGCGGGCTCCAGCTGCGGCGCCCTCTTACCCACTGGCAACCCCATCGACCTGGTCAACGGCGTTGAGGTCACCTGCATCGACAATGGCATGCCGGTGGTGGTGATGCGGGCGTCGGACTTCGGCAAGACCGGTTACGAGACGCCCGAAGCTCTGGAAGCCGACGCCGAGTTGAAGGCCAAGGTGGAGGCCATCCGCCTCGTCGTCGGGCCGATGATGAACCTCGGCGACGTCACCAAGAAGACCGTGCCCAAGATGTGCCTGGTGGCCCCGGCGCAGCACGGCGGGATCATCTGCACCCGTAGTTTCATTCCCCATCGGGTGCACGACGCGATCGGCGTGTTCGGCGCCGTCAGCGTCGCCACCGCCTGCGTCACCCCCGGCTCCATCGCCGCCGAGGTCGCGGGGATCAAGGATGTGGAGGCGGTCAAGAGCCTGGAGGTGGAGCATCCCACCGGCTTCTTCACCGTGGATATGGACGTGACGGTGAAGGGCGGGGCGGTGAGCGTGAACCGCTCTGCCCTGCTGCGCACCGCCCGAAAACTGATGCGCGGCGAGATCTACGTCTCGACCTCGGTCTGGGACGGACGCCGCAGCCAAGACGAGGACGCCCCATGATCATCGACTGCCACGGCCACTACACCACCGCGCCCAAGGCCCACGATGATTGGCGCGCCGCCCAGACCGCCGCCATCAAGACCGGCGGCGACATCGATCCCGCCTATCCCGAGATTTCCGACGACGAGATCCGCGAGACCATTGAGGACAACCAGCTGCGCCTTCTGAAAGAGCGCGGCGCCGACATGACCATCTTCTCCCCCAGGGCCTCCACCATGG